>JAITMJ010000006.1 GCA_031277475.1 Flavobacteriaceae bacterium
CCGAAGAAGGTGAGTATGATCCTTATGTTTTAACGGAAGAAGACCTATATCATTTGCAAAAATCCGAAGAAGATATTGCTAACGGAAGATTAATAGACAGTTCCGAAGTCTTTAAGAAAGCACGTGAAAAATATGGAAGCTAAATGGACAAAAGAAGCGGAAATTAATTTTGATGACACTCTCGAATATTGGAGACATCACAATCAATCCGATAGATATTCGGACAAAATAATTTCGGAAGCAGAAAAGGCTCTAAATTATATTTTAGAAAATCCTCGTTTGGGAGTATTTCTCCGCGACCACAACACATACCAATTAATTTTTTTTAAAGGAAAATTTTCTTTGTTCTATAAAATCAAAGGTCAAACTATCCTGATAACTCGTTTTCGAGACAATCGCCAGAAACCTTTGTATTAAACGAAAACATTTTTATTTAAAACATTTTTACGAAGTTTTCAAACGGCTACAGAATCTTTCGGGGTTCGCAGAAAAAATTTCTTGCGTTTCGTAGTTGGAATTCGCAAGTTCTTTGATGATTTTATTGCCTTCAACCAAAAACAAATTGTATTTTTGTCTGAACTTTTTTTGGTCCAAAGATTTTAAAATTTTGACGGAATGAGCGGTAAGCATTTCTTTAAATATCATCAAAAATATTTGTAGCAATAACAGGTAAATATCCTATATTTTGTATCTTTGGAAACGGCTTCGGAAACCTAACGAAGTGGTTCGGCGGAGCCAAACGGAGGCGTTAAGAAATCGAAGATTTTAGCCGAGTTTCCAAGCCTTGAACTTTTGGTTCTTTTGTTTCAAGACAAAAGAACAAAATACAGAAAATCAATGGGTTATAGTCGTAATTATAAATTTATTACTCAAAGCGGATATTCAAAAAAATATATAATATTTTTTTCATCTGCAATTTTGCTCGCATTGCTGAATGCTTGCAGCACAACGCGGAAAGTTCCGAACGGCGAATTTCTGCTCACCAAAAACGAATTTCAATACGAAGGCGAAAAAGTTTTGGCAGACCGTATTCCCGATTACGTTTCGCAAAAACCAAACAAAAAACAACTGTTCATCGTTCCTTTCGGGCTTTGGTCGTACAACGCCGTCAATCCCAAATACGATTCCATTTTGAACGAATATATGTCGAACCCGAAAGAAATCCGAAATCAAAAACTGCGAGATTCCATTTACATCAAATTCGGACATCCGGAATATGTTGGTAAAACTTTGCTTCACAATCGTTTAAAGCGATCTCTCGGAAAACCGCCCGTGATTTGGGACGAGGGAAAAACAGATGCCGGAGCCAATGCCATTCGCAGAATTTTGGTCTATAAAGGCTATTGGGACGCAGACGTAACCTACAAATCAATCAAAGATTCCGCCGCAAAAAAAGCAAAAGTAAATTATTTGATTAACGCAAAAGATCCCACTTACATCAACGGATATTCCTACAATATTCCCGATTCCGGCGTGAAATCCGTTTATGAAAACAGCCTAAATAAAAGTTTGGTGAAAGATAAAAAAATTCTCGATCAGGAAATTTTGGAGGACGAAACAAAACGCATCAACGCTTTGATGAAAGACAACGGATACTACAATTTCAACGCTTCCGGCGAATACATTTATTTCACCGCAGATACGCTGAACAGCAAGAAACAAGTGCCTTTAACTCTGGAAATTCATAAAGATTCTTTGGATTCCTCGCCGTTTAGAAAAACCACCATCGGAAAAATTAAAGTCTTTTATTTAAGACGAGCGAGCGATGCCGCAAAAGCGGAAAACGATACCGCCATTGCAAAACTTCACGACACTTTGGGAATTTCCATTTATAAATTTAAAGAAAACTACAAAACACTTGCACTTTGGCGACCGATTCCCCTAAAAACCGGCGATATTTATGAACAGCAATATCTCGATCTTGCCAAAAGAAATTTGACGCTGATGAACAATTTTAACGTTTCGGAACAACTGAGTTTGAACAAAGAAAACGACAGTATTTTAGACGTTTCTTACTATTTGACGCCGCTCCGCCGATACGATTTGCGGCTGACGGCAGATTACAACTATTCCGAAATTCTCAATCACGCCGTTGCCCCTTCCATAGATTTGACGACGAGAAATCTTTTTGGCGGTGCCGAAAACTTAACTACTTCTTTATCACTAACTTACGGAACTATTCAAAATCCTAAAAATCCGGATAAAAAAATCGGTGCTTTTGAATTTTCCCTTCAAGAAACGCTCACTTTTCCGAAATTGCTTTTGCCGTTTAAGTATTATAAATTCATCCCGAAACGCTATTCGCCCACGTCTAACATTAATTTAGGAGCATCAATTCAGCAAAATATCGGTTTGGGCAGAATCGGGTTCAACGGAAGTTTAAATTATTTGCTGAATATTCAAAACGAATTGATTTCTCACCGACTTTCCATTCTGAACACGGAATTTAGTTTGACCAGAAATAAAGACAAATACTACGATTTTTTCACCGGCGAACGCGATGTTGTGAACCAACTCCACGAAGCCTATTTTCAAGAACATCCGGAAATAGAGTTGCAATTCAACAACGGAAATATCAATTTTGACGATGTTTCTGCCTCCATTTTAAACGATGCGAATTTCATTAATGATTTTTCCAATTCCAATGCGGGAAATCGGGATTTGTATTTTTCATTCGTGCAGTCCATCACCAATAAAGATAGACAAACGCAGGATGTTTTAATTTCCTCCATCATTTATAATTTTAAATACAACCAAATCGGGCGAAAAAATTTTAAAAATCCGTTTGGCATTGACATAACTTTTGAAACGGCGGGAAATATTTTCAGTTTGGTGAAATCGGCGGAAACTCAAGACGGTGTGGCTTTGGGAACCGCTAAAACCATTTTCGGGATTCCCTATTCTCAATTCGTAAAATTGGATGTGAATCTCCGCAAATATTTCACGTTTTTTAATGATAAACACACGCTGGCGCTCCGGCAATTTATCGGTGTCGGCATTCCGTACGGAAATTCCGAAAATATGCCGTTTATTCGTTCCTACTACACCGGCGGTCCGAATGATATTCGCGCTTGGCGAGTTTTCGGCGGACTTGGTCCGGCGGATGTTCAGGTGAACGAAAAAGTTCGCGCCTACATTATGGACAATCTGAAACTCACCACGAACATAGAATACCGAGTTCCTTTTAATGAAATGTTTGAAGGAGCCGCTTTCGTTGATGCCGGAAATATTTGGAATTTGAAAGACAGCGGATTTGGAGATCAATTCAAGTTCAGCAAATTTATCAGCCAAATGGGAGTCGGAACCGGATTTGGATTGAGGGTAAACGTGGCTTACATCAAATTAA
Organism: Flavobacteriaceae bacterium; assembly: GCA_031277475.1. GTDB lineage: Bacteria > Bacteroidota > Bacteroidia > Flavobacteriales > Weeksellaceae > JAITMJ01. The sequence goes on from JAITMJ010000006.1 coordinate 3,347, forward strand.
GATTGGATTTCGCCTACAAAGTTCACGATCCGAATATGCCGCCGGGCGATCGCTGGGTAATTTCCAAATGGAAACCTTTCAAACCCGTGATGAATATTGCGTTTGGATATCCGTTTTAAACGACAGGATAATTTTCAATAAAGAAGTTTTCCGAAAATGTTACCGCAAACTTGAAAATCGGATATTATTTTCCCGCACAAACATTCACGAAAGCCGAAAACAGCGGATGTGGCGTTTCTGCCGTGCTTTTGTATTCGGGATGATATTGAACACCGATGTAAAAAGGATGATTTTTCAGTTCCAATGTTTCCACGAGTTTTGTTTCGGGATTGAAACCGGTCGGAAGCAATCCGTTTTTTTCAAAAATCTGTTGGTATTCCGAATTAAATTCATAGCGATGGCGATGGCGCTCGGAAATATTTCTGTTGCCGTAGATTTTCGCAAGTTTGGAATTGGGTTTCAAGGCGCATTTCCACGCTCCGAGCCGCATGGTTCCGCCTTTATCGAAGATATCTTTTTGGTCGGTCATCAGTGAAATCACGGGATTGGGCGTTGCCGCATCAAATTCTACGGAATTGGCTTTGGGCAAATTCAGAACATTTCTCGCAAATTCTATCGTCATAATCTGCATTCCGAGGCAAATTCCCAAAAGCGGAATTTTGTTTTCGCGCGCAAATTTTGCGGTGAGCACTTTTCCTTCAATGCCGCGATCGCCAAAACCGGGGGCAATTAAAACGCCGTCAATGTTTTTAAAGATTTCTGTGATATTATTTTCATTAATGTCGCCACTGTATATCCAACGGATTTTCACTTCCGTTTCTTGTTCGGCACCGGCGTGGATAAAGGCTTCCACGATGGATTTATACGAATCTTGCAGCGAAACATATTTCCCGACCAATGCGATTTCCACTGTTTTTTTCGGATTTTTGTAGCGTTTCAAAAAGTTTTTCCAATCTTTCAAATCGGATTCTTTTTTGGTTTTCAAGTTGAGTTCCTTTAAAACCACTTCGTCGAAATTTTGTTTTTGAAGATAAACCGGAACTTCGTAAATGGTGTCCAAATCTTTACATTCAATCACATTTTCCAAACTCACGTTGCAAAACTGCGCCAATTTTTCGCGCAAATCTTTCGGAATTTTGTGTTCGGTTCGGCAAACCAAAACATCTGCCATAATTCCGCTTTCCATCAATGATCGCACGGAATGTTGCGAAGGTTTCGTTTTCAATTCGCCGCTCGAAGCCAAATACGGAAGCAGTGTGAGATGGATGACCACCGAATTTTTTTCGCCGAGTTCCCATTTCAGTTGGCGAACCGATTCGATGTACGGCAAAGATTCGATATCGCCGACTGTTCCTCCGATTTCGGTGATGATGATGTCATAATTTTGTTTGGCGAGAATTTTTATTCTGCGTTTTATTTCGTTGGTAATGTGCGGAATCACTTGAACGGTTTTTCCCAAAAAATCGCCTTTTCGCTCTTGTTCGATTACGGTTTGATAGATTTTTCCCGTGGTTACGCTGTTGTTTTGCGAAGTGGGTGCGTCCAGAAAACGCTCGTAGTGTCCCAAATCCAAATCGGTTTCCGCGCCGTCTTCGGTTACATAACATTCGCCGTGTTCATAAGGATTCAGCGTTCCGGGGTCGATGTTGATGTACGGATCCAATTTTTGTATCGTAACGTTGAAACCGCGAGATTTCAGCAGCAGTCCGAGCGAGGCGGAAACGATTCCTTTTCCCAAAGAAGACGTTACGCCGCCGGTTACAAAAATGTATTTGGTGATTTTTTTACTCATCGGAGTTTAGGTTTGTGCAAAGTTAGGTGAAAAAGCATTACCAATCAAATTTGAAAATCTTTAATGTGTAAGGTAGTTTCAACAAACTCTGTTTGACACTGCTTTCCTCAAACTTTGAAAAAATCCTGAATGATCCTGAATTTAATTCAGGACAGTATCAACTTTGACAAAGTGTTAAATCCCGAACCTCGTAATTCATATTTCGAAAAATCACTTTTTCATTTTTCTCAGCATTACAAAGGCAGTATATGCGATGTAACCAAACAAAACGCCGGCAATCAGAATGTTGATAGCGGCATTTATTCTTTCATCTTCCACTTTGAAAAAAGAATTATAAACAATGTAAACCAATATCAAAATGATATAAATCACCAATTGTTTTTTCATAACTTTTGAGTTTTTTTATAAATTTTCACGCGCTCAATGACGCTTGTCTACCTTAATTATAATTTTTTGTAAAGCATTTATATGTGGTCATGTTTATATCTTTAAACCTTTTAGATTTCTCATTTTCAGCATTTCATCTCATGTTGTCAAATCTAAAATCACTTGTTCCACCGCATCAAATTTTTTTTGATTATCAAACTGATTTTCAATATTTTTTAAATTTTCCTGAAGATTGGAAACTAAATTTTCATTGGTTAAAAGTTCTTTCATTCCGCTGAAAAGGCTTTCAATACTGTATTCTACAAGCAAACCGGTTTTTTTATGTTCTATTAATTCCGGTATTCCGCCGACTTTTGTAGCGACAATTGGTTTTTGTAAAATCAAAGTTTCGGCGACAATTAATGGCCAACCTTCTGATTCTGATGGCATTACAAAAAAATCTGCATTTAAAATATAAGGATATGGATTGATTTTTGTTCCCAAAAGTTTGAAGGAATTTTTCACACCCAATTCTTTGATTCTTTTTTCGAGAAAAGCATAATCTTCGCCATCGCCGATGACGACAATATTGTGAGCGAAACCGGCATCTAAAAGTTTTTTATGAACTTCCAAAAGCGTTTTTTGTCCTTTCCGGTAATGCAATCTCCCGACCGAAACAAAAGTCGGCGTTTCTCCGAAATCTACCGGAAATTCCTTGGATTTTTGCTTTAATTCTTCAATCGGAATTGCATTTAAAATCACTTTTCCGGCGGGAAGTTTCAGGTTCGGAAATTTTTCGTCCAAAACATTTTTGCATTGCCGGGAACCGTAAATCATAAAATCAAAACCTTGCATTGCCTTAAAAATATTCTCACGAATCGGAGCAAAACCCGGCATTGATAAATCCGAATGAAGCCAACCTATTTTTTTTGAGTTTTTATTGGTAGAGTTCGCAACCATCGGGAAATCTCCGTAAGTCATCGCTATTTCCACGTCGTATTTTTCGTTCAAAATTCTATCTGCAATTTGCGGATTTTTTTCGATGTTTAGAAGTTTAAATTTTCTTTTTATCAATTGTATTTTTCGGATGATGGGGTTTTTAGAAAAATCTTCTTTTCCGGCGGCAAGAAACACTTTTCGGACGTGTTTCGGAAATTCGTCTCGAAGTTCGCCCTGATTAATGTTCAGGCAAACCGTCATTTCAAATTTATTTCGGTCAAGATTATGGAGCAAACTCAGCAAAACCTTTTCTACACCGCCCATTTCCATAGAGCGATGCCGAAAAAGGATTTTTATTTTCTTAGGCTCATGATTCATCGGTATAATTATTCATTATTTTTACAAGAAAATTAAATGATAAACAAAGATAAAATATTAGAACTTAAAAATATCATCGAGCAGAAACTTACGCCGCTAATTACGCAAGATTACGCGCTTCTCGATATTCCGGATCACGATAATATCGGCGATAATTTTATATGGGAAGGCGAGATTTCTTTTCTGAAAAACATACCCTATCAAAAACTTTATGAATGTAGTTTAAATTTTTTTAAACAAGAAAAAATTCCGAATAATGCGATGATTCTTATGCACGGAGGTGGAAATTTTGGTGATATTTATCCCATAGTCAATGAGTTTCGATTGAATATAATTAAAAATAATCCGAATAAAAAAATCCTGATTTTTCCGCAAACCGTACATTATAAAGATGAAAAAATACTTGCGGAAAATTCCGAAATTATCAACAATCATCCCAATCTTACCATTTGCGTGCGAGACCAAAAATCTTATGAAACTGCAACAGAACATTTTACAAATGCAAAAGTTTTACTTCTTCCGGACATGGCTTTTTGTATTGATTTAAAAATTTTCCCTAAAAACAAATATACGGATAAAACACTGATAATGAACAGAATGGACGGTGAAAAAAATTTAATAAATCCTCTGAAAATAGAAAATTCGGAAACTTTGGACTGGCCTACTTTTAACACAACCAAAGAACAGCGATTCAAAAAAATTCAAAGAAACAGAAGGTTAGATAAAATTGCAAAAGCGATTCAAAAAATTCCGCTGATTTCTAAAATTGTTGATCCGAGATACGGACTGAAAAACAGGAAAAACAGAGAAAATTATATACAACAAGGTATTGCATTTTTTAATGATTATGATACCATTTATACTACGAGACTTCACGGACTGATTTTGGGAATTCTGATGGGTAAAAAGATGAAAATTCTGGACAATAACTACGGCAAACTCCAAAGTTTTTACAACACGTGGCTCAAAAATTTTGAAAATGTGGAAACCGTCAATCTACCGTAACATCTTGTTTTCGGTATTGTTCTTTGAAGTTTTCCGCCCATTTTTTCCACACTTCGGAAAAACATTTCGGATGGTTTCTTTGGTCTAAAAAATTCACAAAATAATCTTCGGAAAAATCTTTCGGAAAATTTTCAAGAGCGTCCAAATTTCCACGATACCATTCTTCACTCATAATATGATTAAACACATTAATATCGCAATCTGTCTGATATTGGTGATAGGAATTTGTAGCCGATGAAATGAATGTGGTATTCATTTTCAGAGTTTCAAGTTTATTAAAATTATGAGGATTTTTTCTGTGTTTTCTGAACCATTGCACTGCATTTTTTATCTGAAGTTTTTCATCTACTTTTCCATCAATTTTTTCCCAAACCTTCAGCCAATAACGTTTGTTGTAAATGCCCATCAAAAGAGAATTCATAATCCAGTAATCATTTTTTGTATTATTATCCACCAATTTCAATTTGTAGAGAAATGAGAAAAATTTAAACTGATTATCAAAAAAATAATTCATAATTTTTCGAGGTGCAGTAAAAATTTTGGGTTTCAAAGAAATAATATCGGTTTCCGGAATCAAAATCTGTTCGGCGTTGATATTTCTATTGCTAATCCAGCCCAATTTGATGAGAGCCATATCGTATTCTCGCATTTTTTTTTCTAAAAAATCCAAATTGATTTTCCCCGTAAACCAAACATCATCTTCCGTCATAATAAAATATTCCGATGCGTTTTTGGCGGCATTTGTCCAAAGTTTTGTCGGGATTTCGAAGCCGTCAATTTCTTTTCCGGATTTTAAATTTTCTTCAATAGATTTTGTTTTTTTTAAATAATTTTCGGATTTAAAAATCTCGATTTTCGGGTATTTTTCCTGTATTTTTTCTAAATATTTTTCCGGAGTTCCATCGTCTAAAATTTTAACATCGAAATTGCCTTCCACGAATTTGTAAATGCTTTGCAAACAGCGGTCGAGGTAAAAAGGTCGGTTAAAAGATTTTATCAATATATCCATTTTTTTTAATTGAATTTGGTATAAAACCTTGAATAAACAGAAAAAATTGAACCCGACAATGATGTAATAAATTTATAAAAACCAAAATTTTCTCGGGGAAAATATTTTTTGCTTTTTTGGAGAATTAATTTTAAAGAATCCTTAAATCCATATTTCAGGCAAACTTTGGCGGCAAACTTTAAATCTTCCAATTTTGACGGATAATCAAAATCCATGATTTTCACAACACTTTCTGTATCGAAACCATCATAAGAATCTTTTCCGATTTTTATTCTTTCGAGATGGAAAACAAATGCTTTTTCCAAGAAAAGTTTGGCAGTCAATTTATGGTCTTTTCTGGAAATAGAAGATTTTAAAACTCTGTATTTCAGTAATTTATCCGGCAGGTTTGCCATTTTCAAATTTTCGGTCATTATTCGCAAATAAAGATCATAATCTTCACAATACCACATTTTTTCTCTGTAATGCACATTCAGGTTTCTAAACATAATCAACGGGTGAAAAAGTTGAATGTTTTTTATCATCTTTTTGTAAATCAATCTATTGGAGGTTTCCGCAATTTTTTCTCCAATTATTTTTTCGGTTTCGTCCATCAAATCCAGTTGAGCGCCCACGATAAAAATATCGGGATGTTTTTCTAAAAAATCAAATTGTTTTTCAAATCTTTCAAGTTCGGAAATATCGTCGGCATCCATTCTTGCGATGTATTTTCCTTTTGCTTCTTCCAATCCTCGGTTCAGATTTTCGATAAAGCCTTTTGTTCCTTTGTTTTTATCTTTTCTGATTATTTTTATCCTTGAATCTTTTTGGGCAAAATCTTCGAGAATTTTTAAGGACCCGTCTGTGGAACAATCTTCAACGATGATAAATTCAAAATTTGTAAACGTCTGATTAAGAATGGAATTAACTGCTTTTGCCAAATATTTTTCGGCATTAAAAACGGACATTACCACAGAAATATCAGGCGAAATCATATATAAATTTTTGAAAAATTATTGTAATGTGCGATTAATATTGGAAATTTCATAGTTGTTTGGTGATTAATTCTTGCCGATTCATCACCACAGAATTTTCGGGAACGTCTTTATGAATCACGCATCCTGCTCCCAGAATCACATTGTTGCCGATGGTTACGCCTTTTAAAATAATGCAGTTTGCTCCCGTCCAAACGTTGTTTCCCAATTTCACGGGAGCGGTGTTGAACTCGGTTTTGGAAACAGAAAAAGGCTGTTTTGTATATTGATGATTGTGGTCAAAAATTTTCATTCCTTCGCCGAGAATACAATTTTCCCCGATTTCCACTTTCTCAAAACACGCGATAGTTGCTCTCGTGATATAAGTGTTTTTACCGATAGTAAGTTGGCTTCCTCTTTTTACGGCAATATTGTTGGATTCGTTAATTTCCACATTTTCAGCGATTTGTATTTCAGCATTTGGAGAAATATCAAGATAATTGTTGCTTCCGATTTTAAAACTCGGATGTATTTTCGATTTCGGATTTTGTTTTAAAATTTTCAAATCTTTGGCACACTGCGCTTTTTTTCGGAGTGCATCCATTTTTAATATTAAATGATAAAGAATTTTCATCTGTTTATGTTTTTTTTACAATCGGCGCAAATTTTCGCGAGGTTCTAAAACACCTTTCACATCGTAGATAATTCCGTTTTCGGAGAGATAATTTTGGAAATTCAGCGTTTTAAATTCGTCGTGAGAAACCGCCAAAACAATAGCGTTGAATTTTTCTTCCGGCATTTTTGATACAATCGAAAGCTTGTATTCGCCGAGAACTTCATCGGGATTTGCCCACGGATCAAAAATACTTACATCAATGCCGTATTCTTCGAGGTTTTCTGCCACATCCACCACTTTTGTGTTCCTCACGTCCGGACAATTTTCTTTAAACGTGATTCCCAAAACCAGAACTTTGGAATTTTTAATTTCGAGATTATTTTGAAGCATCATTTTCACGGTTTCGCCGGCAACGTATTGTCCCATAGAATCATTCATTCGCCGCCCCGCTAAAATAATTTCCGGATGATAGCCAAATTCCTGAGATTTTTGCGCCAAATAATACGGATCTACGCCGATGCAATGTCCGCCCACCAATCCGGGTTTGAACGGAAGGAAATTCCATTTTGTGCCGGCGGCTTTCAGGACTTCGTGCGTATCAATTTCCATTAAATTAAAAATTTTCGCGAGTTCGTTCACAAAAGCGATGTTGATGTCGCGCTGCGAATTTTCAATCACTTTTGCGGCTTCGGCAATTTTTATACTCGGTGCCAAATACGTTCCGGCGGTGATTACGGATTGGTATAAATCGTTCACCATTTTCCCGATTTCCGGCGTGGAACCGGACGTTACTTTCAGGATTTTTTCCACCGTATGTTCCTTATCTCCGGGATTAATTCTTTCCGGCGAATAGCCCGCAAAAAAATCTTCATTAAACTTCAAACCGGAAATTTTTTCCAAAACCGGAATGCAATCGTCTTCCGTTGCTCCGGGATAAACGGTGGATTCATAAATCACGATGTCGCCTTTTTTCAAAACTTTCCCTACGGTTTCGCCGGCTTTGTAAAGCGGTGTCAAATCGGGGCGATTGTTTTTGTCGACAGGCGTCGGAACCGTCACAATATAAATATTGCAATCCGAAATATCCTCAATTTGCGATGAACAGAACAAACCTTTTTCTCCGATGTTTGGATTTTTCGTAATTAAAACCGATTTCAGCAAATCTTCTTCGATTTCCAAAGTTTCGTCTTTTCCGGAATTGAGTTCGGAAATTCTTCGCTCGTTAATATCAAAACCGACCACAGGATATTTTGTGGCAAACAGCCTTGCCAACGGCAATCCAACGTATCCCAAACCGATGATTGCTATTTTGTTTTTTGTTTCTTGCACTTGATTTGTAATTTAATTAATTCGTAATTTATTTTGCTAAAAATAGCGGAGCAAAATTACCATAATTTTATTATACTTTTCTTTCCAAAAGTTGTTTTTGGGTCATGTCATAAATTATATTCCTTGATATGTTTTTCAAGTAAGATGTAAGTAATAAGAATTTACTTCTCTTCTACGTAAACAGGATTATTAATGGTAATCATCGTACTTTTCACGAAATTTTTTGAAGAATCGTATTTTGCATCGCAAACGTTGCTCGTCAGTTGGTAATTTCCTTTTTCTATAACTATTGCGTTTTCCTGGCGGGCAGGAACGGCGAGATCATAAGATTTTGCTCCGTTAACTCTCAAAATCAAATTGCAATCGGAATTGTTTCTCAGCAGAATGATGATTTGATTGCTCGTGATATCTTCATTAAACATTGCGTTGAGGAGTTTCACTGTTTTTTCTTTGTGTTCTTCGGATGTTTCTGAGAATAATTTTTTAAATTCTTCGGATTCGTCATTTTTTGCCGCAATTCCGGTTTCCAAAATCTGTTGCGGAATTTCAGTTTCCATCACAACTGGTCTTGCAGCCATTGGTTTGGCGGTTTCTCGTCCTTTCACCCAAGCGACGTTTTTCAATTCAATAAGTTTTTTTTTCAAAATTTTGCGCCTCGGATCTTCGGGGTGAGCCGTTTCCAAAAAGTTTTCGATTTCTTGAATATCCTCACTGTACATAATGTCTTTATTCTTTTTCTTTTCTTTTTTTGGTTTTTGTGCAGGTTCCGTTTGTTCCTGAGCAGGAGTCAATAATGCAAAATGCAAAATGATGATGGTAATGATTTTTAAAATACCCGTGTTTTTCATTGTTTTGAAATTTTAAATTGAATGTATGTGATTTTTTTTCCTGCGCCGGAAAACATTTCTTCGTAGTTGGTTTTTATTTCTCTTAAATATTTTTTATCGGATTCATATTCGGGAGCACCGTAAATATCATGATGTGCGGTTACAATTTCATATCCCAAACCGTGAAGCAAACCGAGTGTGTAGCCGTGCAAAAATTCGGAATCTGTTTTTAAATGAAGCAAACCTTCGGGTTTTAAAATTTTTTTGTAGCGTTCCAAAAACTCAATATTTGTGAGCCGATGTTTCGTTCGCCGATATTTTATTTGGGGATCCGGAAATGTAATCCAAATTTCGTCCACTTCATTTTCATTAAAACAATGTTCGATGAGTTCGATTTGCGTTCTCAAAAACACGACGTTTTCCAATTTTTCCCGAACGGCTTCTTTTGCTCCGAACCAAAATCTGGCACCTTTTATGTCGATTCCGATGAAATTTTTTTCCGGAAAAATTTTTGCCATTCCTACGGAATATTCACCTTTTCCGCAACCGAGTTCCAAAACGACCGGGTGTCGGTTTTTGAAAACTTTTTCGCGCCATTTTCCTTTCAATGCAAATTCTTTTAAAACTTCTTCTCTTGCGGGCTGCAAAACATTTGGCAAAATTTTATTTTCTGCAAAACGCGCTAATTTGTTTTTACCCATCAGGTTTTATTCAAATTTTCAGTTTGCAAAATTAAAAAAAATAAAAATAAAAACGAAAGTAGACCAAACGCATTAAATTTTTATAGGCTGAAAAACTCGTGATAATATACACTCTGTGACAAAAAACAAACGCATTAAAAAATGTTAATCAGTCGTCTTTTTTTAACGCAAGGATCACCATATTTTTATCCGGATTTCTCGAAATTTTAATGCGTTTTAACCTGAATAAAATCTTGCATTTCAAATTCAAGTCAAAAATGGCTAAATTTGTAAAATGTTCATGTTAGGAAATTTTTTGACGCTGTCCACTTTCGGGGAAAGTCACGGACCCGCTTTTGGCGGAATTATCAGCAATTTTCCGGCAGGTTTGAAAGTGGATTTCGATGAAATTCAATACCAACTTGACCGCAGAAAACCCGCGCAATCCAAAATTGTTACGCAGCGAAAAGAAAGCGACATCGTGAAATTTCTTTCCGGAATTTTTGAAGGTAAAACGCTCGGAACTCCAATCGGTTTCATCATCGAAAATGAAAATCAAAAATCCAAAGATTATGAACATCTCAAAAGCGTGTATCGCCCTTCTCACGCGGATTTTACTTATGATCAAAAATTCGGAATCCGAGATTATCGCGGCGGCGGAAAATCTTCTGCTCGCGAAACCGTAAATTGGGTGGTTGCAGGCGCATTGGCAAAACAAATTCTCCCGAAAAATGTAAAAATTAACGCTTATGTTTCCTCGGTCGGAGAAATTTTTTGCGAAAAGCCCTATCAAAGTTTGGATTTTTCTAAAATTGAAAGCTACGAAATCCGCTGTCCTGACGAAGAAACAGCGAAAAAAATGATTTCCAAAATCAAGAAAATTAAAAAAGACGGAAATACGATTGGCGGCACAATCACTTGCGTAATTAAAAATCTTCCCATAGGAATCGGTGAACCTATTTTCGGAAAATTGCAGGCAGAACTCGCAAAAGCGATGTTGAGCATCAACGCCGTGAAAGGTTTTGAATACGGCAGCGGATTTTGCGGTGCAAAAATGACAGGCAAAGAACACAACGATATTTTCAATGAAGATTTTTCCACGAAAACCAATCTTTCGGGCGGAATTTTAGGCGGAATTTCTAACGGAACTGATGTGTATTTTCGCATCGCTTTCAAACCGGTGGCTACCATTTTGCAACCTCAAAAAAGTGTGGACAAATTCGGGAAATCGGTTGTGGTAGAAGGAAAAGGAAGACACGATGCTTGTGTTTTACCGCGCGCCGTCCCGATTGTGGAAAATTTGGCAGCTTTCGTTTTGGCAGATTTATTTTTGATAAATGAAGTTAGACGAAAAGCACAAGATAAAAATGATTAGTTTACAAAAACTTATTGTTTATCTGTATTCGCAATTTTCGCCACCGCTCTTTTCAACAGCGAAAAAATAATCATCACAAATCCGATTGTCATCACCAATCCGGAAACGAAAAAGACGTAGAAATACGGTCGCAGATTGTTAATCAATTCGGTATAAATGAAATCCGGACGTTTGTGCATCCAATAAGTTTTGATGAAACCGGTGGTAATCAGCATAATCCAAAACACAAACAGCGAAATATTCAGCAGCCAAAATCCTGTTTTCACGGTTTTTTCTCCGGTTTTGTTTTTACCGAAAATATTGGCGATGAACGCCAGCAAAAGCATGGAATTTATACCGATGGTTGCGCCCATTGTGTGCCCGACAACCACATGTGTTCCGTGCATATAAAGATTGATAGCGGGAACCGACATCGCTATTGCCAATCCCAAATTCAGGAAAACCCAAACATCGGCGGCGAGCAAAAATCGGTAAGATTCTATGTGCGAGAATTTTTTGGCGGTGTCCAACGAGGATTTCCAAAGATAAATTATCCTTCCAAAAAGCAAAAGTTCCGTCATACTCACCAAATAGCCGATGTGTTTTACATAAGGTTGTGTCGGCAAAGTGTAAATATGATGCCCCCAATTGAACATTAAATTAAAAAGCCCCAGAAAAAAAATCCAAAAAGCGATGTTGGAAAAACTGTATTTTTTGTTGCCGGAAATTTTATCCATTAAATAAATTGAACTTCCGTAAATCAACATATTCCACGAACCGACCAATGAACCGTAGGATTTCCACTGAATCGTCATATCTTTCACCAAATGATTTCGAACTTCGGGAATAAGCCAAAGATTGGATTCCAAATAGGTGAACAGGAAAAATACCGCTCCGGTGAACCACATCCAAATATAAATCGGTTGATTTTTCAGGGATTTAAAATTCGATAAAAACACGAAAATAAAAAGCGACCAACCGACTGTAATCGGGATGGAAAGTGCGGGATGAAATTCCCAATATTCGCGCCCGCCGAAAATGCCGAAAGCGTAGGTAATCAAGATGATAACAAAGGTAAAACCGAGAATATAAAACATCAATTTCACGAGATTTTCGTGTTTCAGTTCGGCGTGGTTGTGTTCTTTCAGAAAATACAAAACGCTTCCGAGAGCCGCCGACAGAATCCAAAATATCGCCGCCGAAACGTGCATCGGGCGGTTTTTTTCAAACGAAAAAAAATCTTTCAGCAATCCGGGGAAAATATATTCCAACGCTCCGACAAGTCCCAAAACTAAAGTTGAGAGCAAAAAAATCATTCCTAAAATCACGAATTTTTTGGTAAAATCGGCGGTGTTGCTACTTTGAAATGGTTCCATCTAAATGTGTTGTAAAAGTGGTTGGGTCGGCTTTTCCGGTGGTATTTGTATATTTCAAAAACTCTACGAGTTCATTGATTTCTTTTTCAGAGAGATTAAAATTCGGCATCGCTTGATATCCGTTTTGCAAAACGAATTTGATGTAAGTTTCCGGTTTTCTGTCGTAAACATTTGTGAGATCCGGACCCAAATGTCCGCCCAAACCGTAGAGTTGATGACAAGCCGTGCAATTTTTTTCCTGCCAAACCATTTTTCCTTTGCTGGCAGATTCGCTTGCGGCAATCGGTTCTTCGGTTTCCGTGAAATACAACGCAAAACTATAACTGAGAAATCCTGCGATTAACGCTAAAAAAACGGTGATTTTATAATTGAATTTTTCCATTTTTTGCTTATAACTTGTCACACTGAGTAAAGTCAAAGTGTCGGCTTATTCAAGTCGCAAAAATAAAAAATTTAAAGAAAACAAAAACCATTTCCACACCTAATATTTGTTAGGTTTTTGTTTTTTTGGATGATGGAATTATGAAATGAAAATTTGATGTCCAAAAAGCACACGTAGTTTTTAAATTATCTTTTTCAAATATAAAATATCGAAATGCTAAAAAATAACACTTCGTGAACTTCGTCCGCAGCCCTTCGACTTCGCTCAGGGTGACAGCCAATCGTCATCAGTTAATATTTCGTGGATTTCGTTTGCAGCGTTTCGATTTCGCTCAGGGTGACAAGCCAAAAGCCAATCGATCAGCCAAAAGCAAAATTATCCTCTCGCTCTTTCCAAAAGCACCATCATCAGGAAAGAAAGTACCACTAAACTTTCGTCTTCGTCGTCAATGTCAATCAATCGGTCGAGTTGAAATCTTCTTCCGATGAAAGACGGCATTTTTTTCAATTTGAAGTAAACTTTCCCCGAAGCATCTTTCACGCTGTATTTTGGATTCAGAAAATAGCCCGTGAACATCCCGATAATCGGAATTTCGCTGACCAATCCGTCAAAAAATTTCGTCCACGCATTGTCTTCGGTTATGGTGAATTTCACGACATCGTTTTCGTCCACAACATCGTAAGTGGCTTTCCAAAAAGAGCGCATTCCTTTTCTGGCGAGCCTTCCGAATTTTTTATTTTCCAAAAGATTTGTCATCGAGTAGGAAGCGTTGAAATCCAACCAACGGTCGGCTTTTATTCGGAAAAGTTCTTGAGATTTTTTTTGATCGCTGTAAACGATGACATCTTCTTTCAGTTTAAACATTTTTTGGCGGACGTAAGCCACATAATTTCCGTTGCTGTCCGTAATGTTGAAATCGCTTGAAAGCGTTGTGATTTTAAATTTAAAATCGAGCGGATAGTTCAAATTTTTAAGTACCATAAATTTATTTTTTCCAAAAGTAATGAAAGTTTTTGATTCATTTTGAAAATTTTCCGATTAGAAAATAAGCGCATTGAAAAATTTAAAGACCGGAAAACTGAAAAAATATAATTTCGCAGGGAGCATAAAAATAGACAATGAAATTTTGCCGTATTTGAAAAGTTTATTAAACAACTATAAAAGAAAGATAATTTTTATAAATTTGTCAAATGGTAATTATAAGCTTAATAAAAGAACCTTTGGATGTAGATTTCGTGGTAGAATCAAGACCTTTAACAAGGGAAGAAGAAAAGGCTATCAAAAGCAGATAAAGCAAAAAATTTATCTAAAAAAAGAACATTATCAAGCAAACGAAACAAAAAAACAGAAAAAATTAAAATCTAATATTTCGGCTCCACTCAACTCGACAAGCCATGTCAGACTGAGCGAAGTCGAAGCCTCAAATTTCAAACTTCAAATCTCAAATTAAAATGGAAGGAACATTAATCATCATTGTAGTAGCGGTATTCGTATTTTTCATCACGTTTTTAGCGTTGATTTCACGATACAAAAGATGCCCGTCCGACAAAATTCTCGTCATCTACGGAAAAACCGGCGGCAGTTCCGCAAAATGTATTCACGGCGGTGGCGCATTTGTGTGGCCCGTAATCCAAGATTTTGCTTACTTGGATTTGAAACCGATTTCCATCGAAGCCAATCTTACCAACGCGCTTTCTCGGCAAAATATTCGTGTGGATGTTCCCTCGCGTTTCACGATTGCCATTTCCACCGAACCCGATTCTATGGGAAATGCCGCCGAAAGACTGCTCGGGCTCACTCAGGAACAAATTCAAGAATTGTCTAAAGATATTCTGTTCGGGCAACTTCGTTTGGTGATTGCAACGATGGCGATTGAAGAAATCAATTCGGACAGAGATAAATTTTTAGACAATATTTCCAAAAACGTAGATACGGAACTGAAAAAAATCGGTCTGAAACTCATTAACGTAAACGTAACCGACATCAAAGACGAATCCGGCTACATCGAGGCTCTCGGAAAAGAAGCCGCCGCAAAAGCCATTAACGAAGCCAAAGTTTCCGTTGCCGAACAAGAAAAAATCGGGGAAACCGGAAAAGCGAGCGCGGACAGAGAAAAAGATGTCGTAATCGCCGAAACAATGCGGGACAGAGATGTGAAAATCGCCATCACTCAAAAAGACAAAGAAATTTCCATCGCTTCCGCATTGAAAGACGAAAATATCGGAAAAGCCGAAGCCGAAAAGGAATCCAGAATCGCCACATCGCTCGCCAATTCATTAGCGGTAAAAGGCGAAAACGAAGCGAAAATCACCATTGCCAATTCCGATGCGGAAAGGCGTGAAAAAGAAGCAGAAGCGTTGAAAATTGCGATTGCCGCAGAGAAAGTTCAAACCGCAAAAGCATTGGAAGAATCCTACGTTGCAGAACAATCCGCAGAAGCGGCGAGAGCGGAAAGAGAACGCTCTACACAAAATGCCAACGTGGTAGTTCCCGCCGAAATTTCAAAACAAAAAGCGATTATTGACGCGCAAGCCGAAGCCGAAAAAATCCGGTTGCAAGCAAAAGGAGAAGCCGATGCGATTTTTGCAAAAATGGAAGCCGAAGCCAAAGGTTTATACGAAATCTTGACCAAACAAGCCGAAGGCTACGACCGCGTGGTGAAAGCCGCCGGCGGCGATGCCAAAAATGCGTTCCAACTTTTACTAATCGAGAAACTTCCGGAATTGGTGAGAACCCAAGTGGAAGCGGTGAAAAATATTAAAATTGATAAAATTACGGTTTGGGACAGCGGCAACAATGAAGACGGCAAAAATTCCACGTCTAATTTTGTTTCCGGAATGATGAAAACCGTTCCGCCGCTCAACGATTTGTTCAATATGGCGGGGCTTAGTTTGCCCGATTATCTGAAAGGAAAACCCGAAGAAACGAAATCCGGCGAAGAGAAAAAACCTATTGTAAAAGTGGTGGACACCAAAGCCAAAGACAAGAAAAATCCGGAAAATAAATCGGGGAAAAATGCTGAAAATCAGTGATTCGATAGAGTAAATTATAAATTATCAACTATGAAATGTGGAATTGTCGGGCTTCCGAATGTGGGAAAATCAACACTTTTTAATTGCTTGAGCAACGCAAAAGCGCAATCTGCAAACTATCCGTTTTGCACCATCGAACCGAATTTGGGAACCGTTTCCGTGCCGGATCCGAGATTGGTGAAATTGGAAGAATTGGTGAATCCGGAGCGCGTGGTTCCCGCAGTTGTGGAAATTGTGGACATCGCCGGCTTGGTGAAAGGTGCCAGCAAAGGCGAAGGTTTGGGAAATCAATTTTTGGCGAATATCCGTGAATGTGAGGCGATTATCCACGTTTTGAGGTGTTTTGAAAACAGCAACATCGTGCATGTGGAAGGTTCCGTGAACCCGATTCGCGACAAAGAAATCATCGACATCGAACTTCAATTAAAAGATTTGGAAACGCTCGCCAAAGCCGTAGATAAAGCCAAAAAATACATTAAATCCGGAAAAAAGGAAGATGTTTTGGCTTACGAAACTTTGGAAAAACTTCAAAAATTTATCGAAGACGGCAGAAATGCAAGGGAATTTCCGGCAGACGATTTGATGAAACCCATCATTGACGATATTCATCTTTTAACCAAAAAACCGATTCTTTACGTTTGCAATGTGGATGAAAATTCCGTGAAAAACGGCAACGAGTGGATTCCGAAAATCGAAGAAATGGCGAAAAATGAAGGTGCGGAAATGGTAGTTTTGGCGGCACAAATCGAAGCCGATATCAACGAATTGGAAACTTTTGAAGAGCGGCAAATGTTCCTCGAAGAACTTGGTTTGGAAGAGCCGGGAGTCAATCGGCTCATCCGAAAGGCTTACGAATTATTAAAACTTCAAACGTATTTTACCGCCGGCGTGAAAGAAGTTCGCGCGTGGACAATAGAAAAAGGTTGGACGGCACCGCAAGCCGCCGGCGTGATTCATACCGATTTTGAAAAAGGATTCATTCGTGCGGAAGTGATAAAATTTGACGATTTTGTGAAATACGGCTCGGAAACCAAAGTGAAAGAAGCCGGAAAACTTTCTGTGGAAGGCAAAGATTATATCGTTCAAGACGGCGATGTGATGCACTTTCGGTTTAATGTGTAGCAATAGTCAAATTCTTTAAATCCCTCAAATTTCCGTTGAAAATATTCAAATCTACTTTGGTATTGATGCCATAAACAATTCCGTTTTCCGTGAACTGCCAAAACTTCCAATCATCATTCGGCGAAGGTTCGGGAACATCATTATAATTGGCGATCCAAAGCGAATAATCTTCGAAATTTCCTTTTAAATAATTTTTATAATAATCGTAATAAGTATAAATAATCGGTTTCACACCGTATTTTTCTTCCACCGTTTTGCACCAGATTTTCAAATCTTTTATAAGGTTTTCTTTGGTTTTTCGCCTCGGAATTTTTTCAATGTCAAGAACAGGCGGTAAATCTCCGATTTCCAATTTTACATTTTTTAGAAAATTTTTTGCTTGAAGTTCGGGATCTTCATCGGCGCGATAAAAATGATATGCTCCGCGGATTTTTCCATTTTTTTTCGCCAATTTCCAAAACTCGTCAAAATGTTTGTCGGTACTTCGATTTCCCATCGTTGCCCTCAAAATCACAAAATCTATGGAAACGGCTCCGTTAAAAATGCTCAGGCTGTCCCATTCAATATCTTCTTTTTGTTGATAATGCGAAATATCCATTCCGAAAGTTTTATCACTATATTTTTCGATAATTTTATGGATTCGGTGCGTTTCCGTTTCGGAATTGACGAGTGTTTTATGTTCGGATTTTTTGAAATACATCACATAATAAAACATCAATTTATTCTTTAAATAAAATCCCGTAAACAAAAGAGAAATAAAAAGAATTGCGAGAAAAATATACCGCTTTGTAAAAGTAAATTTTCTTCTTTTTTTATAAATTTTTCGTGCCATGAATTGCAAAAATAGGAATTTGAAAATGAGATAAAATGTCATTTATTGGTTTAGTTATCCGAAAATTTATACACACAGTCGCTATTCCAAAAAGGAATACTCTGTTTATTATTGGCAAACAGCCTTGCAATTAGAGATTGATTTTGTACTTGATGATCATGATGTTACTATTGAAATTATTATTCCATTTTCTTCAAACGAAAATTTTCACACCCAAACAAACTTATTCTCATAAACAAAGTCTTTCAAGAGGTTTTTCTCGTGTTTCCAAAACTTTTGACGGGAATGATTCCAAAACATATTTCTGCATGTCAAACGCATTAAAAAATGTTAATCCGTCATCTTTTTTAAACGCAAAGATTTCTATGTTTTTATCCAAATTTTTTGAAAACGCAAGGGCATTTTATTTAGCAAAAACTCACGTTCTCTCAATACGTTTTTCCGGTTGCAGAGTGAAACGACCTTTGCGTTTAAAATATTTTCAAACTTTTATAAAAATTCTTTTCATTAAAATTATACTTAAATATTCAAAAAATCATTAAATATATTTAATTTATTAATTGCAAATATATAAAATTTTAACGCACTTAACCTACATATTTCTGTTATTCTTGAATGATTTCAAATAAATTTGTTATATATTTCTGTTATTCTTGAAAAATTAAAAATTATTCGTATTTTTACCTCAATTTTTTTTTGATGTGAAGAGATTAATTTTTTTATTTTTTACCATTTCTTTCCTGTTTTTGAAAGGGCAAGTTACCAATGTACATCCTTGCGATGCCGAAGTTCTTTGCGAGGCTGAAACGCTTTCAAATGATTATCCGCCGAATGGTGTTCCATATACCATTAAGTCTTCATGTTATTCAAACGTAACTTTTGACCGAACGGTTTTTTATAAAATTGTTATTAGCCAAGCGGGATTATTTACATTTTTAATCAAACCCAATCAACCTACCGATTACGATTGGGCGGTTTGGAAAAATCTTGCAGATTGCAATGCGATATCAACCACAACTGCGGATAGATTTTCCTATTCCGCATCAAATGGAAATACGGGATTGACAACTACGACAACGCAGACTTGCGAAGGCGTAGAAGATGGCTTTTGCTCTGCGTTGCCGGTAGTTCCGGGAGATGAAATTCTGATAGCGATAGATCTTTACAGTAGCGGCAACGTAACATATGAACTTGAATTCGGCGGATCGGGCGGTG
The DNA here is from genome assembly GCA_031277475.1 of Flavobacteriaceae bacterium. GTDB lineage: Bacteria > Bacteroidota > Bacteroidia > Flavobacteriales > Weeksellaceae > JAITMJ01. Next base: position 22,554 of record JAITMJ010000006.1, read on the forward strand.
GCGGGACTGCTACGGATTTTTTGTGTATTGATGAATATCAAAACGCTTACAACCTTTGCGATACGGGAAATGACGGTACGGAAACCATAAATTTGAATTTAATCCGAGATTGGTTGATTCAGGAATATCTGGGAGGAAACAGTAACTATACTTTTACTTTTTATGGAACGGAACCCGATGTTGTGATTAATACCAATCCCATTACCTCTGTTACGGTTGCCCCAACCAAAAAAGTATTCGTGAAAATTGAAGATTCTACCACCGGTGATCTTTTTGGGAATGTTCTTGCCGTAGATATCATTTTAGATACCATTAATGTAAATCTCGGCGCAGATATGCAAGTTTGCAACAGCAATTCCGTAACTTTAAACGCCGGAACTTTTCCTCCCGGAACCACTTTCCTTTGGAGTACCGGACAAACCACGTCAACCATAACCATTTCAACGTCAGGAACTTATAGTGTTGTGGTTACTTCTCCCAAAGGTTGTTCGGCAACGGATGAAATCAATGTATTTTTAAGTGATTTCAGTATAGATTTAGGTGAAGATAAAGCCATTTGCAACGCACAATCTACAACTTTAAGTGCCACCGGAACTTTTCCTTCCGGAACTACTTTCCTTTGGAGTACCGGGCAAACCACACCAACCATAACCATTTCATCTCCGGGAACTTACATGCTTACGGTTACTTTGCCAAGCGGTAGCGGTTGTACGGCAACGGACGAAATCAATGTTTCCATTGAGAATATTACTATAGATCTCGGCGCTGATATTGAAATTTGTGACGGATTGTCGGCTACTTTGGATGCCGGAAATTTTCCTCCCGGAACCACCTTCCTTTGGAGTACCGGCGAAACCACGCAAACCATAAATGTTTCATCTCCCGGGAATTACGGTGTTACCGTTACTTCGCCAAACGGATGTACAGCAACAGACAATGTTTTGGTTTCTTTTGAAAATATTACCGTAAGTCTCGGTGCCGATATTGAATCTTGTGTCGGACAATCCGTTACTTTAAACGCTACCGGAATTTTTCCGAACGGATCTACATTTCTTTGGAGTACGGGAGAAGTTACACAAAGCATAAATGTTTCATCACCCGGAACTTACAGTGTTACCGTTACTTCCCCAAAAGGTTGCTCGGGAATATCTGAAATTGACGTTTCTTTTGAAAGCATTTCTGTGGATCTTGGTGCAGATATGGTGGTTTGCAACGAAGATTTCACGACTTTGGATGCCGGAAATTTTCCTCCCGGAACCACATTTCTTTGGAACACCGGAGAGACTACGCAAAACATAACAGTTTCATCATCAGGAAATTACAGCGTTACAGTTACTTCGCCGAAAGGTTGTTCGGCAACAGATGATGTTTTGGTTTCTTTTGAAGACATTACCGTAAATCTCGGTGCCGATATTGAATCTTGTGCCGGAGAAATCGTTACTTTAAATGCAGGAAATTTTCCTCCCGGAACCACGTTTCTTTGGAACACCGGCGAAACCACACAAAGCATAAATGTTTCATCATCCGGAACTTACAGCGTTGTCGTTACTTCGCCGGATGGTTGTACAGCAACGGATGAAATTGACGTTTCTTTTGAAATTATCACCGTAGATCTTGGAGCAGATGTCGTAGTTTGTAACGAAGATTTTACTACTTTAGATGCGGTTGGAAATTTTCCTGTCGGAACCACATTTCTTTGGAACACCGGCGAAACATCTCAAAGCATAACGGTTTCATCATCAGGAAATTACAGCGTTACGGCTACTTCGCCAAAAAGTTGTTCGGCAACAGATGATGTTTTGGTTTCTTTTCAAATTATTACGGTAGATCTCGGTCCGGATATCATCGTTTGCGATGGGCAATCCGTAACTTTGGATGCCGGAAATTTCCCTGCCGGAACTACATTTCTTTGGAATACGGGCGAAACCACACAAACCATAATTGTTTCATCATCAGGAATTTACAGCGTTGTTGTTACTTCGCCGGAAGGTTGCACGGCAACGGATGAAATTAATGTTACGATTGAAAATGTTTTTGTAGATTTTGGCGAAGACATCAGAATTTGCGATGGGCAGCCCGTAACCATAGGTGTTTTAAATTATCCTGCCGGAAGTACTTTTATTTGGAACACCGGCGAAACTTCACCGGAAATAACGGTTTCATCAACAGGAACTTACACGCTTACCATTACTTCGCCAAACGGTTGCACGGCAACGGATGAAATTTTTATTTCCATTGAAACGATTGCTGTAGATCTCGGTGCAGATATTGAAGTTTGCTATGGACAATCTGTAACTTTGGATGCCGGAAATTTTCCTGCCGGAACCACATTTCTTTGGAACACCGGTGAAACCTCGCAAACCATAACTGTTACGGAGACAGACACATATTCCGTTACCGTTTCTTATCCGAGCGGTTGTTCTGCAACGGATGAAATTCTTGTGAATTTTATAAAAGCTCCGGAAATTATTTCTATTGAAATTACCGGAAACACTGTTACCATAAACGTTGCAGGCGGAAAACCTCCTTACGAATATTCATTAGACGGTATTTCATGGCAAAGTTCAAATGTGTTTAATGATATTCCGCGCGGCGTACACACGGCTTATGTGCGAGGTTCAATGTGTCCGGACAATATTTCCGAAAGAGAATTTTTAATCGTTAATTTGATTAATGTGATTACTCCAAACGGAGACGGCAAAAATGATGTAATGGATTATTCGGATTTAAGAATAATGAAGGATGTCAGCATTTCGGTATTTGACCGATACGGACAAACGGTTTACAAAAGTTCCGCCAATAATTTTGTATGGAACGGAAAACACGCAAACGGACGCACGGTTTCATCCGGAACCTATTGGTACGTTCTGAAATGGATGGATTCTACAAATACGCCGGTGATTTATAAAGGTTGGATTTTGGTGAAAAACAGAAATTAATTTCTTATAAAAATCCCTTAAAAAGAGCCAACGATGAGATTTGAACTCACGACCTCTTCCTTACCAAGGAAACGCTCTACCCCTGAGCTACGTCGGCTTAAAGAAAAAAATCACACCGGAATTTTGGAGTGATTTTTTTTTGAGCGGAAGACGGGGGTCGAACCCGCGACATTCAGCTTGGAAGGCTGACGCTCTACCAACTGAGCTACTTCCGCAATTTTTGTTTCCAAAAAATGTTGGTAAAAATCGAACCGCAAAATTAAAAATAAAATCCAATCTTTGCAAATCTTCGTAAAATGTGGGGAGAGCAGGATTCGAACCTACGAAGCCGAAGCAACTGAGTTACAGTCAGTCCCATTTAGCCACTCTGGAATCTCCCCAATTTTATAAAAACGAGCCTCCAGAGGGATTCGAACCCCCGACCCCGAGATTACAAATCACGTGCTCTGGCCAGCTGAGCTATGGAGGCGGATTTCAAAAAACTGCTTTTCTTTTTGCGAGTGCAAATATAGTGTAGTTTTTTCAAATCTGAAAATTTTCAGGGATTTTTTCCAAAATTATTTTATCAAGCGGTTTCTTTCTTTTTGATGAGCAGTTTTTTAGCAGTTTCCACGCAAAGGTCTATACTCTCTTCAAAACTTGTGCTTGTTTTTTTCACTACGATGTGGTCTCTCGGAACCGTGAGTACAATTTCTGCGGTTTTATTTTCTTTGGCAGACGTATTTTCCATTTTCAGATGTACTTCACATTCCATAATTTTATCGTAAAACGTGCCTAATTTGTTGATTTTTTTTGTTAAGAATTCTTCAAGCGGTTCGTGAGGGGTTAAACCCGATGAATGAACGGTAATCTTCATAATTGTAAAAATTTTAATGATTAAATATTTAAAATACCCGTTTAATTTTTCCGCTAAATTCTGAATTTTTATTTGAACCGCCAAATAGAAAACATTATCCTATCACAAAAATTTTCTTGATTTGAAAAAACAACTGATTGATATTAAACCTCAAACCTTAAATTTCAAATCGATAAATTTTCCCGAATTTTCCGGTTTAAACTTTCTGAGGCGGGAACGAGCGGCAGCCGCAAATAATTTTTTACGATTCCCATTTCTGCGAGTACGGCTTTGATGCCGCAGGGATTTCCTTCGGCGAAAATCAGTCGCGTGATTTCTACCAATTTGTTGTGGATTTCGTAGGCTTCTCGCACTTTTCCGGCAAAAGCGAATTTCAACATTGTGGAAAATTCTTTCGGATAGGCTTGCCCGACTACGGAAATCACGCCGTCTCCGCCTGCTAAAGTTACGGGCAGCGTATATTCGTCATCGCCGGAAACCAAAGAAAAATGTGGCGGTTTTTGTCTTAAAATATCAAAATACTGAAGAATATTCGGAGCGGCTTCTTTTATCATGAAAAGATTCGGAAAATCCTTTGCCAATCGCAATGTTGTAGCAGTTTCGATGTTTTGTCCGGTTCTGGAAGGCACATTATAAATAATGATTTTTTTTTCGGTTTCCGCCAGCGTTTTGTAATGCTGATAAAGCCCTTCCTGATTGGGTTTGTTGTAATACGGCGAAACGGAAAGCACCGCCGAAAATTGGGATAGATCGGTTTCTTGGATTTGTTTTTTTACTTCGTGAGTATTGTTCCCGCCGATTCCCAAAACCAATGGCAATCGCCCGTTGTTGATTTTTATGACGTGATCAATAACTTCTTGTTTTTCATCTTTGGAAAGCGTTGCCGCTTCGGCGGTGGTTCCCAAAACCACCAGAAAATCGGTTCCGTTTTCCGTGTTGTAGTTTATTAATTTTTCCAGCGCGGCGAAATCTACTGACAAATTCTCGTTGAAAGGCGTTATCAAAGCCACGCCCAAGCCTTTTAAGTTGTTCATATTTCTTAAATAAATATTTCTCCAAAATTAATATAAATTTAATTTAAACAACTCATAATATTTAAAAATCATCTCATTTTTCAAATTATCACCTTCTCAAAACTTGTCTTGGCTGAAAGGCGAAATTCCCAAATCGTTCGCTTCTTCCTCACGCAACTGTTCGCTCATCTCTTCCAGCACAGGTTTTATGGTGCTTTCCGGCAAATCGCTGATGCGGATGTACATCAATCCGTCAATCGCATCGTTAAAACTCGGATCTACGTTGAACGCAATGACTTTCGCATTTTGTTTAATGTATTTTTTCAGCAAAACAGGGAGTTTCATTTCCGGCTCGAGGTCGTCAATCACTTTGTCCAATTTATTCAAATCGGATTCCATCTCGTTGAAAAACAGACTTTTATCGCGTTCTTTCAGGGTTACTTTAAATTCATTTTTTGGATGAACGTATTGCGCCACAGCCGAATCGTAATAGTGCGAGCGCATAAATTCTATCATCAAAGATTTTGAAAATTCCGAAAATTTGTTGCTGATGCTCACGCCGCCCATCAAAAATTTATGGTCGGGATTTCGGAGGCAAACGTGCACAATTCCGCGCCACAAAAGGAAAAGCGGCAATGGTTTTTGTTGATATTCCTGCAAAATATAGGCGCGCCCCATTTCTATTACTTTTCGGAAAAACGGCTGAAGTTCGGCATCAAATTCAAACAAAGAAGCCGTATAAAATCCGTTGATTCCTTGATTTTGCATAATATATTTTCCCAAAGCCATTCGATAAGCACCGGCGATTTTTTCGGCAGCATTGTCCCAAAGAAAGAGGTGGCAATAGTGTTTATCGTATTCATCCAAATCAAAAGGAAGGTTGCTGCCTTCGCCGATGGCTCGAAATGTGATTTCCCGCTGCCGACCGATTTCGCGCATTATTGACGGAATTTTATCGTATTCGGTGAAAAATATTTCGTAGTTTCCGTTTCGGAACATCAGTTTTTCGTCTTGTCGTAACCTGTTGATTTCCTTTATGATATCTTCTTTCGGCGTTTCGTCAATGATGTTTTGAACGATATTTTCTTCGCTTTCAAAAGAAAAATTCAGTTTCAAATCCGGCAGTTTCAGGATTTCGGAAAGGCTTTTTCTTTTTTCATAATAAGATTTCAGCATATAGACTTTTTTTTGCAGAAATTCGCCGAGTTCTTCGATGTTTTCCTGCTCGTCCATCACTTTTACGGAAACCGGTTTTCCGATTCGGATTCGTATCGGTTCGTCCCGTTTTTTCATCATTTCCGAAGGAATCATCAGGGTTTGCAAATCGGGATGAAGTTTGGCGAGATTGTAGAACATTCTGCTGTTTTTGGCGTGAAAATACATCGGAACTACGGGCACTTTCGCCATTTTTATCAGTTTTAAAGCGGGTTTTTCCCATTCTTTATCCAAAACTTCGTTGTACGGATTGTTTCGATTTGAAATTTCGCCGGCAGGAAAAATCCCGACACAGCCGCCATTTTCGAGGTGTTTTAAAGTTTCGCGCATTCCGGTGGCACTGTTGCGGATTTTTTTTCTTTCGCCGCCGAACGGATTCACGGGAATCACGAAAGGTTCCATCGGTTCGATTTTTTCTAAAAGAAAATTTCCCATAATTTTAAAATCGGGACGAATTTCGGTGAGGATTTTCGTCATCAAAATGCCGTCAATCGCACCGAGCGGATGATTGGAAACCAAAATAAAAGCCCCTGTTTTCGGGATTTTCGCGAGGTCTTCTTCAAAAACCACATATTTTAAATCTCTTTCGCGCACGAAAGCATCAAAAAAATCTTTTCCTTTTTTGTCTTTCAGTTTGTTGTACAGCGCGTTCACTTTTCCGAGTTTCGTGAGTTTTATCAATGCAAAAGCGACCGGATTTTTTAAAATTCCGATTTTGCTCAAGCCCGCTGCTTGTATTAAATCGCTTCTGGTGATTAGGCTCATATTTTTTTGTTTAACACTTCGACTTCGCTCAGTGTGACATAGGTTTAAAGTTCAAGGTTCAAGGTTCAAAGTTCAAGGTTCAAGGTTCAAGGTTTAAATCATTAACAACTATTTATTTTATTGAATTTCAAAAGAAAATCAATTTACTGCAACGCGGCGGTATATTGATAATCTTTTTCTTTGCCCAAAATTTGTTCAATATGATAAACTTCGGGGCAACTCTCAAATGTAAACATATCTCTGTTAATGATTAATGCTTTGTTTCTATCTTTGAGTTTTGTTTTTTTCAAACTCGGTAATTTGGATGTCGGAAACAGAATGATTCTTCCGTCCGTCAATCGGATTTCAATTTTATTGTTCGTCCACAATACTTTTTTTAATTCCGGTTTATGTCCTATAAATCCTTCCATAATTATAATTTGTTTATTTGTTTCAATTTTACAGCACCTTGTTTTTTAAAATTATTCCATTGTGTTATGATAAAATCTTTATTTTTTTCAACAATTTTTTTGGCTTCTGTCAATTCTTTTTGTGTTAAACTTCCTTTTTCAAAAATTTCCACTCCATTTTCAAACCAAATTTTGGCAACTCTGCTGAAGTCTTTTGATTTTGCAATATGCAAATGACCACGTTCATTAATATCTCCGGCAAAGAAGAAAAAAATCAATTTTTTGTAGATTAATATTTTAGGCATATTGTTTTATAAATCTTTAAATTAATCTTTCAATTTTCAACCACCATTTGCATTGTTTGTTTGGAAATTTGTTCTAAAAGTACGTTTTTATCTTTATAAAATTTGTTTAAATCTTCCAATTTTGCATTTCTTACGGTGAATAAAGATACGTTTTTTATCACTTCCGTATTAAAATTTTTTCCGAGTTCTTCATTTAAAGCATCAATATTTCCGTATTTGTCTTCCAAACAAAGCGCGAGCGAAATCGCCGAATTTTGCATTAATGAAATCTTGATTTTATTTTTTGCCAACTCATTGAAAATCAAACTCAAATGTTCTTCCGCGATGAAGGAAAAATCCCGCGTTGCAATCCGCATCAAAATTTGATTTTCCTTTAAAATATAAGATTCTTCGTTTTGATTTTTCTGGGAATTTCCCACTTTTGTTCCCTGTTTTTGGGGCTCTACAAAAGATTTTACAAAAAACGGAATCTGCTTTTGTTTCAGCGGCTGAAGGGTTTTCGGATGAACCACAGATGCGCCGTAATACGCCATTTCTACGGCTTCTTCATAAGAAATATTGGCGAGGAGTTCCGCATTTTCAAATTTTCGCGGATCGCCGGTCATAATTCCGGGAACGTCTTTCCAAATCGTCAAACTTTCGGCGTTCAAACCGTAAGCGAAAATCGCCGCACTGTAATCCGAGCCTTCACGTCCCAAAGTTACGGTGAAATTATTGTCGTCCGAGCCGATGAAACCTTGCGTTACATAGCAAATATCGGTATCGAGAAACGAAATATTTTTTTCCGTTTTTTCCCAATTCACAATGCCTTCGCGATAGGAATCGTCGGTTTTGATGTAATCTCGCGCATCCAACCATTGATTTTTAAATTGAATTTCGTTTAAAAATTCGCTTAAAATTTTGGAAGAAATCATCTCGCCGCAACTCACAACTTGGTCGTAAACGAAATTGTAGTTCGGGGATTTGTTTCGCCTTAAAAAAGAATCCATATCGTCGAAAAACAGAGAAATTTCCGAAAAAACGGGATGATTTTCCGCAAAAATACCTTTCGAGATTTCGATGTGCGCAGATTTTATTTTCTCGATTTCGGATTGGTAATCGTCTTTTTTAAAATAAAGTTCCACCACTTTTTCCAAAGCGTTGGTGGTTTTTCCCATCGCCGAAACCACGAGCAAACAGTTTTCAAAACCTTGAATTTCCAAAACTTCCGCTACATTTTTCACGCTTTGTGCATCCCTGACAGACGCACCTCCGAATTTAAAAACTTTCATTAAAATGCTTGATTTAAATAAATTTAAGTTTCAAAAGTAAATATTTTTTTGGTGATTGGCGGTTGGCAATTTATTTATGACGGTTAAATCAAAATTGTTGCAACGAATATTGGTCGGGATAATTCAGTTTTTGGCTTTTACGATTTCCATTTACAATGATGTGGATGATGTTAATCTGATCATCAAAAAGATTGTAAATAAAATCAACCGATGTTTCCACTTTTTTCGGATTTCGCATTGCTTCGGATTCCATAAAAATATTCACACCTTCTTTATCTTCCTCATAACCAATATAATTAACTTTCAAGAATCGGTTGTTTACTTTTAATTTTAAACATTCGGAAGCATAGTTTTTCAAAGCCTCATTCATTTCTTTTTCAAATTTTTTATCTTGAAAGTGCAAATTTTTACCATATTTTTTATTGACGGCATTTTCCAAATCGTCCATAAAAAAACGCCCCGAAATTTCAAATGTTTTCGACTTTTGATTATAATTAAATTCCACAGAACCAACATGATAGGGATGCGTGAAAGAACCAAGCAGAATGAACCAAAAGCCAAAAGCCAAGAATTTTAATTTTTTTTTCATTTCGAGATGCGAGTTACAAGTTATGGGATTCGGGTTTTTGACACTTTGACAAAGTTATAATTAAAATACGAAATAAAATTTTAAAATTAAATTAAAACATTCTATCGACAAAGCCTACAAACTGCTCAACATCCGAAAAAGCAAGCAGAAGATGCGTTTGCGAAGTGCAACGGTAGAGCCGGTTTGGGGAACATTGCTGCATTTTAGGAAACTGAAAAAAGTTTACACAAAAGGAAATGCTTTAGCACATAAGCAGGTTTTGATGGCATCGGCAGCATACAATTTAAAAAAGTTAATGTCATTTAGAAACATAAAATCCGTGGCAAATGTGATGAAAAACATGGTTGCGGACGTAAAATCAAGATTCTCGAATCAAATTTTGCAATTTTTTCAGCCCGAAATCTTGGAATTGAACGGAAAACTTCCTAATGTAAACCCGTGCACGATTTATAATGGATGATAAATC
>JAITMJ010000009.1 GCA_031277475.1 Flavobacteriaceae bacterium
GTCAATGACCTCCTCTGCTATTCCTCAATCCGAAACTATACATCCCGTTTTGAGTGTGCAAAAATATAACCTTTTTTTTATTCTACCAAATTTTTTACGAAAAAATGTTTTTTTTCTTCATTAATGTTGTGATGAGAAGCTATAAAAAAAGCGGATTTTAAGCCTATTTCTAAAAGATAGATCATTGAAAGAACTTTCGCTTGGTTTGATAACGATAGAAGATTATGTAGAAATTACGAACTATTAATGGAAAATTCAGAAAACATGGTCAAATTATCCACTATAAAATTAATTATTTACGATAAATTTCTTAAAAAGCTTTCCTCTATCCGTAAAGATTTCCAAGTGATACACGCCGTTTTGCAGGCGCGAAACATCTATGTTTTTCCCTGCATTTTGTGCGGTTTTTACCAATTTTCCCGAAACGTCATAAACATTTATTCTCTCTATTTTTAAAGAGGTTTCTATGTTTAGAATGGTGGTTGCGGGGTTGGGAAACAGCGTGATGTCATCGGTTTTGTTTCCGGGTTCTGTGGTACTTAAGGTATAATCTTCCGAATCTTCAGGTGGTTGGGTATAATCACAGGATTCATATAAAGGAGGCATGGCTGTATAGACGGAGGCATGAACTGTATAATATCCATTATCGGGAATCTCTGCAAAAAATGGAATTACCAATTGTGTAGGATGTGGTATAATAGTATTCACAAAATAACAAGCCATCAAGATTACTAATGCTAATTTCGGGGGCAGAAATTGGTATAGTTTCACCAGGGGAAGAAACGAATATTCTTATTAATAATTCATCTGCTCCGGTTTGTTCTACAGTTATATTATCTATGGTCAACAAATTTCCTTGAGAAAAAATAGATGTCGAAATAAATAAAAACAACATTACTATAAAGCGTTTCATAATTTATATATTTTTAAAGTTATTGTTTAATCAAAGTTTTAGAATCAACGATTTCACCGTTTACTACCAAAGCAATCGTGTAAAGTCCTGTTTGGTAATTGCTCACATTAATATTGGTAGAGCTTGAGTTTACATCCCAAAGTATGATCCTTTGATGCGTCATTGGAATTCACACTGACATACTCTTTATCTACATTGAGATAAATCTTCTCACCACTATAATATGTAGTAAACGGTTTGTGCATTTACAAAGTTCGACAATCTCAACGTGACAAACCGAATCTCAAACCTCAAACCTCAAACCTTGAATTTTTGAACCTTAAACTTTGAATCGTCAGAAATTCGCTTTCACTTGCATACTTCCGATGTGGATGGTTCTTTCACCGGAATTTCTGCCTTCGTAATTGAGATTTAAAGTGATGAAAGCATTGATTGCTTGCTGAAAAAACAAACTCCAAACTTGGTTTTTCCCCGGTTTCAAACCGTCCAACATTTGGTTGCCCACGATTGAAAAACTCTCGCCCGAAAATCGGTTGTTAATAAACGAAAAATTCCCGCGAACAGACGTTTTTTTGTGTTCCCACTGCAAAGTTCCGGTGATGTCAAACGTTTTCAGAAATTCCGCACCGTCCGTTCTTTTCTTTTCGCGAAGTGCCGAGGAAAGTTCCGCCTGAATGTCCGTCGTGAATTTGTAGGTGATTTTCGGTTTGGTTTCAAAATTTTGCAGCGTGTAGTCCCGCGTTTTAAAAAGTTCCGAAGCATTCCCGATATTTTGAAGGGAATTTTCCCAATCTGCCCGAAAATCTTTGGTAAACCAATAGCCGATGGTCAAAAAATTGGAAGTTACTTTTCGCGTTTCGTTACTGAAATTCGCATTGATGAGATTATCATTCGCGATGAAGCGATAACTTCCGTTCCAGCCCGATTTATCCGTAGAATTGAACTGTGCCGAAAGCAAAATATTTTGATTTTTCAGAATTTGATCCTCATTTTTTTCAAACGGATTCAGCACAAAAACCTTGTCTTTTTTAAAGTAAGAATTTTCCGAATTTAGCGACAGATTGAAGTTCCAGCGTTTCAGAAAAGCGTTTTGAGAATTGAAAATCACAGACGGATTCACGAACATTGCCAGCGTCATTTTATTTTTGTTGGACGGAACGTAACTCGTTGTATTTGTGTAGATTCTGATGTATTGCGCCAAATCCGCATATTCCGCAATTTCAAATTCGTCTAACTGCTGAATGCCGTCTCCGTTGTAATCCGTCCATTTGTAAACGCCCTGTCCATCGGTCACTTTCAGATATTGAAACTCCCGCTGCGCTTCTTGTCCGTTTCCCAATTCATAAAAAAATTGCAAACGCATTCCATTTTTAAAAAGTTGCTGATTGTACAAAATATTTCCGACCACAAAATCTTGATTCAAATTTTCAACTAAATTTTCATTTTGATAGTAAAATTTTCGGTAATGGATTAAAGCGTTTAAAGTCGTTTTTTCAGTTTTGATGATTGAACTTTCCGTCATAATTCCGAGAATTTGATTCATATTTTCGAGCGCGTTGTTTCGGATGGAATCATTATCCCGAAAATAAAGTTTTGTGAAAAGTTTCGTGCGCGCGGAATCGCCGATTTTTTTCTGAACAAAAACTTCTTTCCAACTGAAACTCGTGGTATCAAAAATCCCTGTATCACTTGTTTTTTTAAGGTTTCGTTCCATATTTCCGCCGATGCCCCAACTTCCTTTTTTTCCTGTCAATTCGGAAATTATTCCGCCGCGAACGAATTTCGTATCCAAAGTTTCGGATTGCGTATCGAGGTAAGAAAAGTTTCCTTTCGTGTTGAATTTTCCTGAAATCCAACCAAAATCCACATCGTTTTTAATGCCTTTGTAAGAATTTTTTTCGTCTAAATAATTCAATTTATAGTTCAAAAAAGAGGTGTTTTTCCATTGATTTAAAAAGTTAAAAATAAACCGATTTTGCAGTTTTTGGTTAAATTCTTGAAGTAAATTAAAATCCCGCGCAAATTCCACATCGTTGATTCGGTCTAAAATATGAAACCGCTCCGTAATTCGCTGATATTCAAAACTCGGCGTTCCTTTCCAATTGTTTTTTCCGAACGTTTTAGCCCCGAAAATTCGCCCTGCGAAACCTGCATTTTGCGAAGCGTCTTTGGATGAAAACGTATTGATGTCATAATTGCTGAACGAAAGATCTGTCCCGATTTTTCCGCCTTCAAAAACATATTCGGAATTGAGGGAAACTACGGCAGTTTGCTGTGGTGAAGGCAGTTTGCGAACCGCTCGATAATCTCCGAGATTGGCACCGACGTATTCAAAAACGCGTCCGTTGTTCGTGGTTTGCGTCAAAATATAATCGCCCAAATTCGCCCCGAAAAACGTAAACGCCACTTGATATAAAGTTGCATTTTCATCGGTAGAAAATTGGTAATAATTTCCGGTCGGCGAAACGATGAGTTCATACAAAATTTTGTTCACATCATATTCGGAAACCGTTCCTGAAGGCGCATACATCAAATCGGGATCGTTTCCGGCGTTTGCCAAAAGTTGCTGATCTTCTTCGCTTAAATTCAGAGAAAGCGGCGCATTTTTATTGTCGTTTTCCAAAAACCAATTCACTCCGATTTTGAATTTTTCGCGCTGATGCCGGACATTTCCGGTGAAAACATATCTGGAATAATTTCGATTGGTATAATTGTAGGAAACCGTGATGAAATTCTCTTTAAAAATCGGTCGGAAACTCGTAAAGGTGAGTTCTCCGGTGTTGTAATTAATCACATAATCCTGATTTTCACCACGTTTCATTAAAATTCCGTCAATAAAAACCTGTTCCGAACCGGAAATTATGGTAATGAAAAGTTCGCCGTTTTTTCCTGTCAATCGGTACGGACCTTGATTTCCTTCCACGCCTTGAAATCGGATTCTGTGAAATTCGCTTCGGGCAATTCCGGCGGAAACATCGAGGAAAGTTTTGTTTTCTTTTCCGAATTGCGTTTGAAATTGCAAGCCCATATTTCGCCTTTGATAACGCCCGAAATAGGTAGTTTCGTCGTTCAAATCCAAATGTCCGGCTCGAATGATGGTTTTTTCTTTGATGTTGAGTTGGAGATAAATTTTATCAAATTCTTCCAGAGTTTGTGTGTATCCATCGGCTTGAATCGGCAAATTGTGGTCTGAAATGGAAGCCAAAACCGAAACATCGTTTGAAAGTTTTCCGGTGATTTGCAAATCCATCATACTTTGCACAGACGAACCTTGATTGTTTCCAAACGTAACGCCGCGAATGATGGAACCTTTCGGATTCAGTTCGCCGAAAATTTTGGAGCGCGTGTTGTTTTTCACCAAAATACCTTCGTCAAAAATCTGTTTTTCTTTGGTTTTCACGAAGTCGAGCGTGTCTTTCAGGAACAAATCTTTTTCCAAAATCGCCGTAATTATCGAATCTTTTTCTAAAGAATCTTTCGGCAGATTCGGGTTTTCCCAAGTAAAAATCTGTGCATTCACAAGAAACACATTCGGCAAAAACAAAAGGAGAAAGTATATTTTTTTCAAAACAAAAATTTCGGAAAACCTGTTTCAAAATTAACGAAAAATTTGGGGGTAAAATTGTGAGTGAGATTAAGGGCTGATACGAAAATGATTTATATTTTGCACCGATACACAAAATATCGCTTGTAAAAATTGAAGCAATAATTTATAATTTCTAAAATCCGCAACCTGAGAGCATTTTCCAAATCAAATTTGCTTGCTGTTCGTAGCCGTCTTTCAAAAAATGAACGCCGTCCGCATTTGCCGTTTTTTTGTTTAAAGATTTCCGGAAATAGCCTTTTCCGCCGGTCGCTTCATATTGATTTAAAAATGCCGCGTGATTCAAAATCGCAACTTCCCGAATCCATGAAACAATTTCTTTCACTTTTTCGGGTTTTTGGTTGTTGTCGGTCGGGGAAACCAATAAAATCGGGAGATTTGGATTATAATTTCTAAAAGATTCAATTAAATTTTCCACATTTTTTTGAAATTCATCTTTCGTGATGGAACTCAAAGATTCGTTGGTTCCCAAAGAAATCATCAGCAAATCCGGATTCGTATCGGCGAGTTCCTTGATTTGTAAAGGATATTTCAAAAAGTCGGAATAAGTTGCGCCGTTAATTCCTATCGAATTGAAAACCACGCCGTTAGTTGAGTTTTTCAAAAACTGAAATCCGTAAAAAATATTTCCTTTGGAAGCGTTGGTTTTCATCAAAAAACGTTGAGTGAATTTTGGGTAATGAAAAACCGTTTCGCCGTTTTCATATTTTCCGGTTCCGATGATTGCTATTTTATTTTCAAAATCGGTGTTGTATTCCGGGATGATTTGTTCGGCTTTTATTTTTTGTCCGGCTTTCGGATTTTTCACAGATTCTCCGTTTAATTGCAATAATCTGGTGGTTACCACATTGAATTTCGCCGCCAATTCGGGATAGGTTTCGCCTTCTTCAACGGTATAATCCAGCATTTTTTTTGTTTTTTTCACGTCATCGGAAAGCGAAACATCGGATTCGTAAATCGTAAAATTTTCACCAATCATATCTTTATCATTAAAAATTTTAACTTCATTAAATTCATCTTCGGGATTTTTAAAATAAATTTCGATAAAAGAATCTTCGCTGTTTCCCATCACAAAACCGAGTGCGCCGATTTCCGGAAAAATATCTTGTTCATAAACCGAGCGAAACGTTTTCCAAGCCCTATTTGAAACCGATAAAAAATCTTGTGGTGAATTGGAATTGGCGATGGAATACGGAAAAACCAAACCTCTGCCGGCATTTCCATATTTTTCTTGAAATTTTTTCCTTAAAACTTCCGAAATCCAACCCGACTGAATGTGCGAATCGCCGAGGAAAAGAACATTGCTAACCGATTGATTTTCATTTAATTTCTTCGTGAAATTTTGTAGAGATTCCGCATTTTCAATATGTTGAGAATATGCGGAAAATCCGATGAATAGGAAAAATAATTTGAAAATTTGAAAATGTGTCAATTTGAAAAATAGTTTTAAGGCAACACTTCGTGGGTTTCATTCACAGCGTTTCGACAATCTCAACGCGACAGCACAAAAAGCCATTAGCCATCAGCCAATTGCCAACCGCCAATCATTCTGCGAGAATAATTCCTTTATTGTTGTGAAATTCCACAACTCCACTTTTTATCGGGAAGGAAAAAATGGACTTGGCATCGTTTTCTTTCGTGAAAAATTTAGCAAAATTTTCAGCAATTTGAGTGGTAAAAAGTTGCACATTTCCGTTGATTAGCGAGGAAACAATATCCGCGTGATCTTTCTTAATATGGAAATCACCGTTTTTTCCCGGCAGCAAAACCGAATCTACATCGCCTTCAAAAATCACGGATTCCGGAGTTAAAATTTTTATGTTCATTATATTATTAAAAAATTAGAATAAAGTGCTCTTTTGTGTTTTTCAAAGACTTTGCAAAATTAATAAAATTTATTTTCTACTCGTTTTTAAGATTTCGCCATAAAATATCCGAATCTATCTGATCCGAAAAATCAATTTCCATATGAAAATTGTAGGGTCATGACGCCGCGACCCTACAATTTTTACAAGCGATACTTTAAATAAAAACGAGTATCGATATGAAATAAAAATCATTTTCGAATTACATCATTCCCGGCATTCCGCCGCCCATCGGCATTGGAGGTTCCGGTTTTGGAATTTCCGTGATGACGCATTCTGTCGTGAGTAGCATTCCTGCAACGGAAGCCGCATTTTCCAAAGCCACGCGAACCACTTTTGTGGGGTCTATAATTCCGGCTTCGAACATATTTACGAACTCATCGTTTTTTGCATTATATCCGAAATCTCCGCTTCCTTCGGCTACTTTCGCCGCAATCACGGAACCTTCGCCGCCGGCATTCGCAATGATTTGTCTCAACGGTTCTTCAATCGCGCGTTTCACGATTTTAATTCCGGTATTTTCGTCAAAATTTTCTCCGTTTAGATTGTCGAGAGAGGAAATCGTACGAATCAAAGCAACGCCGCCGCCGGCAACGATGCCTTCTTCCACAGCCGCTCTGGTAGCGTGAAGCGCATCGTCCACGCGATCTTTTTTCTCTTTCATTTCTACTTCGGAAGCCGCACCGACATAAAGTACGGCAACGCCGCCGGCTAATTTTGCCAATCGTTCCTGAAGTTTTTCCTTGTCGTAATCGGAAGTTGTGGTTTCCATTTGCGCTTTAATTTGCGAAACGCGTCCTTTAATTTGATTTTGATCGCCGCCGCCGTTTACAATCGTGGTATTGTCTTTATCAATCACTATTTTTTCAGCAGTTCCGAGCATATCGAGCGTGATGTTTTCCATCATGAAACCTTGTTCTTCGGAAATCACTTGTCCGCCCGTAAGAATCGCGATATCTTCCAGCATTGCTTTTCTGCGGTCGCCGAATCCGGGTGCTTTCACGGCAGCAATTTTCAATGAACCTCTCAATTTGTTCACCACCAAAGTTGCCAAAGCCTCGCCTTCTACTTCTTCGGAAACGATTAATAAAGATTTTCCGCCTTGAGCCACAGGTTCCAAAACAGGCAACAATTCTTTCATCGAGGAGATTTTTTTCTCCACCAAAAGAATGTACGGATTGTCTAATTCGGTAACCATTTTTTCAGCGTTGGTTACGAAATACGGCGATTGATAACCTCTGTCGAACTGCATTCCTTCCACCACATCTACGGTGGTATCAATTCCTTTTGCTTCTTCCACAGTGATGACGCCTTCTTTTCCCACTTTTCCAAACGCTTCGGCAATCAAAGAACCGATGGTTTCATCGTTGTTTGCGGAAACGGAAGCCACTTGTTTTATTTTGGCATTATCGTCTCCAACTTGTTGAGATTGAGATTTTAAATTCGCCACAACTGCGGAAACCGCCTTGTCAATTCCTCTTTTCAAATCCATCGGATTGGCTCCGGCTGCTACGTTTTTCAAGCCTTCTCTCACGATTGCTTGTGCCAAAACGGTAGCGGTTGTAGTTCCGTCTCCGGCGATATCATTGGTTTTGGAAGCCACTTCTTTCACCATTTGCGCGCCCATATTTTCCACTTTATCTTCCAGTTCGATTTCTTTCGCTACGGAAACTCCGTCTTTGGTAACCTGCGGTCCGCCGAAAGATTTTTCGATAACCACGTTTCTGCCTTTGGGTCCCAAAGTTACTTTCACTGCATTTGCCAATGCATCCACGCCTCTTTTCAGCGCATCTCTTGATTCGATGTCAAATTTTATTTCTTTTGCCATAATTTTTTTGTTTTTGGCGACTTGCTGTTGGCTTTTTGCTTTTTGCTTTTGGCGAAGTCGCGAGTTATTATTTAATTTAATTTACTTTTAATTCAATTTTCTATTTTTTCGTTTAATTTGTTCCAAAGTGTTACTAATTTCTTCTTTAATATAATTAATTCATCTAAAATATCTTGAAAAATAGCATCATCAAGATAATTCAAATCTTTCGAGAGGATTAATTGATTTTCGGCTTCATTGGACGAACCCAACGCGATATTGATGAAATTTGCAAATTCTTTATCCGAATTTCTTCCGCTTCCTTCGGAAATATTGTATCCGATTGAAGCAAACGATTTTCGGATTTGAGAGGTCAGACCAAAGATTTCTTCTTTTGGAAAATTCTTTGTAACGGTATAAATTTTTAAAGTAAGACGATGACTTATTTGCCAAACTTCAAATTTTTTAAAATCTCTCATAATGTTATTTTTATACAAATTATCATTAGCCATCAGCAAGAAGCCAATCGCCAAAAGCCAATTGCCATCAGCCAATTATTCCCAACAAATCCGATTCTTTAATAATTAAATAATCTTTTCCGTCGAATTTTAATTCGGTTCCGGAGTATTTTCCGTAGAGAACTTTGTCGCCCGTTTTCACGGTCATCGGTTCGTCTTTTTTTCCGGAGCCGACTGCAATCACGGTTCCTTCCTGTGGTTTTTCTTTCGCCGTATCCGGAATGATGATTCCCGAGGCGGTTTTCGTTTCTGCAGGAGCCGGTTCTACCAAAACTCTGTCTGCAAGCGGTTTGAAATTTACTGACATATTTTTAATTTATTTGATGTTAATTTTAATTCTGCTCTGTCGTTTTTCCAAGAACGTGCCAACCCAAAACCCGAAACCCGAATATGAAATTTTGACCGATTTTATTTTAAAACGTGAAATTTTGGCAGGCTCGAAATTTAAGGTTCAAAAATTCAAAGTTCAAGGTTTCGAAACTCATTTCATTTTCAACCTCAATTTTTCCGCTTCTTTGATGACGAAATTTCGGGCTTGCGTTTTGTCGTTTTCGATGTCGCCTTCCAAGATGGCTTCTTTCACTTTTTCTTTTAAAATCCCGATTTCTCTGCCGGGCGGAATGTTGAACATTTCCATAATTTCTTCTCCGGAAATCGGCGGCTGAAAATTTCGGATGCGGTCTTTTTCTTCCACTTCTTTTATTTTTCTCAAAACGTATTCGAAATTTTCTTTGAAACGCGCCTGTCGCGAATAATTTTTCGTGGTAATGTCGGCTTTGCAAAGCGTGAACAAATCTTCCAAATCTTCTCCCGAATCGAAAAGCAATCTTCTGAGCGCGGAATCCGAAGCGTCGTCCGTAACCAATGCAATCGGGCGAGCGTGCATTCTCACGAGTTTTTCCACGAATTTCTGTTCTGTTCCCAAAGGAAGTTTCAGGCGTTTGAAAATTGGTTTTATCATTTTCGAGCCGATGAATTCGTGTCCGTGAAACGTCCAGCCCGTTTCTTCCACAAATTTTTTGGTGGGTGCTTTTCCGATGTCGTGAAGCAAAGAAGCCCAGCGAAGCCAAAGTTTATCGGTGTTTTCGGAAATATTGTCCAAAACTTCCAGCGTGTGGTAAAAATTGTCTTTATGCGTTTGTCCGTCTATTTCTTCGATGCCTTTCAAAGCGGTGAGTTCGGGTAAAATTTTCTCCAAAAGCGTGGTTTCATCCAAAAGTTTTAGACCGATTGAAGGTTTTTGGGAAAGCATAATTTTGTTAAATTCCGTCATAATGCGCTCCATAGAAACAATTTGGATTCTTTCGGCTTCTGTTTTTATGGCACCGAGCGAATTTTCCTCGATTTTAAAATCCAAAGTTGCCGCAAAACGAATGGCGCGCATCATTCTGAGCGGATCGTCGGAATAGGTTTGATGCGGTTCCAAAGGTGTTCGCAGGATTTTGTTCTGCAAATCTTTTTGTCCGCCAAACGGATCTATCAGCGTTCCGAAATTTTCTTTATTTAAAGAAATCGCCATTGCATTGATGGTGAAATCTCGGCGTTTTTGGTCGTCTTCCAAAGTTCCGTTTTCCACAGCCGGTTTTCGGGAATTTTCGCTATAGCTTTCTCTGCGTGCTCCCACGAATTCCAAATCCAAATTTTGGTATCTGAACATCGCCGTTCCATAAGTTTTAAAAATAGAAATTTTGGGTTTGGGATTCAGTTTTTCGGCAATTTTTTGGGCGAGTTCGATGCCGTTTTGTTCGGTTACGAAATCGATGTCGGTTGCGGCTTTTCGTTTCATCAGCAAATCTCTCACAAAACCGCCGACTGCAAAAACATTCTGCCCGTTTTCCGCCGCCGTTTCGGAAATCAGTTTGAAAAGTTTTAAGTTTTTATTTTGGTTGAGCATTTTTTTTTGTTTAAAGTTTAAAGTTCAAGGTTTAGCCAACAGCCATTCGCTAACCGCCTCACATATTCCTCCTATATTTCCCGCCCACTTCAAACAGCGCATTCGTGATTTGCCCGAGCGAACAGAATTTCACGGTTTCCGGCATCACGGAAAAAAGGTTTTGTTGATTGACGGATTGAAGTTTTTCATTGGAATTATTCGGAATAAAGAACATATAAATTATTTACAAAACCTCTTTTTGTAAGTTTCTGAACTACCACTTCATCGTAAAATTCTAAATATTTATACTCCGGATGTTCTTTTTTCAATTTTTCAAATTCTCTTTTTCCGATTTTCTTTCCGTTTATAAAATAAAAATCCGGAGGTCTCAAATCTGAAAGGATGACGACTTCTCCTATGAGAAAATACCTTTCTTCAATTTCAAAATTTTGTTTCTCCAATAATTCATTTGTTTTAAAAATAGAATCTTTATAATCTGTGAACTCTTCGCCTTCCAAGTCTGCAACAGTATAATCAATTCGGATGATATTATACTCCGTTAAAATTTTTTCGGGAAAAGATAAAGTGAAATTCCCATTTTCGTCTGCTTTTGCAGTGTATAATTTTTCCAACGTAACTAAAGAAATCTCTCCCGACACCAATTTTCTGTTTGCCGAGGAAACCAATTTACCATTGATTGTAATATTTTTTTGATAAACATTTTCTACGAGAGATTTGTGTTCGGTTTGTGCATTGGCGTATGTTACCGATGTTAAAGTTAATGCCAAAAAAACACTCGAAAAAACGGGTTTTAAATAGGATGTTTTTACACAAATAGAACTTTCTCTTTTTAAAATTTCATCTATTTTCGAATTAGAAAACCTGTCGAAATCCCAAACTTTTTTTGCACACAAATCACAAAATTTACCGTCTGATAAATTTTGCATATCATCCCAAAGTCGTTTTTCACACGGATATTTAATCTGAAAAGTTTTCTTCATTTGTCAAAATTTTTAAATTTTTAAAGCAAAAACCAAAATCACAAATCTTCCGGTTTTATTCTCACGATTTTGCCGTTTTCCATCACTACAAGTTCGGTGTTTTTTGATTTTTTAAACGCGATGAGTTTTTCATAGATTTTGTCGAAACTTCTTAGGATTTTTTCTTTTTCTTCTGTGTGGATTTCAATAGTTGTCATAATGATTTTTTAAAAGATTGAATTTTTCACGATTTATAATATCAAGCAAACCTTTCAGTTGTTTTTCGGCTAAAAGTTCGAGTTTTTTTTCAGAATTTTCAAAAATAAAAGCCTCATCAACGATTGGCAAATAAATATCGAACAAATTTTTAATTCCTTTGAAATATCTTCTTTCGATGATGTCAGGATCTATGTTGTGTCCGCCTTCCAAAACTCTTGTTTTTACTCGCTCTTTGGCTAATTCAATAGTTTGAAGCCAAAAAAATAACAACGTGATTCTGTATCCTTTTTTCTTTGCCGAAATGATTTTGTTTTTATAACTTTTTGTGGACAATGTGGTTTCAAATGCGAAAGTTTCGTTTCCGAAAATCAATTCATTTATTCGGTTCAGCATGATTCTTCCTGCTTCAATGGCAACCTTTTCGGGCTGAAACGGCGAAAGTCCTCTCGCAATTTCGTCTGCATTTACAAATTCTTTACAATCCAAAATTTCGGGTAATATCGTAAACGATGCGGTGGTTTTTCCTGCGCCGTTGCAACCTGCGATGATGTAAAGATTTTTATCATTCATAGCCGCAAATTTACAATTTAATTATCTACCGTTTTTTCCACCTCCATTTCCGGAAAGTTTTTGGGTTTTTATTTTGGTTTAGCATTCTTTTGTTTAAAGTTTAAAGTTCAAGGTTCAAGGTTCAAAATTCAACACTTCGACTTCGCTCAGTGTGACAAAATGTGTCAGATTGAGCGAAGTCGAAATCTTACACATTTTGTGGTTCAACACTTCGACAGGCTCAGTGTGACAATAGTTCAAGGTTTAGTTTTTCAGTTTTTTAATTTTAGTTTTTAAAAGTTTAGATTTTAGTTTCTTTTTAATTATTTAATAACCAATCTATTACATTTATTTTTTGTATTCCTTTATAGTTTGTTGCCGGTTCTACATCGGCGGTTAAAAGAATGCGTCTGTTGAAATCTTTTATTTTTTCAAACGGTCGAATTTCCCGCTCAAAAGTGCTTTCTTCTTTTGCCGTCCACGCCACTTGAATATATTCGGTGTTTCCTTGCGGTGTTTGCACTACAAAATCAACTTCCGTATCGTCTGTTTTACCAATGTTTATTTTATTTTCACGTCTTAATAATTCCAAAAAAACGATATTTTCCAAATGATGTCCGATATTAATTTGCGTATCGCGATGGAATATTGCCGACAAAAATCCCAAATCTACGGCATAGAATTTCCCCAACGTTTGCAGCAATTTTTTGCCTTTGATGTCGTACCGTTGAGCGTGATAAAAAACAAAACCGTCTATAAGGTGCGACAGATAATTATCCACCGTTTCTTTGCTTATTTTATTGCCTGCGGAAGTCATTGTGTTGGCAATATTGTTGGGCGAAACGATGTTTCCAACCGAATCGAACATAAATTTCACCAAATTTTCAAAGTCGAATTTTGAACGAATTTTGTTGCGCTTCATAATGTCTTTTTCTAAAATGGTATTGTAAACGCTTGATAAATAATCTTTTACATTCTGTGCTTTTCCTGCATTCAACAAATTCGACACTTCCGGAAAACCGCCGTAAGTGAGATAATCATTAAAAATTTCAATTTTGCTTTTGCCAAAAGTTCTGTCAAATGTTTCATCAAAAACACGAGCCTCATATCCGGACACAAATTCCGCAAACGAAAAAGGCAAAACCGGAATTTCGATATATCTTCCCGTGAGCAAAGTAGCCAAATCGGTGGAAAGAAAATAGGCGTTGGAACCGGTAATGTAGAGGTCTATGAAATCTTTCACGAACAGGCTGTCCGCCAAACGTTCAAATCCGCTTACCATCTGAATTTCGTCTAAAAAAACGTAGTTTTTGCGTTTTTTGTCCGCCATTTTCATAATGTAATCATTCAAAACATAAGCGTTGAGCAAAGGAGCATTTTCCAATTCTTCCAAATTGAGATAAATAATATTTTTTTCTTTTACGCCGGAGGCAATCAACTCTTCTTGAAATTGCTTAAATAAAGTAGATTTTCCCGATCTGCGAATGCCTGTAACCACCTTTATTACATTCACATCCCTCAGATTCCGAAGTTTTCCCAAATATTTTTCTCTTTTCACCATAGCAGCGAAACTTTTATTTTTATACATGTTTCGCGATTAGCGTAACAGCGAAACTTTGCAAATTTACAAAGTTTCGCCGATAGAAAAAAAAATCAAATTCTTTTGGTTTAAGGTTCAAGGTTTAGCCAACAGCCATTCGCCAACCGCTAATAGCAAAAATCCGAATAGGGTTTCTGCAAAAGTGTCTATTTGAAAAGACAAAAATACAGCAATTTCGTATATTTAAAAATACGGTTTTTTTCATTCAAGGTTCAAAAATTCAAGGTTCAAAGTTCAAAAATTCAATACTTCGACAGGCTTAGTGTGACAACAACCACATATATTTCAAAAACTCATTTTTATTAAATTTTGAACTTTTATAAAGAGAATTTTGCTAAACTACCGCAAGTATATTTTCGATTTCGGTGTGTATTTCAATCATTTTGACAAACATATTTTTAAATTCCACATTACATTCCAAAAATTCATCGGTTATTTCTTTCGCTTCGGGCGATATTTTTGAAAGTTCAAAAAACATTTCCGTAAGATGGGAATTATTTTGAAAAGTGTTGATCATCACGTTTTCATGCAGTCTGTTGATTTTTAACATTATCTCAAACTCCTTAATATCTTTTGAAAATTTATGAAAATTGTTTCTAAGACCCGTTACAGTATTTGAATATTTTTCAAGACTGTTTTCGAGTTTTGCATTGTTTTTTCTTTTTTCGGCAAGTACTTCTTTAATGGTCATAAAAATGTGTGTTTGTTATATCAAAAATATCTTTAAATTTTTTAATCCCTCAATTTCTAAATCTTTAAAGCAAAAATTCAACACTTCAACTATCAAGACTGAGCCTGTCGAAGCCCAACACTTCGACTTCGCTCAGTGTGACACACCAACGCCGAATCACAAATCTTCCGGTTTTATTCTCACGATTTTGCCGTTTTCCATCACTACAAGTTCGGTGTTTTTTGATTTTTTAAACGCGATGAGTTTTTCATAGATTTTTTCCAGTCCCTTCAAAATTCTATTTTTTTCTTCAGTTTGAATTTCAATAGTTGTCATATTGATTTTTTTAAAAGATTGAATTTTTCACGATTTGTAATATCAAGCAAACCATTCGGTGGTTTTTCCTGCGCCGTTGCAACCTGCGATGATGTAAAGATTTTTATCATTCATAATCGCAAATTTACAACTTAATTATCTACCGATTTTTTTCGCCGCCGTTTCGGAAGCCGGTTTGAAAAGTTCCGGAGATTTTATTTTGGTGGAGATTGATAAGCATCTTTGTTACTTCCGAATCTCGAAACCTCGAAATAAAAACCGCCTCACCAAATTGATGAGACGGAGTTTTTAGTTATACCAAATTGCCAAAAGCCATTAGTCAAAAGCCTATCACCGAATTATTCTTTTATAAATTTCACGATTTGTCCGTCCGTTTTCAAAATATAAACTCCTTTTTGTAAAGCCGAAACATCCACAGAATTTCCGCTAAATGTTTTCACTAATTTCCCCGAAATATCGTAGATTCTTGAACTTTGAACATTGAATGTATCACCTTGAATATAAAGAATATCTTTCACCGGATTCGGATAAACATCGATATTTTCTTTTTCAACATCAGACACGTCCAAATAAGTATGAGTGATAATCCCCGAAATTCCTTCGCAACCATTGGCATCAGTAACTTTCACCGAATAATCGCCGTCTTGTGTAATGATGTGGTTATCAGCCGTTGCTCCCGGAATATCTGTTCCGTTTAATATCCATTGATAAGTGGTATAGTTTTCAATAGTGGTAAGAAGATTTCCGTTTACTATAATTACAGGAACAGGAAGTTCATTTACAGCCATCGTTACATCATTGCTCGTGACTTGTGAAGTAGTTATGCAACTATCATTACTCGTCATTTCGCAGGTTACGATGTCACCGTTTTCAGGAATGTAATTAAAAGTTGTGCTGTCGGTTCCTGCATTTTCGCCGTTCACTTTCCATTGATAAATCGGAGTTGTTCCGCCGTTGTCCGGTGTTGCGGTGAATGTAACCGAAGTTCCGGCGCAAACATTATTTTGATTTGGATTAATGGAAACACTTGGCGTTACGGCGGCAGCACATATAATCCTTACGGCGTAGTCTTCGGTTTGACCGTAAACAAGATTTGTGCAAGCGTCAAAATCAGGTCCAACCATATCCGTTCTGACTCTCATTCTGAGATAAGTATTTTGAACAGCACCTGCCGGTGGCGTAAAATTTGCTGTGAATGGAGAACTGAAAGGGCTAAAACTTGTTGAATTAGCAATAAGTTCCGATTCTTCAAAAGTTCCATTATCATTATAGTCTATCCATGCTTTTATTCTTTGAAAAAATATCTGACCACCACTTCTTAAACTTATACTTATGGTGCCGGATAAATTGTTGGGAATATCTGTATAAACGTTATTACAACTATGGGCAGAGGTAGTATAATCCACATAAAATTCGGAATTTGACGTACTATACGGAGTTGAAGAGTTATTAATATCCCCAAGTTGCACATTTACCGGTCCTATTTGAAAATTATTAGGAGTAGAAATACCTGTAGGGACGCAAGCTGTTGGCAGAGAAATTGTCGGAACCGAACCTAAAGCAGTTCCGCCCAAAGAAGTCGTGAGACTTTTTCTCGTATCCATAAATACGGCTAAGGTTCTTTCTCGCTGTCCTATTGTGAATTTCCTTGGATTATATCCATATCCCATAATATTGTACTGTATGTCGTCATAAAGTTGTCCGGTACAGGGATTATTCTGATTATTTCCCGGTGTCGGATTTGCACTAAACAAATTTCGAACCGGCGAAGTATCGCAAACTTGGTCATTATCCGTAAAACAATTAGCATTTGGAGGACAAATGCCGGCATCTCCTCCTTCAAAAGTGTGCATCAATCCCAGAGCATGACCAAATTCATGAGCCGCTACATGAACAATATTGGCACTGGTATTGGTAACCGCCGAAAATTTCATAAAACTGTGATAAAGCGGATCGGAAACTGTGGGATAATATGCGTAGCCCATCAATCCGTCAACAGTAGCGGTTCCGTCAAATGTGGTAATCACATAAATATTGAAATAAGAACTTTCCGACCAGTGTGGAGCAAAATCAACTACCGCGTTTTCCGTCGCAGCACTCCCAACACCCGGATTACCTTGCACTCCCATTCCTTGATAACCGGGAATGTCATTTCCGTTGCTGTAGCGAATGATTCCCGTAGTAGCAGTGCAGGTTGGCGATCTTTTTGCCAAAACCAATTTAAAAGGAAGCACAGTTCCAAGACCTATTCCGCCGGATCCGTCTCCCTCCGGATAAAATCCGAGTCCATAAGTGGTGGCATAAATCGCATTGGTTCTGTCAATCCATTGTTGTATTTGAGTATCCGTTGGCGTTGCCGTTGCCGTCCACGTGGAAGATTCTATCACATGTACCACTACCGGAATTTCGTAAATGGTTCCGGTGTATAATTCCGATGTTTTTGGAATATCAACGCCTATTTCTTTCAAATAGTTGTCAATTCCCGCCGCCAAAATTTTGGCATCCAAATCTTTCCTTGCTTGTTTAACTTCAGGATTTTCACTCTCCAATTTACGTTGATATTCATCAAATCCACAGAATTGTTGTCCGAACATCATTGCTGCAAACAATGATATCAGAATTAATAAAGTCTTTTGCATAAGTGCTAGGTTTAATAATCTCTTAGCAAAGTTAAAGAAATTAATCTTGTTTATCAGAGGAAATTTACAAAATTTTGCGGATATTTAGATATTTCCGTTAATATCTGAAAAAAGAAGCATTATCCGATAAATGGTTCAAAATCTGCATAAATCCGTTTCGGGAAGCAAAGGTTTTCCGAATTCTATGAAATCGAAAAGATGTTTTGCAAAATAATTTCCGTTTAAAACGCCTCTCGCTCCAAGTCCGTTGAAAATATAAAAATCCGGAAATTCGGGATGTTTTCCGAGAATCGGGCGGCGATCTTTCACGGTCGGGCGAAATCCGAATTCCACCGTTTCGATTTCAAAATCATCGGGATAAAATTCCAAAAGTCCGTCTTTCAACTCTTGAACCGCGTAATCATCAATGTTTTTCTGCGTTTGATCCACGTCATAAGTTCCGCCGTAATAATGCAAACCGTTTTTCAAAGGAAATAAAAAATGCTTTTTTTTGAAGGTCGCATTTTCGTCAATTTTTTCGGAAAGTTTTACTTTTAAATGATGACCTTTATTCGGAACGATGGGTGTTTCCGAGAAATACGGATTGTCGAGAACAGCCATTCCCTCGCAGAAAACGATTTTATTAAACCCAAGATTTTTGTATTTTTTTTCAATCGGATTTAATGTTTCATAATTTAATTTTTCTTCGACGAGATGATGGTGAGATTTCAAATAATCGAACATATCTTCAAAAAAAGCCGAAACATCCAATCTTCCGGATTGCATCACTTCGCCGGTTTTGAAAGGGTTTTTTATGACATCGTATTTTTTAAATTCGGGATTTAAAAATGGTTTTAAATCTGTGTCTTCAGATTTTTTCAGCCAGAGTTTTTGTTCGTTTTCATCATGAAAAATCCTTTGAACAGGAGCCGAAACAAAATAATTTTTTCCGGTATAAACTTCGATTTCCGAAAGGGTTTTGTGAAGAAAATCAATCTGTTCTTGCGCCATCCAAAAAGTCGTGAATTTTTTCAGCACCGCCGGATTTATAATTCCCGCAGAAATCTGCGACGCGCTTTTTTCTTCGCCGGAAAACAAAACGAAATTCTTTTTGTTTTTAATGAGTCGGTGTGCGAAAAATATTGCCGCAAAACCACTTCCGACAATGATGTAATCTGTGTTTTTCATAAATTTATATTTTTACACCCTCTGAAACAGATTCATAAATTCTTGTTTTTTGCTTCGGCTCATGATGATGTTTTTTATATTTGATTTTTTTTTGTTAGGTTTCGCCGATTCCTTTAAAAAAATAAAAATGAATGAGGCAAAAGTTCAAGGCTTGGAAACTCGGATAAAAATTAAAATTTAATCCTAAACCTTGCCTGTGCATCGCAGAAATTGTATACCTTTGTCCGCGGGTTAGATGTACTTTTTTCATAACAACTTAAAAGTAAGAAATTTTTCCTGAAAGTTTTTATTGTTGTCTTAATCTTTGTTTTAATTCCATTTGTCAAGCAAATCGGCTATTCACAGATGCTTATTAAAGTGTAAATTTACTAAAATCGGTTATTAACACAGAACCTTTGCATGATTTTTAATACCTTTGATCTTCAATATTTCGAACCAAACGCAAATTATCAATCAACCTCACATCTTTCACAAACACAGCGATAAATGCACGATAATTTTTATCCGGCTGTAGAACATCGGTTTCTTTCAAATCGGTTTCGTTTGTGATAATGAAATATTCCAATTTCATATCTTTTTGATTATTAAAAATCTTCGAAACTCTTTTTTTGATTTCCGCAATATCGGTATTTCCGAACCAAACATTTACGTTCAGCAATGTCTCATAAATGATTTTGGCATTTTCCCTTTCCCGTTTTGTAAGCCTTTCGTTTCGGGAACTCATCGCTAAACCATTCGGTTCGCGAAATATCTCAACGCCGTGAATTTTTATCGGAAATCCCAATTTTTCCACGAGTTTTTTGATGATTAATAATTGCTGGAAATCTTTTTCCCCGAAATACGCATTGTCGGGTTTCACTTGCCGAAATAGTTCTTCAACCACAGTTCCGACTCCGTCAAAATGTCCGGGACGAAATTTTCCTTCCATTTCGTTTTCCAATCCACCGAAATCGTATTTCTTCCTTTCGATTTTTTCGAAATAAATATCTGCAACGGTCGGAATATAAATCACATCCACCAAATTCGTTTTTCTCAGAATTCCGATATCGCTTTCCATATTTTGTGGATATTTTTCAAAATCTGTGGAATTGTTGAACTGGGTCGGGTTCACAAAAATCGAGGAAACCACCACATCATTTTCTGTTCTTGCCTTTTGATAAAGGGAAATATGCCCGGCGTGCAAAGCACCCATCGTCGGCGCAAATCCGATTTTTTTTTCCATTTCTTTATTTCTCTCAATAAAATTTTCCAGCGTTTTTTTTGATTTGAATATTTCCATTGGTAAATTGTTTATTCGGCGGTGTAAATGTATAAAAAAGAGACGAAGGTCAAAACAAATAGTTTGAAAATCTATTCTAAACGCATTAAAATTTTAAATATTCGTAATGAAAAAATTAAATATGTTAATGATTACGAAATATTTAACTGTAATTTTTAATGCAAAGTTTAAAAAAAAATAAGTTTGAAAATATTTAAACGCAAAGGTTTCACTCTGCAACCGGAAAAACGTATTAAGAGAACGCGAGCCATTGCATTGCTAAATAAAATACCGCTGCGTTTTCGAAAAAATAAGAATTAAAACATTAAAAAAATCCTTGCGTTAAAAATAAAGACAGTGGATTAATATTTTTTAATTCGTTTGACCTATTTGAAAATCCGGTTTTAGAAAATGTTTAGACGTTAATTAAAATTGTTGACTAAAGCCGATGGATAAATTTAAAAAGATATTCAGATTATTTCGTTAATTTGTAAAGTTAAAAGAGCCAGCAAAAACTATGATTTTCATCACCGGCGGAACCGGAATCTTGGGCAGAGTCATCATCCTTGAACTTTTGAAGCGAGGAAAAAAAGTGCGTGCAGCGAAAAGACCGACCAGCCGTTTGCAAGAAGTGAAATCGTCTTTCAAATTTTATGTGGAAAATCCCGAAGATTATTTTGATAAAATCGAATGGACGGATGTAGATTTTGACGATGAGGATTCCCTAAAAAACGCTTTGCAAAACGTGGAAGAAGTTTATCATTGTGCGGCAAAAATCAGTTTTCATCCCGATGATAAAAAGGAAATGTACAAAACCAACATCGGCTACACGAAAAATCTTTTGTATGCCTGCGAAAATTCATCGGTAAAAAAGTTTTGTTTTGTGAGTTCCATCGCTGTTTTAGACGGTTTGAACGAAAACCGAGAAATGGACGAGAACTCCGATTACAACCCGAAAATCAATCATTCCGCATATTCCGTTGCCAAACATTTTTCCGAAATGGAAGTTTGGCGTGCATCGGCGGAAGGTTTGAAAACCGTGATTGTAAACCCCGGAATCATCATCGGAAGCGGGAATTGGAAACAAGGCAGCGGCGGCGTTTTGTTTCGCAATTTTCAAAAAAACAAATTCACATTTTCCGGCGGCGTTTCTTATGTAGACGTTCGCGATGTTGCCAAAATTTGCGTTGAACTGATGGATAAAAATATTTTCGGCGAACGTTTCGTTTTAGTTTCCGAAAGTATGAAATATGAAGATTTTGGGAACATTGTTCGAAAAAAATCAGGGCAGAAACCGGTAAAAGTAATTCCCGATTTTCTCCTGAAATTCGCACTTTTCCTGAGTTTTATTTTTAAACCGATTTTTCCGAAACTGAAAATCATCAACAAAACCAATGTAGAATCCGTAACGAATTTTAATAAAGTTTCCAACCAAAAAATAAAGAAAACGCTTGATTATGAATTTATTAGCGTAGAAGGAAGTGTGGAATTTCATTTGAGAAATTATGAATTAGACCAGAAAGAATAAAGAGCTTTGGATAATAATTTATCCGGCTCAAATCTAAAAAACAACCGAAAATTCTTATTTTTGCACGTATGAACAACCTGAATATCAATAAAGAACACCTTTACACATTGTGCAAAAAACATAATGTTGAAAATCTCTATCTTTTCGGTTCGGCTCTTACAGACAGATTTTCCAATGAAAGCGATGTGGATATTTTGGTGAAATTTTTGCCGACAGATTTGTTTCAATACTTTAATAATTACATATCATTAAAGGAAAATTTAGAAAAAATATTCGGTAGAAACGTTGATTTAGTAGAAGAACAAACTTTAAAAAATCCGGTTTTAATTCGGACTATTAATAGAAATAAACAGCAAATTTATGGATGAAAATATTTGGGCAATACTCATCATTTACCAAAACTAAAAACCGAAATTGAAAATTTGATAAACCAAAATACGCACAAATAATACGGACTTTGAACCTCGAATTTAAGCATGAAAAATTTTACCGCAAATTCCGACTTTACAATTTCCGACCAATCGGTTTTTGAAACCTGCCCGAGCAACATCGCACTCATAAAATATTGGGGAAAATTCGTCGGACAAATTCCCGCAAATCCGAGCATTAGTTTCACATTAAATCATTGTAAAACAAATACTTCTGTTGATTTTTTTGGGAACGAAAATTTTTCGGTTCAAACTTTTTTAAGCGGAAACGAAGAAAAAAAATTCAGTGAAAAAATCGAAAAATATTTCAGAAATATTGAAATTTATTTGCCTTGGATTTTAAAAGGAAAATACGTCATCCGCACTGAAAATACATTTCCGCACAGTTCCGGAATTGCGAGTTCGGCATCGGGTTTTGGGGCGATTGCAAAATGTTTGATGAGTTTGGACAAAATTTTTTCCGGAAAAACCGATGAAGATTTCAAACTGAAAAAAGCGAGTTTTCTTGCGCGTTTGGGAAGCGGAAGTGCTTGCAGAAGTTTGTACGGCGGACTTGTAGTTTGGGGCGAAACTCCCGAAGTGAAAGGAAGTTCCGACCTTTTTGCCGTTAAGTTTCCGGACGATGAAATTCATCCTGTTTTTAAAAATTTCAACGATTGGATTTTGCTGATTCACGAAGGTGAAAAATCTGTGAGTTCTACAATCGGACACGCTTTGATGAACACAAATCCGTACGCCGAACGCAGATTTCAGGAAGCCCGCGAGAATTTTGCATTAATGAAAAAAATCCTGAAAACCGGTGATTTACAAAACTTTATAAAACTTACGGAACACGAAGCACTCACACTTCACGCAATGATGATGATGAGTGATCCCGCTTTTATTTTGATGAAATCCGGAACTCTGGAAGTGATTCGCAAAATTTGGAACTTCCGACAAGAAACCGATTTGCCGCTGTTTTTCACATTAGATGCCGGCGCAAATGTTCATCTTCTTTTTCCGAATAATAATGAAAATCAGAAGATTATAAATTTCATCCGTTCAGAATTAATTCCGCACACGCAAAACGGAAATGTGGTGAAAGACTTGATTTCAATATAAATCACACTAAAAACCCAAGCCAATCGCAAAAAAACTTTTTCTTAAATTTGCATTCGTTAATTTTTGAATTGAACCTTGAACCTTGAGTTTTTGAACTTTGAATAAAATATATGGAAGAATTAGAATTAATAAAAGAAACTGTAAAAGAGGAAATGCAGGCTGCTATTCGGCATTTGGAACACGCTTTTCAAAAAATTCGTGCAGGGAGAGCCTCAACGTCTATGGTTCAGGATGTTATGGTGGAATATTACGGAACAACGACGCCAATTAATCAAGTAGCAAACGTTTCGGTGCCCGATGCGATGACGATTTCCATTCAGCCTTGGGATAAAACCGCACTCGGTGCTATTGAAAAAGCCATTATTGCTTCTAATTTGGGATTCGCACCGTCCAACAACGGCGAAAATATTATTCTGAACGTTCCGCCACTGACCGAAGAAAGACGAAAAGACCTTTCTAAACAAGCGCGAGCCGAAGGTGAACAAACCAAAATCACCATCCGAAACGCTCGACAAGAAGGAATGAAAGATCTAAAAAAACTCGAAAATATTTCAGATGATATGATGAAAAATGTAGAGTCTGATATTCAGGAACTTACAGATAAATTCGTGAGATCTGTGGATGAACATGTGAAAATGAAAGAAGCGGATATTATGAGGGTTTAAGTGATTCGGGATTATTCCAAAAACTTCTCATATTTTTTATCGGTTTTTTCTTATCTTTCTCTTGGTCCGGCAGTTCTCTTTCCCGAAGTTTTTTGTCAATATATTTTGCGGATTCGGGATTGTTTTCTTTGATGATTTTCCGCGTGTTTTCCAATATCCGATCTATTGTTCCGGTAGCGATATAATATTTGTAACTCTCTGAAAAATCTTTTGGATTTATTTTGTGTTTATTAAAAATAAATTTGGTTTCCGCCTGTATGTTTTCCGTAGAAGTGAGCGCATAAAGTTGCTCACTGATAATAAGTTCAGCGATGAGTTTCGACATTTCCGGTTCTTCAATCAGGTTTTTGGGCTTGTCCACAATTTCGCTGCAAGCCGTCAAAATTATACAAAGAAAAATGAAAATTGGTTTTTTCATAAATTTGAACCAAAAGAAAATATTGCAAAAATATTCATAAATAATTTATTGAAGGTTTCGTTTTTCAATCGAAATTTATCTAAATTTGCTCGAATTATTATCAATTATGAACGTTATCCGACAATTTATAGAAGTAAAAGACCATTCTTTTAACGTATCTCTCCCGAAAAATTTTAACGCCAAAAGTGTGGAAGTCATCATTATTCCTAATGAGGAAGAAGATTTTTATAAACTTTCGGAACAACAGAAAAAAATACTCGACAAAGCATTGGAACAAGATAAAAAAACGTTTATTTCCAGAGATGATATCAGCAAAAAATACAAATTATAAAATAAGATTTTCCGATATTGCCGACCAAGAAATTGAACAAGCCATTGAATATCACAGCAGTAAATCGGAAGCAGGAGAATATAATTTCAAAACCCAACTGAATCAAGCGTTAGATACTTTGGAAATCAATCCTTTCTTTCAGTTCCGATACAAAAATATCAGAGCCTTGCCTTTTAAATCTCTGCCGTATTTGGTGTTTTTTGAAGTTTATGAAGAAGAAAAATTAGTCTATATTTATTCCGTTTTTAACACCTACCAAAATCCCAAAAAATACCCGATGTTTTAAAATTTTTCACAATCTCCCAACCCAAGATTTCCATTTCAACTTTAAAATTCCGAAAACCGCCTCACCGATAATTCCGCCGTTCATCTTGCTTTCGCCTTTTATGCGATTGGTAAAAATAATCGGAACTTCCACGATTTTCAATCTCTTTTTAAACACACGAAATTTCATCTCTACCTGAAATCCGTAGCCTTTCAATTTTATTTTATCCAAATTCAGCGCACGCAAAGTTTCTTTTTTGTAGCAAACAAATCCGGCGGTGGTATCGTTCACGGGAATTCCCAAAACAAATTTCACATATTTCGATGCAAAATAAGAAAGCAAAACCCTTCCCATTGGCCAATTTACCACGTTCACACCTTGCGAATATCGGGAACCGACGGACATATCCGCATTTTTGCAGGCTTCGTAAAGCTGAGGCAAATCTTTCGGATTGTGCGAAAAATCGGCATCCATTTCAAAAATAAAATCGAAATCGCGTTCCAATGCCCAACGAAACCCGTGAATATACGCTTTCCCGAGACCGTCTTTTGTTTTTCTGATTGTTAAATTTAATTGATCAAATTTTTCCTGAAGTTTTTCCACAATTTCCGCAGTTCCGTCCGGCGAAGAATCATCCACCACCAAAATATGGAAATCTTCATCCAATGAAAAAATCGCCGAAATGATGCTTTCGATGTTTTCTTTTTCGTTGTATGTCGGAATAATGACGAGTTTTTTCATCTCAGAAATTGATTTGCAAAGATAGAAAATTAGGTTTTAGATTGCGGGTTGTTCAAAATTATGATTTACGATTGTCTCATTTTTCAAAATTTCGAATTTATTTTTCCTAAATTTGTGAGATATCGAATTTTCCTAAAAAAATCCACAAAAATGAAACACCCATGACAAAAATTTGTCACACAGGCAAATAATTGTATAAAGTGTTCCATCTGACCACTGAAAAAAAATAAAATATAAACAGATGAAAGTATCAAAACTCGCTGAAAACCTCATCGGTTCGGAGATTGTAAAAATCGGAAATGAAGTGAACGATATGATTTCCAAAGGTGCTGAAATTGCAAACCTCACAATTGGCGACCTCAATTCCGACATTTATCCGATTCCGGATTTGCTGAAAAAAGAAATCGAAAAATCCTACGAAAACAACCTCACCAATTATCCGCCGGCAAACGGATTGCTGTCTTTGAGAAAGGCAGTTTCCAAAGATTTGAAAACACGCTGGAATTTGGATTATTCGCCGAACGATATTTTAATCACCGCCGGTTCGCGACCTTTGATTTATGCAACGTATAAAACCATTGTGGATGAAGGCGATAAAGTGATTTTTCCGCTCCCTTCTTGGAACAACAACCATTATTCTTACCTCACTTCCGCCGTTTCCGTGGAAGTGAAAACCGACGTGAAAAATAATTTTCTGCCGACCGCCGATGAACTGAAACCGCACTTGGAAAAAGCCGTTTTGTTGAGCCTTTGTTCGCCGCTAAACCCAACGGGAACGATGTTTACAAAAAATCAACTTTCGGAAATTTGCGAATTGGTTTTAGAGGAAAATTCAAAAAGAGGCGAAAACGAGAAACCGCTTTATTTGATGTATGATCAAATCTATTCCAACTTGACTTTCGGGGCGGAACATTTCAATCCGGTTTCGCTTTTTCCGGAAATGAAAAACTACACCGTTTATATTGACGGAATTTCAAAATGTCTTGCGGCAACGGGTGTTCGCGTGGGTTGGGGTTTTGGTCCGACGCACATTATCGACAAAATGAAAGCCCTGCTCACGCACGTCGGAGCGTGGGCTCCGAAACCGGAACAGGAAGCGACCGCAAAATTTTATGAAAATCCCGAAAATGTCAATGTTTTTGTGAATCAATTTAAACAAAAACTCGAAGTAAGTTTAAAAATTTTGCATAACGGAATCCAAGATTTGAAAAACAAAGGATTGTCCGTAGAAAGCATAGAACCGATGGGCGCGATGTATTTGACGATAAAATTGGATTATCTCGGGAAAACAAAACCCGACGGCGAAAAAATCACGAATTCATCGGATTTGGTTTTTTATTTAATCGGCGAAGGCGTGGCGTTGGTTCCGTTTTCGGCTTTTGGAAACAGCAAAACCGAACCTTGGTTCCGAGCGTCTGTCGGCGGACTTTCATCAGATGAAATCAAAATAATGCTGCCGAAATTGGAGAAAGCGTTGGGAAATTTAATGTGATAATTTGAAAATGAGGTAATTTGAAAATTTATTCCAAAGTAATTTTACTTTTCACTTCAATGTATGATCTTTTATCGAAAATAAAATCGAGATATTTCGCATCGCCGGTTTTTCCTTCTACATCAATTTTGGCTCTGCCGATTTCCAAACCGCTTTTATCAAAAACCTTTGCAGTTACGGGCGAATTAAAATCTTTATCGAAAATAAAATAAACCGTAAGTTGATTATTACTGCCTCCACCGGAATTTTCAACAGAATATTTTCCTGTTTTCAAACCTTTATTTTTCAAAGATTCCGACAGCAACAATTCGCATTGAAGTGTTTTATCAATACCTTCGGAAACGCCGTCGAAAAATTCGGTGGTGGTTTTTCCTACGGTTTCGCCGCCTTTATTAATGGTTTCCTTTGCCTTTTCTTTCACTTTGCTGCACGAAACCAACAGCGTCAATACCGTAAAAATAGAAATAATGCGTTTCATATATAAATTTTTGAGATTACAAAAGTATAAATTTCACACGAATCATTCTTTCTTCTTAATGGTTTTCAAAAATTGATAAGAAATTAAGGATTTTCCGGATATTCGATATTTTTGGATAAATCACTTTACAACTCCGGACCCGCTGCTACCAAACGTTTTCCTTCTTCGGTATTGGTGTATTGCTCAAAATTCTTGATGTATCTTGCAGCTAAATCGCGCGCTTTGGTTTCCCATTCGGAAGCGTTGCCGTAAGTATTTCTCGGGTCTAAAATTCCTTCGGAAACATTCGGAAGTGCTGTTGGAATTTCGAGATTTAAAATCGGAACTTTGGATTTTGGGGCATTTTCAATGGAGCCGTCAATAATCGCATCAATAATCGCTCGCGTGTCTTTCAGCGAAATTCTTTTTCCGGTTCCGTTCCAGCCGGTGTTCACGAGATAGGCTTTTGCACCGTGCTGTTTCATTTTTCCGATTAATGTTTTGGAATACATCGTCGGGTGTAAAGTAAGAAATGCTTCGCCAAACGCCGGTGAAAAGGAAGGTTGAGGTTCTGTGATTCCTCTTTCGGTTCCTGCTAATTTTGAAGTGTAGCCGCAAAGGAAATGATATTGCGCTTGGTCTTCGTTCAAAATGGAAACCGGCGGCAAAACGCCAAAAGCATCGGCGGAAAGATAAATAATTTTTTGTGCATGCCCCGCTTTGGAAGGCAAAACAATTTTATTGATGTGGTAAATCGGGTAAGAAACTCGTGTATTTTCGGTAATGGAACCGTCTGCAAAATCTATTTTTCCGTTTTCGTTCACCACTACATTTTCCAAAAGTGCATCGCGCCGAATCGCGCCGTAAATATCCGGTTCTTTTTCTTCGGAAAGGTCGATTACTTTTGCGTAGCAACCGCCTTCGTAATTGAAAACGCCGTTGTGATCCCAGCCGTGTTCATCGTCTCCGATTAAATATCTTTTCGGGTCTGCGGAAAGTGTGGTTTTTCCCGTTCCCGAAAGCCCGAAAAACAAAGCAACATCGCCTTTTTCACCTACATTTGCAGAACAGTGCATCGAAGCCATTCCTCGCAACGGAAGGTAATAATTCATCATCGCAAACATTCCTTTTTTCATTTCTCCGCCGTACCAAGTTCCGCCGATAATCTGTATTTTTTCCGTGAGATTGAACATAATGAAATTCTCGGAATTTAGGTTTTGTGCCTGCCAATCGGGGTTTGTGGTTTTGGAGCCGTTCATCACGATAAAATCCGGTTCGCCGAAATTATCGAGTTCGTAGTGAGACGGACGAATGAACATATTGGTTACGAAATGCGCTTGCCACGCCACTTCCATTATGAAACGCACTTTCAATCTGGTATCGGGATTGGTTCCGCAAAACGCATCTACCACATAGATTTTTTTTGATTTTGATAACTGTTTCAAAACCAGATTTTTACACTGTGAAAAAGTTTCGGAAGTGGTTGGGAAATTCACTTTTCCGTCCCAGCAAATGGTGTCTTTTGTAACCTCATCCAAAACGATGTATCGGTCTTTCGGGGAGCGACCGGTAAAAATTCCTGTTTTTACGGCAACAGAGCCTAATTCCGTGAGGTCGCCTTTTTCAAAACCTTGATTTTCGGCGGACATTTCCTCTTGAAAAAGTTGTTCAAAACCCGGATTATAAACCACTTCTTCGAAGCCTGTGATTCCCAATTTGTTCAGTTGTTCTGTGATTTTAGTGTTTTTCATAATTATATTTGCTTAAATTTTCCTTAAAGATGCAAAGTTAATCAATCTCTTAAAATAATTTTACCAAAAAAATGGTGATATTCGTCAGATTGATAAAGATTTTAGCCAAAATTTAAACATTTTCTGAGTATTTTTTTCTGATGAATTATTACAGAGAAAATATTACCAAT
This sequence comes from Flavobacteriaceae bacterium, assembly GCA_031277475.1. GTDB lineage: Bacteria > Bacteroidota > Bacteroidia > Flavobacteriales > Weeksellaceae > JAITMJ01. The sequence continues at coordinate 29,346 of JAITMJ010000009.1, forward strand.
CAAATTCCAATTTTTCTTGAGAAACCATGTTCATATCTTTTCCCAAAAGCACACAATTGATGGTGTATGAATTTTCATGAAATTCACAATAGTACATATTTTTTGATTTTACATAAAGTATTTGCCGAATAGATTTTGCTCCATATTCTGTCTTCAATAAATTGGAAATTTCTTTAAATTCTTTATTCTTAATGAAACTGATATCTTCGTATTTACCTAATCCAAAAGAACTCAAGCAGTTAGATTCGTATTTATCAAAAAGACTTGAAGAAATGTTACAACCCGATAAACCAAAAGTTGTAATCATAAACAACACAATTTTATATTTTAGTGTTAAGTTAGTTCTCAAACGACGCATATGGTTTTTATAATTATCAAAAATTAAACTTAAATTTGTTCAAAGATAACAATAAAAATGTCCGAAGAACTTGAAATTAAAAACCGTGTTGCAGAAAGCGGACTCGTCAATTTTGATATTTCGATGCTTATTCCGAAAGGCGAAAGAAAAGGGATAGATTTGAAGGATTTTCTTTTTGAAGGATTGATTTTGAAAGAAAAAGATTTCCGTGAAAAAATCGCTTTGCTGAATCCTGAAGATTTTCGGGATTGCTATATTTACATTTTTAATTCTGAAAATGCTGTGGTTCCGCTTTGGTCATATTTTTTGATTACCGCAAAACTGACGGATGTTGTAAAAAAAATTGTTTTTGGAAATCGTGAAGATTTGGAAATTTTGCTGATGCATGAAGCCGTAAAAACGTATGATTTCTCGGAAATGCGGGGTAAACGAATTTTGCTAAAAGGTTGCTCGAACACGATTGTTCCCGAAAATGCGTATATCGAATTGGTGGAACAGTTGAAACCGATTGCAAAATCTCTAATGTTCGGCGAAGCGTGTTCTAATGTTCCAATTTTTAAGAATTGATATGAGATTCGGATTTAGTGTTTTGTGCTGCTATTTGAGCTGAGAAAAGTTGAATCCCAAATTTTGAACTTTAAACTTTTTTATTAAAAGAAACACGCATGACAAAATATTGACACACAGGCAAATCCGAAGGATTCGCCGATTCCTTTAAAAAAAATAAAAATTAATGAGGCAAACCCGAAGGATTCGCCGATTCCTTAAAAAAAAATAAAAATTAATGAGGCAAATGATTGTACAAAGTGTTCCATCTGATCGCTGAAAAAAATAAAATATAAACAGATGAAAACAAACGGAATCGATAAATTAGGACTCGGATTATATTTTTTGCTTTGCGGTTTTGCCATTGCAAATATTTTTAGTGTTAGCACCGAACTGGGAGAAAAACAACTGAAATTTTTTGGAATTTCCGTATTCGCGGGAATCCTGATTTTTTACACCAGAAGCAAGTTTTTTGAAAATATGGCGGGAATTTTTTATGTTCTCGGAATCGTGTTATTGGTCGGGCTTTTTCCCTTCGGAACCGAAATTTCAGGACAAAAAAACTGGTACAAATTCGGAGGTTTCACCATGCAACCGGTAGAATTTGCGAAAATCGGGACAGCGTTGATGCTTGCCAACTATATTTCCGGAACAGATTTCAATGTGAAAAACAGGAGAAATTTATGGACATCTTTAGCAATCATCGGAATTCCGGCAGTGGTAGTTTTGGCAATTCCGGACATCGGTTCGTTGCTGGTTTTCAGTGCGTTTTTTGTTGCGCTTTATCGTGAAGGTTTGAGCGGCAGATTTTTTTGGAGTATTTTTATTCTCGCTTTCACATTTCTATTTTCCTATTATATTTTTGATGAGCTCGGGAAAAGCGTTTGGTATGTTTCCGGTTCTGTTTTGGCGATTGGATTCCTTTACATTTTATTGAATATCAATGATTTGAAAATGAAAATTTCTAAATTGATGATGGTGATTTTCGGCATTGCTTTTCTGTTTGGCTTGTCTTTTTTTTCTCCGAAAATTTTTGAAAAACTCCCTACTCATCAAAAACAAAGAATCGAAGTTTTATACAAAGGTGAAAGCCGAAAAGAATTTCGCAACAATATCGGGTACAATTTGTTGTATTCCAAAACGGCTATCGGTTCCGGAGGATTGAGTGGAAAAGGCTACAAGCAAGGTTCCGTAACGCAAGGAAAATTCGTTCCCGAACAGGAAACCGATTATATTTTTTGCACCGTGGGCGAAGAATGGGGATTTCTCGGAAGTTCTTTGCTCATCATTCTTTACGGTGTTTTCATCGCCAGAATTTATTACCTTTCCGAAAGACAAAAATCTATTTTCAACCGCGTTTTCGGATATTCTTTCGCCTCGATTTTGCTCATTCATTTTGTAGTAAATTTGGGAATGGTAATGGGTTTGTTCCCGACAGTCGGCATTCCGCTACCATATTTCAGTTACGGTGGGAGTTCGCTTTTGGCATTTTCGATTATGACGTTTATTTTCTTTAAACTGAATTACACCGATAGAAACTCTTTGGTTTAAAAAACCCAAAAAGACAATCCAACATCTGAATTGTCTTTCTGAGAATTAACCAATTAAAATTTAAAATTTATGAGTATATGATATTTTTCTATATTTAAGAAACTTGTTTAGAATCGATAACTCTTTTTGCGAATCTGTATCTCGGTTTCCAATAAGAATCATTAAGTGAAGAAATCGTAACGCCTTTTGAAGTGGAAGCATGAATAAATCTCACTTCTCCGTTTTCATCAATATCGTGTACAATTCCTACATGTGAAATCCTTCTTCCTTGAGAAAAGAAAAGCAAATCTCCTTTTTTCAATTCGCTTTTTTCAACACGCTCACCTTCAATAGATTGCGTGGCTGCAATTCTCGGTAAACTCATCCCGATTGCAGAACCAAAAACCGATAACACAAAACCCGAACAATCTATTCCGCTCCGCGAAGTCCCGCCGTATCGATAAGGAGTTCCCAGATATGTTTCGGCTTCTTCCAAAATTTCGCTGATGGTCGCATTGTATTTTTTTTCAATTTCAGCGTTTTCAGCACTTTTCAGAGAATTCTCCATACTTGCAAACGGCATTTGTACGGCATTTTCACCAAAATTATATGAAATATCTTTTTTGGCACTCTCTACTTTCTGCTGATTTACAAAGGCTTGTTTGATATTAATTTGATAATCTTCGCTGTAATCTATTGGGTTGGAAACTACATAATTGGTAACACAAGATTGCAAGGAAAAAACAGCAATAATCGCAATCGGATAAAACAAGACTTTTTTCTTCATACTTAATTTTGGTTTTTTTTAAAGGTTTAATCTTCTCAAATACGAGCATAAAATTAGTAATGATTTTTTAAAGTCTATTCATAAAAAATCTTCTTCAATAAACATTTAACATATTTTAACATAAATTAATGCCTTGTTAAAAAAAACAATCTTGCAATCCCCTTTATTTTAGAAAAAGCAATTTTTTTTCATTAAGATTTTTTAACAATCCCTCCTCAAGCCTCAAAACGCTTCAAATTTTTTCCCCTGCCAACTTTTCAGTAAATTTGCAGAAAGTTTTTTTGCTTTAAATAAAACTAAAATTCTGAAAAATATGAGTTACATTTCTTACATCGAGGCAAGACAAATATTCGATTCCAGAGGAAACCCTACTGTGGAAGTGGATGTTTTCACGGAAAACGGAAATATGGGAAGAGCAGCCGTACCTTCCGGCGCATCTACCGGCGAACACGAGGCGGTGGAACTTCGAGACGGCGGCAAAAAATATATGGGAAAAGGTGTGCAGAAAGCCGTAGAAAATGTAAAAGAAATCCTCGCGCCGGAAATTATCGGTTGTTCGGTTTTTGAACAAAATCTCATCGATAAAATTATGCGGGACATCGACGGCACAAAAAATAAAGGAAATATCGGTGCCAACGCAATTCTCGGTGTTTCTTTGGCAGCAGCAAAAGCCGCGGCAAAAGAACTGAAAATGCCGCTTTACAAATACGTCGGCGGTGCAAATGCCAACACGCTTCCGGTTCCGATGATGAACGTCATCAACGGCGGTTCGCATTCCGATGCGCCGATTGCTTTTCAGGAATTTATGATTATGCCCGTGCAAGCGGATTCTTTTTCGCACGCTTTGCAAAAAGGAACCGAAATTTTTCATCATTTGAAATCCATTCTCCACGAAAGAGGTTTGTCCACAGCCGTAGGCGACGAAGGCGGTTTTGCTCCGACTTTCAAAGGAACGGAAGATGCTTTGGACACTTTGCTGAAAGCCATTGAAAAAGCTGGATACAAACCCGGAAACGATGTGATGTTGGCTTTGGATTGCGCCTCATCGGAATTTTATAAAGACGGAATTTATGATTACAGAAAGTTTCAAACGCCTGATTCCGCGCAATTTACAAGCAGCGAACAAGCCTCGTATTTAGCGGAATTGGTCGGCAAATATCCGATTATTTCCATTGAAGACGGAATGCAGGAAAACGATTGGGAAGGCTGGAAATTGCTCACCGAAAAAATTGGCGACAAGGTTCAGTTGGTTGGAGACGATTTGTTTGTAACCAATGTGGAAAGGCTTTCCAGAGGAATTAAAGAAGGAATTGCCAATTCGATTTTGGTGAAAGTAAACCAAATCGGTTCGCTTTCCGAAACTTTGGATGCGGTTCAAATGGCTCAAAATCATAAATATACGGCGGTGATGTCTCACAGATCCGGCGAAACGGAAGATGCCACGATTGCCGATTTGGCGGTGGCTTGCAACTGCGGACAAATAAAAACCGGTTCTGCATCGCGCTCGGACAGAATGGCAAAATACAATCAACTTCTGCGAATCGAAGAAATGCTGGGCGAAACAGCCGTTTTTCCGGGAATGGACGCGTTTAAAATTTAATCAACCCAAACCACGAATCGGCACTGCCGGCGAAGAGGCATCTTTTGTAACAAATTTACAATTTCGATATAACTCTTTGATTAAAAAAAATAAGCAGTAAACCTAAAGCCTACTGCTTATTGCTTAAACCTTTAGCCTTAATTAATTTTTAATAATTTTCTGCGACACCATTTGTCCGTTCACATTTCCTTCTACCACATATATTCCGGTGCGAAGCGAAGAAACATTCAGGCTTTCATTCTCGGAAACACGTGCGGTTTTTACCAATTGTCCGGCGGTGTTGTAGATTTTTACACTTGCATTGGCTCCAAAAACGATTTCATTTTTTACCAAAGTGTTTTTCACCAAAACAATCTTTGAAGTGTTTGCTGTGGAAACGCCGAGAGTTTCTGTTTTTACAATTCCGGAAATTTTGAAATCAGAATCCTGTAATCTGTCGAAAACATACCAAGGACCTGCACCGGAACCTGAAGCCGTACTATTATATAATACTATTCTAAAAGTAATGGTTTTATCGGATTTCACATTTTGAAGATCTGTGAAAGATGATAAATCAATGGTCGGAATAGAACCTCCTGTAGTCGCAGAAACTGAAAAATTTAGAGATTGAATATCAACAAAAGAGCCGGAGCCGATTTGATATTGCAATAATCCGTTGGCTGCTCCCGTAGCAGGACGACGATAATTCAAATCCACAGACGATAAAGACAGTTCATAACCTCCATCGGGAGCAACGGAAAATGTAATAAATGTATTTTTGGTAATAGCGTCTTCCGGTGTTGTAGAATTCAGTGATGGTGCAATAGTTCCTCCCCAAGCATTTGTGGCAGACCACCTGATGTTCCCAATCCGGAACCTCTCGTCAATCCTGTAACAGTTAAATGTTCCGCTAATGTTGTCGGTGCAAACGGACTTGATCCGTAACCTGTTACACCGTTTGCATCCCAACCGATAATTTCTCCCGCAGATTCCGGCGGTGTTACAACCTCAAATTCAATTTCTTTGTCTTCGCAATTTTCCGCATCGCCGCCGTCATTTGTTGGTGTGACGTTTGCGTAATAAGTACCGACAGCCAAAGGTGTTGTATAAGTGGTTTCCAAAACCTGAGTTTCCGGAAGAACATCATCATCTCCGGAAGTACTTCCAATTATTAATTTATAACCTGTTGCGCCCGTTGCCGCATTCCAAGAAAAAGTAACATTTCCGGCATTTATTGTGGTATTATTTGTCGGGTAGATAAATGTGGTGCAATCCGGTGCAGGCGGGTTTACAACCGTAAATAAAATTTCGCTGTCTTCGCAATTTTCCGCATCGGTGCCACTATTTGTTGGTGTGACATTTGCGTAATAAGTACCGACAGCCAAAGGTACTACTGTTGATGTTTCCGTAATTGGAGTTGCCGGAAGAACATCATTGCCTCCGGAAAAGGTTCCAATTTTTAGTATATAGGCTGTTGCTCCAGCTACCGCATTCCAAGAAAAAGTGATATCTCCGGCATTTATTGTAGCATTATTTGTCGGGTAGATAAATGTGGTGCAATCCGGCGCAGGTGGGTTTACAACCTCAAATTCAATTTCATTGTCTTCGCAATTTTTTGCATCGATGTCACCATTCGTTGGTGTTACGTTTGCGTAATAAGTGCCGATAGCCAAAGACATTGTATAGGTTGTTCCCGAAATTAGAGTTTCCGAAAGAATATCATCGTTTCCGGAAGCTGTTCCAATTTTTAGTTTATAACCTGTGGCTCCGGTTACTGCATTCCAGGAAAATGTAACGTCTCCGACATTTACTTCGCCATTATCTTCAGGACTGATAAAAGTGGTACAGTCAAGTGATGCAGAGGAATTGGTTGGTATTGGTGTTCCTGTTTTGAAGTCTGCGGCATTATCATTAGTATCAATACCGTTTGTTCTGGAAATGGACGTGATATTACCGGAAACACCGGGAGCAGGTCCGGAACCTTCATACATATTCGCAGTTGTTCCCCATCCTACAAGATCAATCACATTGGCACCGGTCGCACTTGTAATCGTAGCATTATCGGTTGTTAAAGCAATTTTTCCTGAACCTACACCCAGATTTAACGAAATTGTAAAATCCGGAGTTGGAAGGTCAGAACCAACATTACCGCTGGTGTCAGCCTGAATTAAATAATATCCTCCCGCAGGAATAGTTATCGGTGAAGGCAAAGCGGTAGCATTGAAATTGCCTGTGCCGGAAGCCTGCCGAATATACGCACCCGTCAATATTTTCGGAGAACTACTGTTGTTATACAATTCTATAAAATCATTTTTCCAAGGAGCATTAGTATTTCCACCACCACCATAAATTTCATTGATTACGATTCCCAACCATTCCTGCTCTATAACTGTAAATTCAATTTCATTGTCCTCGCAATTTTCTGCGTCGCCCTCGCTATTTGTTGGCGTTACGTTTGCGTAATATGTACCGATAGCCAAAGGCATTGTATAAGTGGTTCCCGAAATTAGAGTTTCTTGAAGAACATCTTGACCACCGGAGAAAGTTCCAATTATTAATTTATAACTTGTGGCTCCCGCCGCCGCATTCCATGAAAAAGTAACATTTCCGGTGAATATTTCTCCTTCATTTTCAGGGCTGATAAATGTGGTGCAACTTGGTGGTGCTGAAGGTACAACATTAGTAACTACCACTACATTATCTATAAATGCTCTTTTGTCAGATGTAGAAATCTTTACGGTAGAATTTGCAGAACCTCCGGTAAAAGTCAAACTAACATGTTCAAAACTTCCTGCCATTACTGCTGAATAAGTATAACTTTGTTGAGAAAGTCCGGTTACATCAACAAGGATTGTTCCTTCTACTGTAGTCCATCCTTTTACATCAAATTCTACTTTGAAGTCTCCTCCATCTGTGGATAAATCTAAAGATTTTGAGGTAATGGAACCCGAAGCGCTTCCGGATCCTAATTTCACCGATCCTCCTGCTTGATAAGCCGCGACAACTGTAGGAAAATTTGCATTTCCATTCCATGACGTACTCGAACCACTTGTTGTGGTGTTATTTCCTGTCGTTATCGAAGAGAAATCTTCACTCAATAAGGTGGTTTGAGCATTTATCATTGTAATCGTAAGAGTTACTGCTAATAAAAAATAAATTCTTTTCATGTCTTTTAAAACTAAATTAAAATTATGTCGCAAAGATAGCAATTTGGCGGCGGATTTCGGGGTTTTAATGTGTTAAACTTTTATTAATTTGTTCGCAATTTTGGATATCACCCTTAAACAAAAAAACAAAAGTTTTATTCCGCCTCTCTCAAGCGATGAGAATTTTTGTATTTGATGTAATAATTGGAATCAAAAACGGCGGCTGAATCGGATTCTAAAGATACGGTTTGCCAATCTTTTGTCGGATTGATGATTTGATTTCCGTTGATTTTTACGGGAAGTTTCAGATTGTCCACAGCATCAACGTAGCGAAATTGAAATTGATTTCCGGTTTGTTGATATTCCAAAATCGGAATTTTTACGGTTCGCAGATATTGGTCGAAAATCGTGGAAAAATCAATGCCGGATTTTTCGGAAATATAATCTTCAATCTGCTTTGTGGTAACGGTTTGGTGATAAAAATCTCGGTTCAATCCGCGCAGAATTTCACGAAATTTTTCATCATCGCCCACAATTTGCCGAATCGTGTGAAGCATATTCGCACCTTTGTAATACATATCGCTGCTGCCTTCGTTTCGGATGCCGTATTTTCCGATAATGGGAATATCATTTTGAATATTTTGCCGAAGCCCGATAAGGTATTTTTCTCCGGAATTTTTATCCATAAAATGTTCTGTAAAAAGTGTTTCGGAATAGCAGGTAAAACCTTCGTGAATCCACATATCTGCCTGATCTTTCGCCGTAATATTGTTCGCAAACCATTCGTGTCCGCTTTCGTGAATGATGATGAAATCCCAATTCAAACCAACGCCCGTTCCGGACAAATCTCTTCCCAAATAGCCGTTTTCATAGCGGTTTCCGTAGCCGACATTGCTTTGATGTTCCATTCCCAAATACGGTGTTTCCACGAGTTTGTAGGAATCTTCATAAAAAGGATACGCTCCGAACCAATATTCAAAGGCTTTCATCATCGGTTGAACTTGCCGGAATTGTTTTTTTGCTTTTTCTAAATTTTCCTCCAAAACCCAATAATCCAAATCCAATTTCCCTTTTTCGCCGTCGAAAGTATCTTTAAAATTCACCAATTTTCCGATGGTCGGAACAATGGAATACGGATTTATCGGATTTTTCACTTCCCAAGTAAATGTATTTTTATGATTACCGGAAGTTTGCGAAATCAATCTTCCGTTTCCGACACCAACTAAATTTTCGGGTGTGATGATTTTCATTAAAATGCCTTCGTCCGGTTCATCGCTCCAAATATCTTTGGTCGGCAGCCAAAGCGAAACGCCGTTTCCTTCTTGCGCCACGCTTGCCCAATGATTTCCGTTTTTATCTTTCGTGAAAACCCAGCCGCCGTCCCAAGGTGCGTGTTTTGCGATTTTAGGATTTCCAAAAAATTTGAACTCGAAAATTCCTTTTTCGCCTTTTTTGTAAGATTTTTTTGAGGTGATGAAAATGAAATCTCCCTTTCTTTCCGCCGACCAATTTTTATTTTTTGTGCCGAGTTCAAACTGCATCGGAGATTGTAAATCTATCTGAAATACAGGATTTTTAATGTCTTTTGTGATTTCAAAAAAGATTTTGTTGGTTCCCGAAACCGATTGATTGTCGAAGTTCGGTTCTACGGAAATTTCGTATTTTTTCACGTCCCAAAAATTTCGGTATTCCGTATCGGAACCTTTTAAAATCAGTTCTTCGTCAGAGGAAATTTCTTTGGGGAAAAACGGTTGTGCGAAAAGTTGCAAGCCCCCTGTCCCCCAAAGGGGGAAAATGTGGAAAATGCTTATGATTAGGATTGTTTTTGTTATGTTTTTCATTGTTTTTGATTTTAGACTAAAAAAGTTTTTTTTACAAATTTAAAAAACGAGAGTAAAAATATATAAAAATTTACTCTCGTTTTTCTTGAGTTTTTTGGTGAAATTTAGAATAATTCTGTATCAAAATTCATTTACTGCAATCCGAATATTCTCGGATGATGGTTTCTAAATTGCTTTGTATTTTGAGATCAAAAGTTTTATTCCTGATTTCGTTTGAGAGGCTTTTGCACCCTTTCAGATAATCTGCCAATGCTTCGGAAAGTTTGTCGTTGTTCCTGTCGTCCAGCATTTGTCCGTTGCTTTCCGATTTTATTTTAATCACGAATCTATCGGGATCTATGGGGTCTATCAACAACGAATTTCCTTTATAATTGTATAATTCCATATAAAAATAGGCGTTGTTAAAACCCAGCGACATCGCGTTGGAAAGTTTTTTCATGGAATCTCCGTTCACTTTCATTCCTTGGTAAACGGTTTCGGTTCCGTCTGCATTGGAAACATAAAAACGGATATTGTCTTTCGCATCGAATGTTTTAGTCCGCGAATTTCCTTTTTCGTTTTTGTAGGTAAGATTCACTTTTTTCCCGAAATTATCAATACTGTTCCAGACTTCGATATCTCCCGTATTGTTGATGTCCAATTTTTGAAACAATGCTGTGATTTTTCCTTTATATTCGACCCCTTTTTCGTCTTTCAAATGTCCGTTGATATTGTAAACATTCACGCTCCTTTCTTTTGCATCCTGAATTTTTTGTTGAAGGGCGTCGCTTTGATATTGTTTTACCTGATGTCCCATCAATGCATCGTGTGCCACAATTTCTCCTACAAATTCATTCAGAAAAGAATTGTCGCCTGCTCGTGCATAAACTTTTTTCGGCTCGTATTCGAAAGTGGTATCGTTAAACAATTTAACAGAAATCATATCGCCGATTCCGGTGGTATAATCGCAGGATGCAACCAACAGATTATCAAGATCAAATACATTTATCAGGAAATCTTTGCTGTAACCTTTCGGCGTTACTGCAACTCTTCCGACCACTTTATTGCTCATTGGTCCACCAAAAACAACCGACAAATTATCTTTCACATACGGATTATATTTTGCAATTTTTTGTTTTTTCTCATCTTGGTAAGCCAAAGCTTCTGCTTTTGCCTGAAGCGCTTTTTCGCTGATATTTTCGTGAGGTGTATTGAAAAAGTTTTGGATTCCGTTTAAATCAAAACCATTAGCATTAGTAAATCCGTATCTGTCTGATAATAAACTGAAAAGAATTCTGGAAAAGCTGAAAGAGGCTATGGTTACATCATAAGGAATTTCTGTGGTGATGCTTCCGTCTTCATTTTTTAGTTCCAGCCATTGGGAAAGTATATTTCCGCCAACCGAAACGCCTTTGAGTTCTGCTGTAAAGAGTTTTTTGTTTTTCAAATCGAAAACGGTGTAAAGATCTGCGTTTTCCTTAAAAATACCAATCTCTTTTTCGTTAAGTAAAATCCTGTCTTTTTTGGTTTTAATTTTTTGAGGGAACATTGCAACAGGCAGCAATAGCAAAATAAAAAATAACTTTTTCATAAATATTTTGGTTGTATTTAGGATTAATTGATTTTGATTGCAGTACATTTTTTGAAAATCAAGCAAAGGTAATTAATTTTTTTCTGATTGTTTTTTGTCTGTTTTTTATCCTGAATAACGTAAAGATTATTTTATGCTTAAATCTTTACAATCTCGTTTTTCTTCAACATTCTTTTATATATTCTCGAAGACATTAAAATACTGAACTCATAAAGCAAAACCAATGGAAATGCGGCGGCGAGCATACTCAAAACATCGGCAGGAGTTACGATTGCCGCAACTGCCATAATTAAAACTATGGCGTGCCTTCTGTAAGTTTTTAAAAATTTTGGCGTTAAAATCCCGATGAGCGTGAGGTAATAAACAATAACCGGAAACAAAAATAAAACGCCCATTCCCAAAACCACTTGCAGGAAAAGCGTGGTATAATCCGACAAATCAAAGAGTTGCGTGATGGAATCCGAAACTTTGAACAGCAATCCGAAATTAATGGCGAAAGGCAATATCAGGAAATAACCGACCAAAACGCCCGTCATAAAAAGAATCCAAACAAAATTGATAAAAAATGCGGAATTTTTCTTTTCTTTTGCGTGAAGCGCAGGATTGATAAACCGCCACAATTCCCAAATAATGTATGGAAATGCCAACACAATTCCTCCGAAAATGGAAACCGCCATCATCACATTGAACTGCTGAAAAAGTTTTTTCTGCTGAACCGCAAAATGTTCGGGCAACACAAAACTGTCATGTCCCAAAAGTTCCTGTGAGAAATGATTGACCACGCGAAAAGTGATAAAATCGTTTTTAGTGGGCGCAAAAAAAATGTGGTCCATAATCCATTGAACATTGAAACCGACAATCACGCCGCCGACTACAATCGCAATGATACAGCGGATTAACAGCCCGCGAAGTTCGCCGATGTGTCCCCAAAACGACATATCTTTTTCACCGCTCATTTTTCAAATTTTCAGATTTGCGAAGTTATGAATTTTTGATTAGACATTGAGAAATCGAGGAACGAGATTAGCCGATTCCTTTAAAAATGATAAAATAAAAGAGGCAATAAAGAAAAAAACTAAAATACGTCTCGTCCGGAAAAATGAAATCGTGTTTCGATTAAAGCGTTTTCATCGGAATCCGAACCGTGAACGGCATTTTCTCCAACGCTTCTGGCAAACGTTTTTCTGATGGTTCCTTCCGCTGCATTTTCGGGATTTGTAGCACCAATCAACGTTCGGAAATCTTCAACCGCATTGTTTTTTTCCAAAACTGCGGCTACAATCGGACCTCGGCTCATAAATTGAACCAACTCGTTATAGAAAGGTCTTTCCTTGTGAATTTCGTAAAATTTTTTCGCATCGTCAATGGTTAATTGCGTGAGTTTCAACGCTTTGATTTTAAAACCCGCTTCGGAAATTTTTCCCAAAATAGCACCGATGTAGCCATCTTCAACCGCATCGGGTTTGATCATTGTAAATGTAATATTGCCTGACATTATTATTATTTATAAAGTTTGCAAAATTAAGAAAAAGTTATTAAATTTGCACCGAAGATTCTAAACGTGAAGTTTTCGGAAATACTTTGGCACGTTTGTTGCTAATTATATCTCCGATTCTCATGTTTAATTTGAGTTTTCATGGTTATTAGTTTTTACCCCGTCGTTCAGACGGGGTTTTATTTTTCCGAATTTTCCTGTGTTTCTTCCATCAATTTTAAATATGTGGAATATCGGCTTTCTTCGATTTCACGGTTTTTTATGGCATCCAAAACGGCGCATTTCGGTTCGTTGATGTGAAGGCAATTATGAAATTTGCACATTCTTCCGGTTTCAAAAATTTCGGAAAAATAGTGCTGAATCTCATCTTTTTCCACGTCTATCATTCCAAATTCTCGAACGCCGGGCGTATCAATCGCGCTTCCGCCGAAACTCCAAAAAAACATTTGCGCAAAAGTGGTGGTGTGTTTTCCTTTGAGATGAACGTCTGAAATTTCGCCGATTTTTAAATCTAAATCGGGTTGCAAAACATTGATTAAAGTAGATTTTCCGCAACCGGAATGTCCGAAAAATACGGAGGTTTTGTGTTTGATTTTTTCCTTTAAAACCTCCAAATTCAGTTTGGAAAAAGAGGAGATTTCCAAAGTCTCGTAACCGATTTTTTTGTAAATATTTTCAATATTTCGCACGATTTCGGTTTCATTTTCATTCATCACATCCATTTTGTTAAATAAAATCAGAGGTTGGATGTCGTAGGCTTCGCAACACGCCAAAAACCGATCGAGAAAACCGAGCGAAGTTTCGGGAAAACGCAACGTAAAAATAAAACACGCAACATCAATATTCGCCGCAATAATGTGGGATTCTTTGGAAAGATTTACGGATTTTCGGATGAGGTAGTTTTTTCGAGGTTCTATTTTTGTAATCCACGCAATATCATCCTGTTCCAAGTGAAATTCCACAAAATCGCCGACTGCAAGCGGATTCGTCAGACGCGTTTTCAGCAGTTTGAATTTTCCTCGGATTCTCGCTTCGTAGGTTTTTCGGGTCGCGTTTTCCAAAACTTGATACCAACTGCCCGTAGATTTTATGATTAAACCTTTCAAATATTGATTTTTCTAATTTTTACAAAGGTAAAGATTCAGATTTAATGTGCCAAGAATCAAGATTAAAGGCAAAAAAGAAACAAGCACCAATCTCCGCTATCTAAAAAAATACTAATTTCGCTGAAATGCCGGAAGTTGTTTTAAATCATATCGTAAAAACCTACAACAAAGGGGAAATCGTCGCGGTAAATGAGGTTTCGTTTTCCGTAAACAAAGGCGAATTGTTTGGTTTAATCGGTGCAGACGGAGCCGGAAAAACCAGCATTTTCAGAATACTCGCCACTTTGCTTTTGCCCGACAGCGGAACGGCTTTCGTCAGTGGTTTTGATGTGATAAAAGATTACAAAAATATCCGCCGAAATGTGGGATATATGCCCGGAAAATTTTCGCTGTATCAAGATTTGTCGGTGGAAGAAAATCTCAACTTTTTTGCTTCGCTTTTTGGCACGACGATAAAAGAAAACTACGATTTAATCAAAGAAATTTACATACAAATCGAGCCGTTTAAAAATCGCCGAGCGGGAAAACTTTCCGGCGGAATGAAACAAAAATTGGCGTTGTGTTGCGCTTTAATTCATCGCCCGACGGTTTTATTTTTAGACGAACCGACCACCGGTGTGGATGCCGTTTCGAGAAAGGAATTTTGGGAAATGCTGAAACGTTTGAAAGAACAAGGCATAACAATTTTGGTTTCCACGCCTTATATGGACGAAGCCACGCTTTGCGAACGCATCGCATTGATTCAGAAAGGGAAGATTTTGTCCGTAGAAACGCCCGAAAACATCATCAAACAATTTCCGGAAAATCTTTACGCCGTAAAAGCAAATGATATGGGCAAACTTTTGCACGATTTGCGCGAAAATCCGCTCGTGAAAACCTGTTTTTCCTTCGGAGAATTTCATCACATTACATTTAAAAACGATGATGAAAATATTCACAAAGAATTATTGAAAACCTTACAAAATACTGAAAATCAAAACATTGAATTTAAACAAATCACACCAAGCGTGGAAGATTGTTTTATCAATTTGATGAATTGATTATTTTTTCCTGCCGAGAACATTTTTGCGGTGTTCCATGCCCCATTCCACCATCACGTCCAAAACTTTTTGAAAGGTTTTTCCGGACTTCGTCAGTTCGTATTCCACAGTTACGGGAACGGTGTTGTAAACATTTCTCATCACCAATCCGTTTGCCTCCAAATCCCGCAATTCTTTGGAAAGCATTCTCGGATTTATTTTCGGAATCCCTTTTTCCAACTCGCTGTAACGCTTTTTTCCGAACAGCAACATCGCAATAATCGAGAGTTTCCATTTTCCTGTAATCGCATTTTTGGTGTCGTTCACCGCCAAAGTGTAAGAATTCGGACATTCTTTAATCATATTCAATTTAGACAATTTGGTCATCTTGTTGTCTGATTTTAGGAAAACTATACTTTTGTATAGCACTATAAAAAAGTAAATTGCTTACTTTTATATTGCAAAGATATTAAATTTGCCTCATCAAAATAATGTTTAATTAAAAAAAAGAAAAAACATGAAAAAATTTTTTTTAACAGTAGCGACAATAGCAATGTCGATTTCAGCAACAGCCCAATGGAATGTGGATAGAAGTCATTCGGGAATTAAATTTACGGTTTCGCACATGATGATTTCCGAAGTGGACGGATTGTTTAAAGATTTTTCCGGAACTTTCACTTCGGATAAAGATGATTTTTCAGATTTGAAAACATCATTCACCATTCAAACAAAATCCATTTCTACGGATAATGAAAAACGCGATGCACACCTAAATTCACCGGATTTTTTCGATGCCGAAAAATATCCGACCATCACTTTTACATCGACTTCCATCACAAAAAACGGCGATAAAAAATACACTTTGGTCGGCAAATTGAACCTTCACGGCATTACAAAATCCGTAACTTGGGAATTAAAAGGCGGCAATGTGATTAAAGATCCTTACGGAAACAATCGCGCCGGTTTCAAAGCCACAACTACGCTTAAACGTTCTGATTTCGGATTAAGTCCGGACACACCGAGTGCGGTTTTGGGCGATGAAGTGGAAGTTACCGTGAATTTTGAAATTACAAAAAAATAAATTCCGAATTTTTCAAGATTTTAAATGAATCAAATAGAGAAAAGGCGCTGACAAATGGTCGGCGCTTTTTTGTTCCAATACTTTGAAAGGTTTTATTATTCTGTCTCGCATTTCACACATTCATTTCCAAAAGCACGTCAATATATTCTCTGGTGTTGGAAAGTCTGGGAACTTTGTTTTGTCCGCCGAGTTTTCCGCGAGATTCCATCCAAGTGTAAAAAAGATTGGGTTTTGCTTTATGAACAATCGGGGTTTTCAGCGTGATGTTGTTGTAGCGTTTCGCCTCGTAGTCTGAGTTTAGAGATTTTAATTGTTCATCGAAAATATTGGCAAAAACATTGATGTTTTCGGGTTCTTCGGAAAATTCAAAAATCCATTCGTGAGTGCCGCTTTCGCCGTCCGTCATAAAAACAGGAGCACCGGTGAACTCCGAAACCAAAGCACCTGAAATTTCGCAGGCTTTCATCAAAGCCGCTTCCACATTGCCAATCATCAGTTCTTCGCCAAACGCATTGATGTAATGTTTCGTTCTGCCGGAAATTTTTATTCTGAACGGATCCAGCGATGTGAAAACTACGGTATCGCCGATTAAATAACGCCAAAGTCCGCCGTTTGTGGTAATCACGAGGGCATAATTTTTCCCAATTTCCACTTCCTCCAAACTCAAAACTTTGGGGTTGGAATCGTAGAAATGTTCCATTGGAATAAATTCGTAGAAAATTCCGTAGTCCAGCATCAGCAGCATTTCGTCGCTTTCGCTTCTGTCCTGAATCGCAAAAAATCCTTCCGAAGCGTTGTAAATTTCGTAATAATTAATGTCTTTCCCGATGATTTTTCGGTATTGTTCGCGGTAAGGTTTAAAACTGATGCCGCCATGAAAAAATACTTCCAGATTTTTCCACAAATCCGAAACATTTTCCGTTCCGGTTTCTTGCAAAACCCTTTGCAGAAGCACCATCATCCAACTTGGAACGCCCGTCAAACTCCCGACATCTTCGTTTTTCACTTCGGAAACCATGGCTTTCAATTTGCTTTCCCATTCCGTCATCAGCGAAACTTTTTTGCTCGGCGTAGTCGTGATTTCCACCCAAAACGGAAGGTTATCTATAAGAATTGCGGACAAATCTCCGAACTTCGTATTGAAATTTTCATACAGTTCCGCGCTTCCGCCCAATCTGAGATTTTTGTATGAAAACAGTTGATTTTCAGGATGATTGTTCACATAAATGGACACCAAATCTTTTCCGGCTTTCAGGTGGCAATATTCCAAACTTTCATCCGTAATCGGGATAAATTTGCTTTTGGCATTCGTGGTTCCGGAGGATTTTGCAAAATTTTTAATGAATCCGGGCCAAAAAACATCGCGCTGTCCTTGCCTCGCTTTTTCGATGTACGGTTCGAAATCTTCATAAGAAACCACCGGAACTTTATCTTTAAAATCTTGGTAAGACGAAACCGAACTGAAGCCGTATTTTCTGCCGTATTCCGTGTCTTCGGCGTGAAGCAACTGCGAAAACAAAATTCCCTTTTGCGTTTCAGGCGGGTGTTTTATAAAATTCTGAATCTGATCTATCCGTTGCCGAATAAACCAGTTCACCACCGTATTGAAAAGTGCTTTGGTTGCCATTTTTCACAAATATAAAAGAAATTCCGGGAATTGACAAACCCGATAAATAACTGCTTTTGTGGCGGTTGTTTTTGAGTTTCGAGGTTCGAGGTTCGAGTTTCGAGTTACGCGGTTCGTGGTTCGAGTTTGTAGGGTCGTGGTGCGCCGCGACCGTATATCCAAAGTTCGCCCGTAGGGCGACACAAATCTGTAGAAAATCCGAAGGATTCGCCGATTCCATTGAAAATAATAAAAATGACAGAGGCAAAAATCTGCAAAAATCTGTGGAAAATTTTTCTGTGAAAATCCGTGAAATCTGTGGGAAATATAAAAAGCCATTCGCCAATCGCCTATTCAAACTCATTCAAACCGTACAAAATTTCCTTCATTTTTGAGCCGTTGATTTCCACAGGTTTGTACGCTACGTTGAATTTCTCGATAGCAACGTCCATATCGGATTTCAGTTTGGTGTATTCGGGCGGAAGTTGGCTCTGGCATTGGGTTGCGTTCTCGTAACTGTTCAGAATGATTTTAAATTTTCGGTAAAATTGTTCGCCTTGGTCAATGAAATTGTTGTATTCATCAATGAAACGCAAGAGCCGATCTATCGGAAACTCGATGTTTACTTGCTTTTTGAATTGATCTCTGCCTTGTGATTTTTCCATTTCTTTCAAGTAGATTTCCAATTTCGAGAGTACGGCATC
>JAITMJ010000041.1 GCA_031277475.1 Flavobacteriaceae bacterium
TGATATTTAAAGAAATGCTTACCGCTCATTCCGTCAAAATTTTAAAATCTTTGGACCAAAAAAAGTTCAGGCAAAAATACAATTTGTTTTTGGTTGAAGGCAATAAAATCATCAAAGAAAAGAACTTGCGAATTGATTTGCACACAGATGACACAAATTTTTAGGATTTTCGCGAATTTTTTTATAGGCTCCCACAGATTACACAGATTTTCACAGATTTTTTTCACTAAAATCAACAAAGCGATGTTCACAAATATTTTTTGAAATAAAATATTTTTGTCATGCGTGTTTCATTAATTCGCCCGCTGTTTTTCTTCTTCGTTTCCGCCTTCGCGTTTGTTGAGAGAGAGTTTGTCGTTCCCGAATTTGTAGGATATAGAAAGCCGAAACAATCGGGTGTCATAATACTGTTTGAAAGATCCGGGAATATGGTTTGTTGTGGAATAATAAATGGTAATGTCGGATTTGAAAATATCATTGACGTTTAAAGCAGCGGTTAATTTCTTGTTTTTTGAGATATATTTCACTCCAAAACCCAAATTCAGGCTGGAACTTCCGCTTCCTTCACCATCAAGGTAAGGAAAATTGTATTGGTAAACAAGAGTTCCGTATAATGTTTTGGATTTATTGAGTGTAAAAGTATTGGTAGTATTGGTAGAGCCGCCCCAGCCGGAATAAAATTTGTCGTAAATCGGGATAAAAGGTTTCGTTTCGGAATAATAGACATCCAAATTCGTATTGCTTTCCCACCATTTGAAGGGATTATAATTTAGTGCCAAACTTCCGCCTGCGCCTTTTTGATTAAAATAATTTTCTCTTTTAAACACTTCGCTGTCATCGGAAATATCCTGATAAAGCGTTTGTCCAAAGCCGTCTTGTGTATCGGAATAATACAAATTAAAAGAAATCAAACTTTTATACGTGTAATTAATTCCGAAATTGTACACGAAAGAAGGTTGCATAAACGGATTTCCTTCCACATAAGATTTCGGGCTGGAATACCATCTTGCGGGGTTCAGTTCCCAAAAACCGGGACGTTGTATTCTTCTTCCGAAATCCACGGAAAGCGTGTTGTCATCGTTTAGTTTGTATGAAATATACGCCGTAGGAAAGAGTTTAAAATAGTTTCTATCGGTGATTTCATTTGTAGAAACCGAGTTCGCTTTGGTTTGCGTATTTTCTCCGCGCAAGCCTATTTTCGCTTCCCATTTTGTACCGAAAGATTTTGAAATACTGAAATAGAGTGCCTGCATATTTTCGGTGTATTGAAAATGGTCGCTTTGCGAGGAAAGAAGATTGTCGTCATCGGCATTATAAAAATTTGCATCCACCGTATATTTTGTTTTCGTGGAAGTTGCTTTTGCTCCGAATTCCAAATTTGCCCAATCGAAAGGCATTTCAAAATCGGTTTTCAGGGAATAGTTTTCAATGTTTTGGTCGGCATTATTTGTAGCGTATTGTCTATCGTCCGTATTTAGAACATAATTCTGCAAAACGGAATCAAAATTATTTTCCTGCGGCGACGAATTTTTGAAATAATCCGCATCCACAGAGAATGTTTTCCCTTTATCATCGAGTTTTTGGTCATAATTCAAATTGAACGAAATATTTTCAGAGTTTGTTTTTGAAACTCCGGCGGTTTTATAATATTTTATGAGATTTTCATTGATGTAATCAAAACTATAGTTATCATTATATTCATCCGAAGAAAAATTGAAAAACGAACCTAAAAACTGCGCACCGATGCTGCTTTTTTCGGAAATATCATATTGCAAATTCAAGAGCGTTCCCAAACCTTTGTTGTGATTTCTATTGAAAATGTTATGATTCCAATGTTCCGCAGGATAATCATAGTTGATTTCGTTGGTATAAAGATTTTTTCCGTAGTTGTAATTGATGTCTGCCAACACGGAAAATTTATTTTTTTTATAACCGAAACCCAATCCGTGCGAAAGACTTTCATACATTCCCTGTCTGTACGTAGAGCGCAAAGTTGTATTCCAACTATCGTGTTTTGCTTTTTTTAAAATGATGTTCACAAGTCCGCTGTTTCCGGCAGCATCGTATTTTGCAGGCGGCGTTGTAATCACTTCGATACTTTTAATATTGTCCGCAGGAATGCTTTTTAAATAATTGATGAGTTCTTCTCCGGAAAGTTGAACCACTCTATCGTCTATCATCACGAGCATTGTGTTTCTTCCAATCATAGAAATTTTATCGTTTTGCACGCGCAATCCGGGTGTAATTTTCAGCGCGTCAATCGCATCGCCGCCTGTAGCGGAAACAGAGTTTTCCACATTGAAAACCAATCTGTCCACTTTTCTCTCGATGAGTTTTTTATTTGCTACGATTTCAACTTCTTCGATTTGTTTTTCTACAATTTTATTAATGGAGTCCTGTTCCTCTTTCTGTGCAAAAGAGAAAACAGGTAGAAACATCATTAAAATAAAATGATATGCAAATGTTTTTCTCATTTTTATAAATCTAAAAATCCTGTGCAAATTTCGGTATATTTTGAGGTGTTATCAAAGTTTTGTTCCCCCTCAAATTCACGCAAACAACCCTCAAACTCACGCGTTTTGGGGATTTAATCCGGAAAAGTGTCGTGATGTAAAACCAAGAGCAGATTTTTAAACTCATCGAAAATCAGAACAAACTTTTGACAGAGGTTTTGAAAAAGAAATGAAAGATTTGGGAAAATAAAAGACCGTTGCAATTTTGAACCTCAAGTTAGTACAAAGGTTTTTGGCGATTGTCTCGGAAACGAGTTATCAGGATAGTTTCGCCTTTGATTTTATAGAACAAAGAAAATTTTCCTTTAAAAAAAATTCGTTGATATGTGTTAGCATTATCGTGAAATCTTGCTAAATGAGGATTATCTGCAATTGAATTTTGAGTTTTTCTCGTTTCTAAAATTATTTTTTCTGAGTATGTATCAGATTGGTTGCGGTTTCTCCAATATTCAAGAGTGTCATCAAAATTAATTTCCGCTTCTTTTGTCCAATTAACTACCATATTTTTCAAGTGCTTTTCTATAAACTTCGGAAGCATCTACCAATCTTCCGTTAGCAATATCTTCTTCGGATTTTTGCAAATGATATAGGTCTTCTTCCGTTAAAACATAAGGATCATACTCACCTTCTTCGGAATCTGCAATTTCAACATTCACGTTCAGACTTTTGATGTAGTCTTCAATTTTAGAAAGGATTTTAGGTTCTGCTGTATCAACGGTAAAAACGGTTTCTGTCATAACATTTAATTTTTAGCAAAGTTATATAAAAAAAACACGCGAAAATTGGAAAAGAAAATCCGAAGTTTGAAAGAGAAAAACAAACCTTAAACTTTAAACTTTGAAAATTGAATTTCTAAAATTGCAGATGAAAAAAATATATAATATTTTTGATGATATTTAAAGAAATGCTTACCGCTCATTCCGTCAAAATTTTAAAATCTTTGGACCAAAAAAAGTTCAGGCAAAAATACAATTTGTTTTTGGTTGAAGGCAATAAAATCATCAAAGAA
>JAITMJ010000094.1 GCA_031277475.1 Flavobacteriaceae bacterium
AAAAAATCATGGAAGAATTGCGGGAAATTTTTTCGCGTTTTATTTTTCGCCTGCTCTTTTCCGAAAAATTTTTCGCGTGGCACGGCGTGGGGTAGGGTTTTTAAGGATTGACTAATTACTGGCAGTTCACTCGCTTTTTTTGCCGTTTTTTGTACAATCTTACCTGCGGTATACGCATCATCTGCGGGTCCGGGGGTCAACAAAGATGCCACTATCAATACAATATCTGCAAACGTTTCGCCACTTTTATACTCCTCACTATTACTGTTTCTTTCTTTAATCTTGGCATCCCTTTCATCAGCAAGTTCGCTATATGATTTAGAAGAACCCTCTGGTCCCGAAGAGTGCCACCTTCCTGTATCTAAAGTAGATTGCCTGTCCATTGGAAATAATGTTTCATAAAAACCTTTCCAAAATTCTGTTTGCTTCCCATTCGGGTCAATATATCGTATAGGATTCTGATAAGTATAAATATACGCATTCAGGTTTCCGGAATAGAACACTCCGCCGTTGTGTTGTCCATCTCCGTAAAACTCGGTTTCTGCTACGGGATTGTATATTGCCAGCGGGTCCACACTCAACCATATTGAAGTTCTCGGGTCGTAGTATCTCGCTCCGTAATAGTATAATCCCGTACTTTCATCCAATTCCTTGCCGTTGTATTTATACACATTATCATAATCTCCGGAAGTTTGTTCCATCAGCATTTCACCAAACGGCATGTATTCGTACCAGTTTGTAGCATTTCCGTTTTGGTTGGTAATCGTGCTGCTGCTTCCCAGATGGTCGGGGTGTATTTTATTTTAAAGAACCTCTAATCTTTTTGTTAAAATGTGCCGTTTTGTCAGTAGATTTTTTTGCGTTATGTGTTCGAGACGTGTTCGAGATGTCTTCGAGAAAACTCCGTTTTGGAACTTTATAACGTTTACTCTTTTTCTGACATATTGGCAGGTGATATTTTTAGTTTTATTGCTTAGGAAATTAGGAAATATTTTGATATAAACTTTATGTTTTTTTATTTGCAGCCATACGAAAGGATTCGTGCGGCAGCAGGGGTGTTGATGACTTGGAATAGAAACAAGAACATGATTAAGCTACTCCAAATCTTTCTCATCTATTTTGTAATACTCCTCATTGTTGATTTTTATGTGTTTTTTATCAAACACTGTTATGTAGCAAGGTTCTAATTCTTGCGGGTTTTCTTCGGGGATTTCTTTTAATGTACCATCATCTATATAAAACACATAAAAATCCATTCCTAATCCGCCTATTTCAATATTCCCCCCCTCCAATACTATTCTGGAGGTAATAGTAAAATACAAGGAGTCTTTAACTAAACGATATTTTCCCTTTAACCCAACGAGCATTCGTACATCTTCTTTGGGATTTGCCAAATTCAAAACAAAAGTCCCGTCTTTTGAGAAAACAAAGTTTTGAAGTAAACCCGCACCGACAATATTATAATCTTGTTGCCAAGTTCCGATAATATCATTTGGTTCAAGATAATTTTCTTTTTCTTGCTGTGCATAAGATTGCACAGAAAATAGTATTAATGCTGTTAAAAAAATTGTTCGTTTCATTGTAATATTGTATTATATATTTGTTTCAGTGTAATATTATTCCTCTTGGTGAAGGTATTGCTGGCATGGGTTTTATTATATGTACTTCCTGTATTTCAGTCACATTACGAATAGGACCTCCTGATTTTGGAGTAACATTAGGATTTAAAGTATAATATTTGACTTGAGATAATTGCTTTTTTGAAAAAACATTACTAATGGATTTAAACCCATTTCTAGCACCCACATTTGCCGTTTCTCCCTTGGCTATATTGTCTCCAACCGAAAAAGAGCCGACATGTCCGTGTCCACCCGGATTTTCCCAACCATACAATGCCAAACTTCCATTTTTTGCTGCTGCTCTGGCTTCATTCAATGTTGCGCTTTGTAATGTTAATGTATTTGCAAATTGAGGTGTCATGTCATTTGCTAATCCTGCAATATTAAGCGAAGAAGAATTATCTGTTGCAGAAACTACGGTTTTTAAAATATTTTGGGTAGCAAAATTACAATAAGTTGCTCCGTCAGGCTCTAATGAAGGATTTGACAAATTCAGGTTTTGCTGTTCCTGTATGGCTGTGCTCAGATTTACTGTATTTTCACCCCCTTGTTCCTCATCAAAATAAGAAAATTCATAATGTAAAGAGTGTTTATCTCCTGTTTGTTGAAATACAGCATTGGAACCATCTTCAACATGTTTAACCAATTCTCCCGCTTTGTTTAGAAAATCCGTTTTAACACCTTTCCCCTCCATCCCCGTTGGATCCACAAAAACAATCGGATTATTAAACGTGTACACATACGGCGAGAAGTTCGGATATTTCTCCGCCAGCGGATCCACACTCAACCATATTGAAGTTCTCGGGTCGTAGTATCTCGCACCATAGTAATAAAGTCCTGTAGATTCGTCCAATTCTTTCCCGTTATACTTGTAAACATTATCATAATCCCCACTCGTTTGTTCCATCAGCATTTCACCAAACGGCATGTATTCGTACCAATTGGTGGCATTTCCTGTAGAATTAGTAATTACACTACTACTTCCCAAATGGTCGGGGTGTATTTTATTTTAAAGAACTTCTATTTCTTGTAAAGATACATTTTTATTTTTCTTTTGTAATGCTGATGGTTAAAGGAAACCAACACGTTTGGAACATGACCCATTCTTATGGATATTCAAAACCAAAAATTATTTTGTATGTTTTATTATCTCTCAAATAAAATTTTTCGAAATAGCCGGGCATATTATATCTCTGCAAAAATGGAGTATTCATGTCATTAATTTGATATTCAATTAATAAATCATCACCAATTTGTTTTTCTGTGTAGCTAATCCCTTTTTTATTGATTATTTCTTCAAAAGAACTTCCTAACCCTAAAGAACTTTCTGTTTTTATACTTTCATAATCGGTATGATATACGTATAAAGACTCCAGTTTCATATCATCAACGAAATAACCTATTTCAAAACATTCAAAACTATTTTTTGTTCCTCCCTCATATTGGTATGCAATTAGATATTCTTTTTTTGACTTATTAGAAAAAATAACAATAGGTGATTCTCTAATCCAAATTTCAGATTTTAATTCTGATTTATTGTAAAATCTATCTGTCGAAGTATAATCTTGCAAATACAAAACATTGTTTATTGTACTATCCGGTTGATAAATTATTCTATTTTCTTTTTTTTGTTTATTATTTTCTTGTAAACCAGTATCATTTTTAGAAGTATTACAAGAAACTAATAAACAAATCATCAAATAATAACAATGTCTATTCCCCCACACTTTTATATTTTGTTTTTCTTCCATTATTGTTTGGATTACCGAATATATTAATATTTGTTGGTACTGCTTTTTGGTATTTTAAAACCCAATTTAAATTATCTCTAAATCCCTTGAGGTCTGTAGCACTTCCTGATAGACCTATACACCCTTCCGTACCTTCACTTCTTCCGTCGGGATGAAGTCTTAAATCGGTTCTTCCCGTACTAAATAGGGGATTTAAATGAAAACTATATCCCACACCATCTTTGTTCATTCCTTCGTGGTACCATCCTGTAGGGCTTCTATCGAAATAATTATTAACCGTATAATCTCCATTTTCAGGTGCACCATTTCCAAAACCTCCTGCGACCCCCTCATAACTCTTATCCATAACTCTTTTAGCTCCGCTTGCGAATGTTGCTGTAATTTTTATTGTAACATCTCCTAATTTATTATTTCCTTCTCTCATAGCACCATCAATAGAAATACTTGCACTTGAAAATTCATCATAAGTCATTTTCTTATTTGTACCATATTGCTCTAATACCATATTGTTAACCTTTGTTCCATTGCTTAAAGTAACATTATTCCAATCTCTGATTCTTTCGTAAGAGGTACCTCTATAAATTTCCCCTTCCTTTAATACACCTTTCTTTTTATAATTTTCAGAAGTAACATTTTTTCTCCAAGTAATATCTCCATTTTTACTCTCTACCCAATCCATTCCATCCGGATCAATCAACATCACCGGATTATTCATCGTGTACACATACGCCCCCACATTCGGATATTTTTCCGCCAGCGGATCTACACTCAACCAAATACTCGTTCTCGGGTCGTAGTAACGTGCGCCATAATAGTATAATCCTGTAGATTCATCTAACTCTTTTCCGTTGTATTTGTAAACATTATCGTAATCTCCACTCGTTTGTTCCATCAGCATTTCGCCAAATGGCATATATTCGTACCAATTTGTGGCGGCACCATTTTGGTTGGTAATCGTGCTGCTGCTACCCAAATGGTCGGGGTGTACCCAGTAAGTTTGGTATTTCAACTGTTCCGTGGGTTGGTTTATCATGCAATTATCTAATTGGAACGCGTGCCAAAACTCGCAAACTTTGCCGTTGTTTAGGGCAATTATATAGCCATTCATCAACTTATCTACGCATACTTGGTTATTCTCATTTTTAAATATTTCTACCTGTTTTAGCACGGCTTCGCTGCACATTTGTTCTGTTTCTAATGTATTGCCCGCATTTCCGGCGTTTTGGCTTCCCCAATCTATCGGCGGGTTTCCTGCGGCGGCGGCAAGTTGGTTTGCCTCGGTTTTTAGGACTACGGAAAGTGCTGTAAGTTCGGAACTTCCGGTAAATTCAAAGCCGTGGGTGGGGATGCCGCTTACGCGGGCGGCTACTTTGTTTGCACCGATGTAGTAGTGTTTGCTCAGTTGCTGTCCGTTCAGCACTACATAACCGTTCGGGTAGTAGGTGTACGCGCCCATAACGGTGGCAGGCGGTAGCGGATCTCCGTTGGTGTTCATTGTTCTTATGGCTCCTTCACTTTTCAAGGTGCGTTCTCCGCCTGCGTCATAAATGTAATGGTGCAATGCTCCGCTTTCGGAGATGCCTTTCAAGCGGTTGGCAAAATCCCAGAACAGACGGCGTTTTATGGTATGTTCGGGAATCTCGTTTGGATTGTAGATGATGTTCTGCTCTATTTGGGTCATATTTCCGTTGCCGTCGTAGGTATAATAGTCCGTAACGAGGGGCGTTATAACCGTAACTCCTGTGGTTCCGCAATCCCAAGGCGTAGAGAAATTGTTAATCGGATTGAATGTGATGGAAGAAACGGCGTTGGGGTGGTTGGTATCATTGTAAGAATACGCGGCGTTGTCTCCGGAAGCGGGCGGTTTTTGGCACGCCCCGACATTATATGTTTTCCAACGGGAGTTTTTGGTCGCGATGCCGTGCATATCGTTGTACTGCATATCGAGTTGATAGTACTTTTTATTGGTTTCTCCTGTGGCTTTGATGACGGATTGCTTCAAGCGGTTGAAGCCGTCATAAGTAAAGGTTTTTTCGGAACCGATGGAGATGTCTCCGGTTACTGCTCCGTTTGTGGTCGGAACGGCGGTAATCATATTGGTGATGTTTCCGTCTTTATCAAAGGTGTATTGGTTTCGTCTGATGTCTTGATTAGTGCTTTTGACGAGTGCCAATTCGTTCATTCTGCCCCAAACGTCGTAGGTGTATTGGGTTTTGGTTCCGTTTCCGGCAGTGATTTCTTTGGTTTGATCATTATAATCATACAAAATATTGGAGATGATTGGTTGCTGTGTCGCAGTTCCGGGTGCTTTGCTTTTGATGTTTTCCAAATAGCCGAAAGCGTTGTAGTTGTAGTAAACTTCTTCGCTGTCGGGATAGACGATTTTGTTGATTCGGTTGAAGGTATCAAACGTGTATTGGGTTACGAAAACTTTTGACCGCACATTCGGAGCGGTGATAAAGCGTTTATCTTCCACCTTTTGCCCGAGTTTGTTGTATTTAAACATTTGGATGCCGGTGTGGTCGGTTACTTTTATCAATCTTCCGGCACCGTAGTCGGCGGCTCCTGCGTTTCCGTATTCGTAGGTTACGTTGTAGTCCGGATAAGCGGTTTTTATCAATCTGTTGAAGGTGTAGGTATGGGTTATTTTTTTGTTCAAACCGCGCAAGACTTCGTCGTCCATAGAAACGAGGTTGTTGTTGAAATCGTATTCGTAGTTTGTGGTTCCGGCATCGGGATGTTTTTCGGAAGTTCTTCTTCCCAACTGATCGTAAGTATATTGTGTTTTGTTTCCGTTTTGGTCTGTTACTTCGACGAGTTGGCTGAGAACATCGTATTTATAAGTCGTCCAAAGGATTTTTCCGTCTCCGGTTTGGCTTGTGGCTATGGTTCTGCCTTTTTCGTCGGTATAAACGGTGGAAATCAAACCTTTCGGCGAAATGGTTTTTTTGGTGAATCGGGTAACATTGTTTTTGTCTTGTCCGAATCCGTATTGGGTTGTGGTAACGAGGTCTTGGGTTCCGGCATCCGTAAGCACGCCTTTTTGGATAGCTTTTACGGGTCGGTTGAGTTCGTCGTATTTATAGGTGATGTAGTGGTCTTTGAAGTCATCGTAATTCAGCATATCATCTACATCATAGTTAAAAAATTCACTCAACGTTTCTTTTATATCTCCTTCATTATATCCCGCCAAACTGTTTACATAAGACATCGTTACTCTGCCTTTCACGTCTTTAATTGGAGCGTAAGTGGTGGCGTACATATAGTTGCCCGCCGTTCCGCCGATTGGTTTTTTGGCTGCCCGTTCTTCACCCCAAAGATTGGTATATACGCTGCTGAAATAGTTCAGAGAAGGCGTTACGCCGTTCACAGTCGGGGCTTTTCTTTCGGTAACGGCTCTTAACATATTAATAATTCCATAAGTTTCGAGGACTTTGCTGTAATAATACATTTTTATCGTCCAATCGTTATCGGTCGGGGATTTGTATTGTGTGATTCGCCCGAAAGAATCATAAGTGTATGCAGATGTTGCACCATTAATATCGGTAATGGTTTTCGGCAAACCGAACAGGTAATTATTATCGTAAGTCGTGCTGCTGCTGTAGCCTCTGGCATCGGATATTTTGGTAATGTAGGTGTGATGGGTCGGGTCAAAAGTGTATTGATAATACATCCTGTCGGTTTCCGTTTGTCCTTGATTTTTCGGGAAAATGGATTTGGTGAGGTTTCCGTAGGCATCGTATTCATAATTATACTCGGCATAATCGTTTCCGATAAAGCGTTTAATGCTTGTGATGCCGCCTTTGGAATCTATATCGGTTTGGGATTTCCTTAAAACCGTATTTCCGGAATTGGTTACGATGTGTTCCTGCGGAATCCCCCCGACATTTTGGGAAGTAACGGGATGATAAGCAATGAAAACTTTCAAGTCGTCTGCTGTTGTTGCGGGGTCTCCCATATCTGTGTAGCGCACGACGTTTCCATATTTATCATATTCATTGACGATGGAAACTTGCGTTTTTTCGTGGAAACTATTGCCGGAATACTCTATGACTTTGGTTTCTGTTTTATACAAAAACGGAATGATTCTGCCGATGTCTTTGTATTGCGGTTCGGTTTGGTTGTCGGTGAGAACATAAGTGCTGTCGGTTTTGTTAAAATATCTGTAAGTATAGTTTACCCTTTGTCTTATTCTATTTTCATCAATACTGTCAATCACATAAGTAGATTTTACCAATCCTTTTTTATAGAAATATTTTCTTACGCTTGAGGCGTTGTATGGCACATAAAAATCGGATGAACCATTATAATTGGTTTCGTATTCGGTAACTTGTGTGATGCCTTTCTCCGGCAAACTGGAATGAGGACTTTGAGCAATGGTTTTCACGATTCCGAAGCCCAAGAAACTGCGTTCCCTTCTGTCTTGAACACCGTTTTCATATTCAAAATAAAAAGTTTCATAAGGTTGGCCGGGAAAGTCTTTTGCCCAAAGTATATCCATATTGTCAGGAAACTCTTTGCTGACTTCCAATTTTACAAGTGCTTTTTTGGTGAAAGGCATTTGGTAGGTGTTGCCTATTTTTGTTTTGGATTTCGGGTTAATGTCATCATAAGTCATTTTTATTCTTCCCCTCAACGGATTTGTGATGCTTTCAAGAAGGTTTATTCCGCCTGCTTCGTTGGGGATTACGGTCATCTCTGTTTCGGTTTCGGAAAAGAGAATGTCCGGCAGTCCGTCTCCGTTGAAATCCCGCAGATCTACGGTTTGGCGGTTTGTGGATTTGTCACCGCCACCGCCTCCGGAAATACAAAATTTTGGACCGGGTCCCAGACCGAAAAAGGCACCAAAAGTGAAACAAAGAGAGGCATAGGCGTTAGGACCGAAAGAATTTTGCTGATTTTTTCCTATTTCACCTTCTTGTCCTTCGACAAAACCTATTTTCCCGATATCAATACCGTTAGGGCTTATTCTCTCTCCGGTATTGACATACAAATAAAAATGTTCATCGGATTTTTGCAGTTTGTCTAATAGTCCGTCTCCGGTCATATCCGTAAATATAACTTTTGTGTTGGAGGATGAGAAATTTTTACCCACACCGGCAACCACACTTCCATTCCATAAACTGACTCCGCCGCCGCCGGATAAGACGAGAGTTCCATTTTTAAACGTATCGGATCCTCCTATATTCCAATTAGAATCATGCACAAAATCTTTCCCGTTGTTTATATATACATTGCTTCCTTGTATGTAATCCATCATTCCATCTCCGTTGATGTCTAACCAAATATTTTCATTTCTGGATTCGGCACCTCCAAGAGTAGCACTCAAACTTGCTCCTGCGGCAGAAAAAGGAGACCCCATTTGGGAATAGAACTCTCCTGATGAATTAAATCCTATCGTTAAAGTATTACTGTTTTTTTCGGGATTAATCTTTTTGGAAACAGAAAGACCGATAGAACCATTAACGGTTTTGTTTCTTATGGTCTTATCTCCTATGGTTGTATAATCAGTCAGCGCACCAAGTAAATTGGTTTTATAATACCTGTTTCCAACAATAATGTCCGGATATTGATCTCCGTTAAAATCCTGAAAAAACTGGTTGGTATTGTCTTTTGAATAGCCGCCGCTTATACTTGCAATCAGAAAACTACCATAAGCATTGAGGCTGTTCCCTTGTGAGTGCATAACAATAGCTCTTGGTTTGGCGGTAACAATAATCGGTTCTCCTTCAAAGGTTTCCGAAGGTTTGTGAACCATCAAATTGTAGGGTTGCATATATTCTCTACTTATGAAAGCGGATTCCGTAGGAGAAGTATAGTTTTCATTTTTAGCATCTACTGATAGTGGCGTGAAATATCGATTGTTAATCTGGCTATTGATATAGTTCAATATACAATCTTCATAATTAGGATCATCGGGATTGCTTCCGCAATTCGGCAGTGAAACATCTCCTTCCTCGACAGCCGTTGGGAAAAACTCCTGCTCTTTTAGAGGTTGCCCCGAATATTTGCTGCCATTGTATGCAAAACCACCCCAACCTTGCCACATATTTCCTACGTTTGTGATTCCGGTATTGTAATGTTTGGTTTGGGAGCGGGTGGAATAATAATTTAACAGTATCCCCAAATCCGACAGAAAACAAAAATTATCCAACATTTTAACGGTAGGATTCACATCAGCTAAATATTTTCCTACTTCATAATTATCGGTATAAATATCATAAAATACTCGGCTGTATGTCGCCGAACCGTAATAATCAATATACGGCGTTTCCATTTGTCCGTTTTGGATGGTTACTTTCTTTTTCAGCGTGTAAACCGGATAAAGTTTATTTTGTATTTCATCATAATAGTTCGTGAATTTCATTGAAAAAGTAACCTCTGCTTTATCTGATCCGGCAACGGGAATGGAAATAAAATCGTCATAGCATCGCCCGAAAGCGGGATAATATCGGCGTTTGTCTATTGTATGATTTCTCTCGGAATTTGGAAGATTTTGCAGTTTTATTCTTTCGGGAAAAGTACGATATTGCACTACTGCGCTGTATTCTTGGGTTTCTTCACTCGCAACTTCTATCGTAATTTTCGGATTCCATTGGATTTTATCCCAAGCCACATTGGTGTCTGCGGTAACATCAAAATACAGATAAGTAATCGTAGGATCATTATCCGTGCTGTTAAGATTTACTCCAAAATTTTCAATATCTGTTCCGGCAACTTCATTTCCATCGGTTGCCAATTGGTCAAGGGTTTGTCCTTTTTTAAGTCTTTGATAAAAAATAAGTTCTTTATCAATAGTGGACGGATCTATATCCAAAGTATCTGTTTCGGGAGATACCGTGAGAGTCCATTTATATATTTTAAAATCTATGTCATCCGAAAAAGTTTGGTTGCTCAATCCTTCCCATGATATTTTTGCCGTTCCTTTGTCGCCTATCGCCGTTTCTTTGTTTTCGGAGAGTAAAAACGTTTCGGAATGATTAAAACCGAAATATTTATAACCATTAGCGTCCACAATATTCAAATCGGTTACATTCGGCACACTCGTATATTGAATATTGCTCTCTACCTTTACAATATCACCTTTTGCATTTTCTTTGGAACTCGCGATAATGTATATTCTTTGTCCTTTCTCCACCAAAATACTATTTACATTCAAACTTTGCTGTTGCCCCTGATTATACAATGTTATTACAGGTGATATTTTGTCGGATTGAAGAATTGTCGTGTTATTTTCATTGTTTCTGGTCAAACGTCCTTTTTCTATCCACACATCCACGCCATCCGTAGAATTTTGTTCCAATAAGATATTGTTGGAAATATTAATTGTTCCTGCTGTCGGGGCTTCCCAAACTCTTACAATATTTGATAAAAGTTTGGATTCGTATCCGGGAGAGGTGGTTATCGGTGCCGGAACGCCATCCAATATTGTATTCGGCGTGTCATTTAATGCGTTCTCGTCTTCCTCAACAGCAGAAAATTTATTATACACTTGATTATTGTTGTTCAGTCGGACTTGATTAAAATAAACCATTCCGTGATCTGCCACATCCGGCAATCCGTCTCCGTTTACATCGGTAAAATATACCGGAGAGTTTGATTTTGTATCCGACCATGTAAGCCCGCCTCCAATACCGGGAAAACTTGCTTCAACACCAATAGAGTTCGTATAGGAATTGCTTTTAGACAAAGGAATATTATTCAGACCATCAATTGTAGTAAGTGTATTTGAAAAACCGGTTCCTGTATTTTTTCTGTAGCGTATTGCTCCCTTGTCCTTATAAAAAACCTTATCCGGCAGACCGTCTCCGTCCATATCCATTAATTGGGATTTTCCAAAACTTTCGCTTTCGGCATAAGTATAATTAACACCTATCGTACCTTTTTTGTTCATAGAAACAAGAGGAGGGGAAATACCAATACCAAAAGTTACCGCTCCTTTCCAATTCTCACTTTTTCCTTGTGTGCCGCTTATCAGAGACATATTGGCTTCAAAAAAATTTCCGCTCGTAAGTCCGTCACCGTCTGAAGATACAGGTATCGTGTTCCAAAACATATCACTGCCGGTATCTTCAAACCCTCCCGAATATGTGAAAGTATGTTGATTAAAATCTACGCCGTTTCCGTCTTTTTGAATGATTTTGGCGAGCAGAGATTTCTCAAATCTGCCTTTTACATATTCCAATTTATATTCTCGAACTTTAATGCCCGCCCGCTTTACCTCAATTCTGTCCAACAATTTAAACTCCGAAATCTTAACACCTAATTTATAACTTGAAACTACATCGTTTCTCGTGCTACTCTGATTGATAAAGTTTATTTCGGTGTTGTTGGAATAGGTTATCTTTTTAAGATATTTATTTTTTCCGCTGTTGGTATTTGTCGGGATTTGATAGATGTCATCATAAGTGTAAGTAATCTCTTGCCCGTATTTGTTGGTAACGGAGGAAAGAAACCATTTCACGACATTACCTTTCCCATCTTTAATAACATCCTTATCTGTATATTTTTTCACATTGCCGTCGTCATCGGTGATTTCCCAAGTGTAATTGGTTGTGGCACTTCCTTTTCTTATGATTTTCGTGCCTTCTTTTACTCCGGTTCTGAAAAAGAATTGCTTGTCGCCGGAAACTCGGTCTTTCCAAAACAAAACGGGCGATTTATTCGGTAAATATTCATCGTCAAAAACCAATTGTTCGCCGTTAATGGTATAAATTTCGGTTTCTTTTTGTGAATTAAATTCCGGAATGCCCCATCTGGTGTCTATATCTATGGTTTCCACAGGAATATCCCAACCCAAGCCTGCCCAACCTCCGGTTTTGGAATCGCTGTTGTAATTGATGGAAATATTAGGCTGAAATCCGTTGATTCCGGCAGGAATTTCTATCGGATACGAAACATTTGCCGAGCCTTGCTGATTAGCCGTCGGCGGAGAAATCATATTGATTCCCGAAGCCGGATTTGCTACGGGAACATCATTGGTTGAAGTCGGAGTGAAGGCTGCCGTTTCGGGACTTTCGGGATTTTTAATGATGCCGTTCACATAATCCGTTTCGCCTCCGCTATTGTCGTCAATCGTTAAAATCACATATTCATTTTCGATGTCTATGCTGTCAATTTTTAAGCGAAGCCATTTTTTTTGTGCATAATCAAAACTAAAAGTCGCAATGTCTGTTTCACCGAATCCTTTGGAAATTTTATCTTTATCGTAAGGCAGATGAATGGTTTTTTGTCCGCCTTTGAAACTGATAAATCTATAGCCGAAATAATTTTTCCCGATGTTGGTAATGGATGCATCCACAGGCGGAATGTCAATATTTCTTAACCCCAACAAATACCCGAAATCATTTTTACTGATGATTTTTTCTTCCGGTTTTACAAAAAATCCGGATTCGGCGGCGGCGTTGATTTGCAAATCGGAGATTTTTTCCTCCGAAAAACTGCCGTTTTGTTTAATGATTTTTAGGTTTAAATCATC
Organism: Flavobacteriaceae bacterium; assembly: GCA_031277475.1. Lineage (GTDB taxonomy): Bacteria > Bacteroidota > Bacteroidia > Flavobacteriales > Weeksellaceae > JAITMJ01. The sequence continues at coordinate 12,849 of JAITMJ010000094.1, forward strand.
AATATTTTCATCTATCGTTCCGAAATATTCAAATTCATTACCAATGAAATCAACTTTTTTTCCTTGAAATTCTATGGCGGCGATTTCAGATTCGGAACGGATAAATCCTTTTAAATAAATCTTATCTTTTGCCGTAACAGCCGATGTTATTTTATATGAAAACGGCGTTGTATTCTCGGTTTCAACAATGCTGACATCTTTTACCAAATAATAATCTTTGGGATTTGCGGCATTAAACAATATTTGATTTTCACCCTGTTTCAGCAATGCAGGGTCTATTTCTTCGGTTATCGTAGTCCAAAAATCGCCTTTGTCGGAAATATATCCGCCCAACGAGAAACTTTGATTGATGCTTCTGGAAACACCGGACGAACCGCTGATTCCTTTGGCAGAGTAGGTTAAAACGTAACTTTTATTTTTATCGAATTGAATTAAATTGACATTAAACAAATTGTCCGCCGGATCGTCATTCCAATTTTCGCTGTCTCGGCTTCCAATAACACCCTCGTGATTATCGGTGCTGTTAAAAATTATATTCGTTTCATTACCTGAAAAAACAAGGTTTTGTTCAAAAGGCGGCAAAGAAATTGAAACGGATTTTTTCTCATTAATATTTGTATTGTCGAAAGAAAATACATCGCTTCCAGCATTATTTTTTTCTTGAAAAAAGGACTTGAAATTAGATTTGCTCTTTTCGGATGAACGCTGTTTTGACGCTTCTTCCGGATTGGTAAACGAGAAAAATATAGAAAACAGAACCGAAAAAAAACCAAAATTCTTGACGCTAAAATAGGAGTTCATATTATATATAATGGTGTGATTAGTTGATGATTAAATTGTAACTCTTGGATTCTTCGGGGATAAAAATTTTCACATTGTAATAGCCCGTCATTGCAGGAATGGAAAGCGTGGAAGTTACGCTATCGGTATTATTATATGATGCGTCTTTTAAAAGTCTGCCCAAGGAATTGTAAATTTGAATGGTAACAGGTCTCGGAGATTTCAGTTGAATTTTTACGGTAATAATCCCGTCGTGAGAAGGGTTTGGATAAAGTTGTATGCTGCTGAAAAGCGAACTTTGGTTCTGATTGTTGAAATCTTGCTCATTCAAAACGTGAAGGTTTTTTTGTATTTCGCAACCGATTTTATTTTTTACCGTTAAAATATAATCTCCCAAACCATCAAGCATATAAGGTGCGTGATTGACGATGTTTCCGTTTGGTTTTGTGAGAGAATATTGATAATTTTCGTAATTGATGTCCAATTCTATCGGATTCCCTTCCCATAAATAATTATCCTGAATATTCTGATTGGAGATTCCCTGCATATCAAAGGTTCTCACGATGTCCGATTGCTCGTTGTCCCGATGAATATTGATTTGATATTTGCTCGGCTCCAATTCCGAAAAAGTAATCGGATTGGATGATGAAACTTGATTGGTATAAATCTCTGTTTGATTGTTTAAATCATACAACGAATAATTCACCGGAAGCATTTCCTCCGGAACATTGATTTTTACAAGACCGTTTTGCAACTCATTACAATCGCTGACGATAGAAATATCGGAATTTGCATCGGAATTGTTGAGCGTAAAATAATCAAAACCGTTGTTATCCGTGTCCCAATCTACATTTTTAAACACAAAAACGGAGTCATTCACGGATTCTGCGGCTACAAATTCTGCAATGTCGCTTTGGAGGTTTTCCGTTGATCTGAATAGTTTCAGTTTCGGCAAACCCGATGAATAAACATCGGCGGAAGGTTTAAAATAAACATTGGTCTGTAGTCCGGATTCAGATTTCGTCTGAACTTTCCATATTCGCAACAAATCTCCTTTAGATTGATAGGAAAGCAAATCTTCATCGGGAAATTCCACATCTTCATTGTTGTCGCCCCAAAGTAAAAATTCATTATTGTTTAAAGTTCCCTCATTTTCCGAATTTAAAAGTTTAATATCTGATAATGAAAACGTTACAAGATCGTTTTGGCTGTTGGTCGATTGCTTTTGATATAGTTCGAAAGCATCGTCTCTTCCTATTCCTGTGATTCGATAACCGTATTTTTTGTTGTCTTTAAAATTCCATATCACATCGCTTGCCGACGACAGATAATTTTTCTCGGAAATATAATTGATGGAAATCCCGTATTTAATGGAAAGATACGTTTCTATCCGTTGTTTTTCGTTCGGAGAAAGGTCGCGTTTGAACACCAAAAAATCGGGAATTAAAACATCTTTTCTCTGAATCGGCGAAAGAAAAATATACGGACTTTTGGTTCTGTCTCGTTTGCTGTAGGTGATGATTCTCGGTGATTCCGTAGGAGCATCTACCAATAAAGTGTCTCCGTAATCAAACACGCCTTTATTCGTGATGATGGAACTTCCGGTTTGCCCCAAAATAATTTTTTCCTCGCCGCCTATTTTGTTCCCGACAAAAAAAACGCTTAATTGTCTCAGCCGAGATTGTGTATTATATAAATATGGCGTTTGAAGCGTGTCTTTCACATAATGAAAATTCATCAAACGTCCTTCAAGCGTGTCATTTTCTTGGGGAATCCGGATATTTTCCTTTCTGAAAACCAAATCCGAAATATTTCCAAAATACGAATCCGCCTGACCGAATAAGCCACTGTAAATAAAAATTAGGTAAAGAAAGTATATTTTTTTCATTTGTTACTATAAAAATTAATCGTTTGGTTGTGAATTGCAATCATCGCAAATACTGCAAGTTGTGTTGAATGTTACGTCGTTTCCCACATTTGCGCTTTGGCTTATGATTTCTGTGGTTGAACTCGGATTTGCTATAAGTTTGAAAGTTCCGACCGCAAAAAAATCAAATCCTTTGTTGGAAACGACCCCGTTAGGAAAAAAATCAGAATTTTTTACTTTGAACGAAAAGGTATTGTATCCTGTAGGAGTATATTCAGCAATTGTTTTATGTATATTGGGAGTGGGCAAACTATTATCTTGTATGTTCAATTCTAAACCATCCAATTCCATACCCGGAGGAGTAATAAAACTTCCCATAACGGTAAGCGGAAGAAACGGACAAGTAATATTTATCGGGTCTAAAACAATTTTTCCAAATGTCGGTGCCGAACATTTTGTACCACAGAAATCATCGAAGTAAGCATAGCCAAAGTGTCCTCCCAAACCACAATCTGCAACAATAACCTCTAATGTTAAAACTTGTCCCATATATTGGCTTACATCAATATTTTCACAAATCCAGTCGGTATAAACAATGTTACCATCATTTACGGTCTTGAATATTGCCGTATTGTTTCTGTTTGCAACAATTTTTCTTTCAAAAACAATGTCTTCTGCACTGTTTTTTAATCGGCATTGATAATAAGGGTTTTCATTATCTCCATGCTTTGGATCTTCCAAAACTAAAGCATAGTTAAAGGTCAAATCGGGTTTGTTGACATTAATTTGTCGGGTCATCATAGAAACACCATAATTGGGGGTAGAATTATTAAGTCTAATGGAATAGTTACCGGATTTTACGCGAGATAATGTGGAAACGATATTATCAAACCCTCCGTTTGGCACTAGATTACTAATGACTGAAATGATTCCAGATTCATTCTGCGGAGTATAGGGGTATCCGTCAGGTGGCGGTTCGTTAGGAAAATTTTTGTAAATCTCCCACTTATCCGGTCCGCTCTTAGCATCATAGTCATGGGAGAAAAATGAAAAACCCGATACGTCACCATTTTCAAAACCATTATTAACACACGGAGTCGCCAACGGAATATCAGTAGCCTTATAATCAGCAGTAATAGACGGATTTTGACTGAAATATAAGTTCCTCAAACTTTGTTTTTTAGCATACAAAATCGCCATATCTAACTCATTTCCAGCCAATGGATTTCCGTCTTCATCCTGCATTGCGGAAATTTTATTCAATATTGTAGGAGAAAGATTGTATGTCGCTATGTTTTGGTCTATATAATTCTGAATGGCTACTTCGTGATTGTTCACTCTGGAAAGTCGATCGTGTTCCGTTTGAAGATACACTGCCTCCTCATTCTGTGCAGAATAATAAACAAAGGAAAAAACGAATAAAAAACATAAAAAATTTCTCATATATTTATGCAAATGGCGATAAAAATATTAAATGTTTTTTAATTCAGCAAATAAATTTGTGAAAAAGTAAAAAAAATTGTTGAACTTTTTTATATTAGAAAGTTTGAGCGTAGTTAAAAATTTTTCATCACTTATCATAAAAAAACGAAACCCCGTTTCCCACAAACCAACTCCGCAACCTCTTTCCCGAAACATCACTCGGAGAAAGCCAAAAGGAAAATGTTTCGAGAATGTGGTTGCACCGATTTTCCGCAAAAATGCGATTTCGACTGCAGGAGAATTGGCATTTTTGCCGCGAACCCCCTGTCCCCCGAAGGAGGGGAGAAAGCCATTTGCCAATCGCCAACTGCCAAAAGCAAGCAGAATTGATTCGGCATCGAGGACACTTGGCTTTTTCTTTTCTCCTTTATTTTAAATTTGGGTTGGAAATTCGATTTGACCATTGTGCATTTGAACGTAGAAAATTTAAAAATTACTTGCTTGTGTTGATGTTATTATCCATAATTTTTATATCTTTGCCCAAGTGCAAAAACAAGGATTAGCCCCACATACAGACGTTTTTTGATTTGTTGTACTTATGTTGAACTCTTTGAAATAAGAAAGTAAGCAAACTCCCTATTAAAGGTATATTCCGAAAATACTAAAGAACTCTGAAAGGGTTTTTAGTTCAAAGACTTATCCCCAAAACTTCAAAAGACAATTTATTTCCGTTCGGGAGTACGATTTCTGCGGTTTGTCCGATTTTTTTTCCGAGCAAACCTTTTGCTATCGGCGTATTTACGGAGATTTTTCCGGTTTTCAAATCGCTTTCGTTGTCGGGAACCAATGTGAATTTTTGCTCCTGTTTTGTGGCATTATTTTTAAGACGAACCGTCGTCAGAATCGAAACTTTTGACGTGTCCAACAGAGATTCGTTGATGATTTTGGAATTTGCGACAGCATCTTTCAGTTTGGAAATCTTCATTTCGAGCATTCCCTGCGCTTCTTTAGCCGCATCGTATTCTGCATTTTCGGAAAGATCGCCTTTGTCTCGCGCATCTGCAATTTGCTGTGTAACTCTCGGTCTTTCAATACTTTCCAAATGTTCCAATTCGGCTTTCATTTTGTCAAGCCCTTCTTTTGTAACGTAAGTTGCCATAATTTTTAATTTTTTATGATGAGTATAAAAAAATAATCCGACCTTTGCCGGACAATAGATTTACATTGAATATCGTTGTTATGTTTACTTTCGCAAATGTATAAATTTTTTTTGAAATGAAAAACAAATTATCCATAATCTTTTTATCAATTTTTCTGATTTTTAGCAGTTTATTGCCGATGAACTCCTGCAAAGAAAGAGATGAAACCACAGAATGTTTCCCATCGGTCAGCATCAATGTTGTTTTAAACCTCAATCTTCCCGCCTATTTTGATTTGCAAACTGTCGGCTGGCTTTATACCAACGAACAAAGCGACGGAACGCGAGGTTTGGTTGTGGTAAAACTTCCTGCGGGCGGTTTTAAAGTTTATGACAGAAACGCGCCGCATCTTTGTCCGGCAGACGATACAACACTGGTTGTGGAAAATAATTTGTATCTGGTTTGTCCGCAAGATAATTCAAAATGGCTGCTGACGACCGGCGAACCGATGCAAGGAAATACCGCCGGATTTTTGCCGAAAACTTATCCAACTTCTTACAATCCTTCGAGCAATATACTGACGATTTATAATTGATATTTTCGTATAACTCAAAAAAATCAAATCTCAAAAATCTATTTACTCACCGAACTTCTGCCGTGTACGGCTTCTTCTTTTCCGCGTCCTTTTAGGAAATCGTAGGCGATGGCGGAAGCGATGAATATGGATGAATACGCTCCGAAAGCAATTCCTATCAGCAATGCGAATATGAATCCGCGCAAGTTTTCGCCGCCAAATATAAAGATTGCGGAAAGCACAAGCAATGTGGTAAACGTAGTGTTGAACGTTCTTCCGAGCGTGCTGGAAATGGAATCGTCAAAAAGTCCGGACAGCGTGAGTGCTTTTTTCTCTCGCAAATATTCACGAATCCGGTCGAAAATGATGACGGTATCGTTGATGGAATATCCCAAAACCGTGAGAATTGCCGCGATAAAATCTTGATTGATTTCCATATTGAACGGCATTATGTTGTAAAGCAAAGAATACGCTCCCAAAACGATGACGGCAACGTGGAACAAACCGACAACCGAACCGAGCGAAAACTGCCATTTGTTGAACCTCAACAAAATATAAAGGAAAATTCCCGCAAGGGCGATAACTACCGCAAGCGTTCCGTAGGTTTTGATGTCGTCTGCCACGGAAGGTCCCACTTTTGTGGAGGAAACAATTCCGTAATGGTCTTTATCAGCCGCTTTGAAAGTTTCTATCGTAGAATTTTTCGGGAGATAAGGTTTCAAACCTTCGAAAATTTTTGCCTCGATTTCTTGGTCTGCGGACAGAGATTCGTCGTCAATTTTGTAATCCGTCGTGATTTTCAGTTGATTTCCCGTTCCGAAAGTTTTCACGTCCACCGAATTATTTTTTCCGTCAGCCGTTTGAAACAGCGGAGCCAAAGCCTGTTCTGCTTTTCCGGCATCTACGTTTTGGTTCAGTTTGATGACATAATTTCGTCCGCCTTCAAAATCCACACCGAATTTAAAACTGTTTGTAAACATTGAAATCACACAAATCGCGGTTAAAATTCCGGAGAAAATGTAGGCGTATTTTCTTTTGCCGATGAAGTCTATCCAAGTGTTTCTGAAAAGATTTTTTGTAGGCGCAGTCCAAACGGAAAGTTGTTTTCCTTTTTCCAATCGGCTGAAAATCATTGCTCTGGCGATTCCGACATTGGTAAAGAACGTCATCAAAATACCGATTATCAGCGTTACCGCAAAACCTTTTATCGGACCGGTTCCGAAAATAAAGAGAATAATCGCGGTGATGAGTGTAGCCAAGTGTCCGTCTATAATTGCGGAAAGTGCGTGTTTGAAACCATCTTTGTAGGCTTCTTTAATATTTTTTCCGGCAAAAAGTTCTTCTTTGGTTCTTTCATAAATAATTACGTTCGTATCTACCGCCATCGCCATCGAAAGAACGATACCCGCAATTCCGGGAAGTGTGAGCGTGAAATCTCCGGAATCCATAATCCCGAAAATGTAGAACAGATTGAGAATCATAGCAATTACGGAATAAATTCCCGCGCCGCCATAATAGAAAATAATGTAAACGATAATTAAAATAAATGCGATGATGAAAGACATCAAACCGTCGTGAACAGCCTGCTGACCGAGCGACGGACCTACCACATCTGCCTGAACCACTTTTGCTCCGGCAGGAAGTTTTCCGGCTCCGAGAACATTGACCAAATCTTGCGCTTCCTCTTGAGAAAAATTTCCGGAAATTTGGGTTCTTCCGTTTGGAATCGGTTCGTTCACGTTTGGAGCGGTGTAAACAATATTATCCAAAGTTACGGCAACCGGTTTTTTGACATTTTTTTCCGTCATAATTCTCCAATCTTTCGCGCCTTTGGAATCCATTTGCATATCTACCACCACTCTTCCGAGTTGATCGTAATTCACGTTGGCACTTTCTACGGCTCCGTCCACCGGCGCTTTACGGTTGATATTTCCGCGAATGGCGTAAAGCATCAAACTTTTGCTGTCGTTGGTTTGCGGTTTGTAGCCCCACATAAATTGGGTGTATCTGATGTTCGCAGGTCTTGCTTTTACGGCAATTTCCGAATTTAAAATTTTGTTAATGGCGGCGGTATCGTTTTCATTGACGTTTCCTACGCTGCTTCCGTCTATTTGTCCTCCGGATTGAAGCAATCTTTCTACATTAATATCTCTTGAAACACCGATGGAATCTGCTTTTGCACTGACCAAAGTTTGCAACTGCGCGAAATACGGATAAACTTCATTAATCTGTTGCACTTCCCAAAATTGAAGTTTTGCAGAAGTTTGAAGCATTTTTTTCACGCGGTCAATGTCTTTAATTCCGGGCATTTCTACGGAAATTCTCGCGGTTCCGGGAACTCTTTGAACGTTCGGTTGCACGGCTCCCATTTTGTCAATACGCGTTCTAATCACTTCAAAAGCGGCACCGACAGACAAATTGATTCTTTTTCTTACGATACTTTTCACTTCCTCGTCCGTAGAATTGTATTTGATTTCGGAAAGGTTTGTGTTTCCAAAAATTTCGGTGTCCGCAAGTTTCAGATTGGTTCCTTTTTCTTTGTTTACGGCATCAAATTGCTCGAAAAAAACGTCGATATAAGCATTTGTAGTGCTTTTCATTGCTACGTCTGTTCTGTTCAAAGCCTCTGCCAAAACGGGATTTGCGGAGAAATTCGTCATATCGTTCACCAGATCTCTTTGGTTGATTTCCAGCAAAACATTGATTCCGCCTTTCAAATCCAAACCGAGTTTCATTTCTTTTTCTTTCGCTTTGGAGTAGTAAAGTTTTGTATAATAGAGATTTAGAGTATCATTTTTAATTTTATCTAAACTTTCCGACAATATTTCCGGCACATTTTGTCCGCCGATTTTTCCGTTGTTTTTCTTTTTAATGGCGTTCAATAATTTTTCGGTTTCCACCGGGTCTAATTTTCCGTCAGCAATCAATATTTCCTCGATTTTTGTCGGATTAATGGTTTTGTCGGTCGCCAATTTGTTAAGCGATGAAGTTACGGTTTCCATCCGTTTTTCCGTTCTGTTGCTATACCAAGTCGGCAGCAATTCATTGATACAGATAAGCCCGAGAACTATGGCGATAATTGTAATAAGTCCTTTTCCTTGCATTGTAATATACAGCGTTAAAATTTATTGGCGGCAAATATAATGATTTTTAGTAAATTTCGGTAATTTGAAAGCGTGAAAATCTGAAAATTTTTAAAGGGGCAGATTATAGGCTGTATGCCACAAATACAGTTCGTAATTCTTTGCTTTGTCTTGAAATCTATCCATACTTTCCTTTCCACTTTTTCAAAAGTTCCTCGCGGATTTTCTTTTCGGTGGAATTTTCGCCCGGTTCGTAGAATTTTGTCCCCGAAATTTCCTTCGGCAAAAATTCCAAATCCACAAAACTCCCTTCGTGAGAATGGGCATATTCATAATTTTTGTGATAACCCAAATCTTTCATCAGTTTGGTCGGCGCATTTCTGAGGTGGAGCGGAACCGGAAGATTTCCCGTTTTTTTCACAAAATCCATCGCCGAATTAATCGCCATATAAGTGGAATTGGATTTCGGCGAAACCGCCAAATAAACCGCACATTCGCTTAAAATAATTCTCGCTTCCGGATTTCCGATGACGTTAATCGCCTGAAAACAAGTATTCGCCATCGTCAGTGCGTTCGGATTTGCCAAACCGATATCTTCCGCCGCCAAAATCAACATTCGTCTTGCGATGAATTTGATGTCTTCGCCGCCGTCCAACATTCGCGCCAGCCAATAAACCGCCGCATTCGGATCGCTTCCGCGCATGGATTTTATGAACGCCGAAATAATGTCGTAATGTTGCTCGCCGTTTTTGTCGTAAAGTGCCATTGTTTCCTGCAAAACAGAGAGAACATCGGCATTGGAAATTTCTTTTTTCTTTGAATTTTTAAATTGATTTAAAACCAATTCCACCGAATTGATGAGTTTTCGCGCATCGCCGCCGGAATATTGAATAAAGGCTTCTTTGTCTTTAATTTTAAAATCGGTTTTTTCGTCTTCGTTAAATTTTTTCAAGGCGACATCTGCCAATTCTTCCAATTTTTCGTAGGTCAGCGATTTTAAAACATAAACCTGCGAACGCGAAAGCAGTGCCGAAACCACTTCAAAACTCGGATTTTCGGTAGTAGCACCGATTAGCACAATCCATCCTTTTTCCACAGCGTGAAGCAAAGAATCTTGTTGAGATTTATTAAACCGATGAATTTCATCGATAAAAAGTATCGGCGATTTTCCCGAAAAAAGGTTTTGTTTTTTGGCTTCGTCAATCACTTCACGAACATCTTTCACGCCTGAAGAAACGGCAGAAAGTTTGAAAAATTTCCGCCCCGATTTTTCTGAAATAATTTCCGCAAGCGTGGTTTTTCCCGTTCCGGGCGGTCCCCAAAAAATCAGCGAATTGAGCGCATCATTCTCAATCATTTTTCGGATGGTTCCGTTTTTTCCGGTGAGGTGTTCCTGACCGAGAACTTCATCAAGCGTTTTCGGACGCAGTTTTTCGGCTAAAGGAATGTTGCTGCTCAAGGTTTTAAAAATTCAAAGTTTAAGGGTTTGACAATCCTCCGCGGACTGATTCTTCTTTGGATTGCCGTAAAGCACCTATTTGAATAGGTATTTAAATTTCAACAAAGATACTACAATCCTGAATACAAAACGATAATACGGAAATCATCTCAATTTTATATCTTTACGAATCTGATTTTGTCAAAAAACACAGAAATTATATAGAATAATTTATGAACAAAGAATCCCAAATTGAAGAGCAGTTAGTACAAAAATTATCTGACCTCAAATACCGCTATCGTCCCGATATTCGCGACAGGGATACGCTTGAACGCAATTTTCGGGAAAAGTTTGAGGCATTAAATAAAGTTCGTTTGACGGATGCGGAATTTAGTCGATTGCTGGAGGAAATCATCAATCCCGATGTGTTTGCTTCTTCCAAAAAACTGCGTGAACAAAATTCTTTTCAACGCGAAGACGGCACACCTTTGTATTATTCATTGGTCAATATAAAAGACTGGTGCAAAAACGATTTTGAAGTCATCAACCAACTGCGCATTAATACGAATAACAGCCATCATCGTTACGATGTGATTTTACTTATTAATGGGATTCCTGTTGTTCAAATTGAGTTAAAAACATTTGATGTAAAACCTCGAAAGGCAATACAGCAAATTGTGGATTATAAAAATGATGCGGGCAATGGTTTTACCAATACGTTGTTGTGTTTTATGCAACTTTTTATTGTGAGCAATCAAACCAATACCTATTATTTTGCAAACAATAATGACAAGCACTTTCGTTTTAATGCCGAAGAACAATTTTTGCCGATTTATCGTTTAGCCAATGAAAACAACAAAAAAATTACGCATCTGCATGATTTTGCCGAAAAGTTTTTAGCAAAATGTACGCTCGGTGAAATGGTCAGCCGCTATATGGTGTTGGTGGCAAGCGAACAAAAATTGTTGGTGATGCGTCCCTATCAAATTTATGCGGTAAAAGCGATTGTAGATTGCATTCATCAAAACCGAGGCAACGGCTATATTTGGCACACCACAGGCAGCGGAAAAACGCTGACTTCGTTTAAGGCATCTACCTTGCTCAAAGATAATCCCGATATTGAAAAATGCCTGTTTGTGGTGGATAGAAAAGATTTAGACCGACAAACCCGCGAAGAATTTAATCGGTTTCAGGAAGGTTGCGTAGAGGAAAATACCAACACCGAAACGCTTGTCAGACGAATGTTGTCGAACGATTATGCCGATAAAGTGATCGTTACCACCATTCAAAAATTGGGTTTGGCTCTCGACCCTGCACATAAGAAAAATTATAAAGAACGTTTGCAACCTTTGAGTAAAAAACGGGTTGTATTTATTTTTGACGAATGCCACCGTTCTCAATTTGGCGAAAATCACAAAGCCATCAAAGAATTTTTTCCGAATGCGCAACTTTTTGGTTTTACGGGAACGCCCATTTTTGAAGAAAATGCCACTTATACCCAAATAGACGGCGAGCAAAAAACGCTGCTGACCACACAGGATATTTTTCAAAAAGAATTGCACGCCTATACGATTACTCATGCTATTGAAGATAAAAATGTATTGAAATTTCATATAGATTATTTTGAGCCGAAAGGTGAAAATACTCGAAAAGCGGATGGAAGTCTCGCCAAGCAAGCCGTTATTGAGGCGATATTGGCAAAACACAATGCCGCCACCGACTCACGAAAATTCAACGCCATTTTAGCAACGGCATCTATTAACGAAGCGATTGAATATTATGAACTGTTTAAAAAAATACAGGCAAAAAACCGGGAAGACGATGAAAATTTTAGCCCCTTAAATATCGCCTGCGTATTTTCTCCGCCTGCGGAAGGCGACAAAGACGTGCAGCAAATTCAGGAAGATTTGCCGCAGGAAAAAGCAGATAATCGGCAAGAACCCGATGTAAAAAAGAAAGCATTAAAAACAATTATTGCGGACTACAACAAACAATACGGAACAAATCATCACATCAACGAATTTGATTTGTATTATCAAGACATACAAAAACGCATCAAAGACCAGCAATACAGCAATGCGGATTATCCCCACAAAAACAAAATTGACATTACGATTGTGGTAGATATGCTGCTGACGGGTTTTGATTCCAAATATTTGAATACGTTGTATGTGGACAAAAAACTGAAATATCACGGATTGATACAGGCTTTTTCACGCACCAACCGCGTTTTAAACGATACAAAACCTTACGGCAATATTCTTGATTTTCGCGGACAGCAATATGAAGTGGATGTGGCCATTGCCAGATTTTCGGGCGAGAATATCGAACAGGCAAAACGCATTTGGTTGGTTGAACCTGCCCCTGTCGTTATTGAAAAATATGAAGAAAAAATAGCCGAACTGGAAAAATTTATGAAACTGCACCATTTGGAGTGCAAACCCGAAGAAATAAACAATCTGAAAGGCGACGAAGCACGTGCGGAATTTATCAATCGTTTTAAAGAAATTCAGCGTCTGAAAAGGGAACTCGACCAATACACCGATATAAGCGAAGAAGACCAAACGGAAATCGAAACCTTATTGCCCGAAAATGAATTGCGTGCCTTTCGCGGCGTATATTTGGAAACGGCGCAGCAACTCAGGAAAAAACAAAACAAAAACGAGGGCAATCCAAGTCCCGAAGTGCAGCAGTTGGATTTTGAATTTGTGCTTTTTGCATCCGCTATTATTGATTATGATTATATCATGAAGTTGCTTGCCACAAACTTGGGTCGCGAGCCGCTGAAACAAAAAATAACCAAAGAGCAACTGATCAGCCTTATTTCTTCGAGCGCCAATTTGATGGAAGAAAGGGATGATATTGTGGATTTTATCAATACTAAATCCGATGAACTGAACGGCAGAACCGAACAGGAAATCCGGGACGATTTTCAAACATTCAAAATCGAAAAATTTGCTAACGCTTTGGCTGAAACTGCCGCCAAACACGGACTTGAAACAACAGTATTACAATCATTTATCGAAAATATAATAAACCGAATGATTTTTGACGGAGCAGCATTAAACGCCTTGTTTGCCTCTTTCGATTTGGGCTGGAAAGAACGGATACAAAAAGAATTAGCGTTAATGGAAGATTTGGCTCCTTTATTGAAAAAATTAACCGCAGAAAGGGAAATTTCGGGATTGAAAGCGTGGGAATAAGCAATTACGAATTTTCAATTACGAATTACGATGAAAAGTGATAATATTATACAACAAAAGTCTTTTGCGTTTGCAGTTAGAATTATAAATGTGTACAAATATTTGATTTCTGAAAAGAAAGAATTTGTACTGTCTAAACAGGTTTTACGCAGTGGTACCTCTATCGGTGCAAATATTGAGGAATCTATCGGCGGACAATCCGATAAAGATTTTCTTTCAAAATTAAGTATCGCTTATAAAGAAGCAAGAGAAACGGCTTATTGGTTAAGGCTACTTTTAGCAACCGATTATTTGAATCAAGAACAAGCAGATAGTTTGTTGAATGATGCCGAAGAAATCTGTAAAATAATCGGTAAAATTCAAATCACCATAAAAAATAAATTACGAATTATGAATTAAAAATTACGAATTGTTCTATTTTCGTAATTCGTAATTGAAAATTCGTAATTGATTGACTGACGTAATTTTTAATTTTTAATTCGTAATTGAATATGCAACAACTCGGTAAAACCCTTTGGGAAATAGCAGACCAACTGCGGGGATCAATGGATGCGGACGATTTTCGCGATTATATGCTGTCGTTTCTTTTTTTGCGCTATCTGTCGGAAAACTACGAAGAAGCCGCTAAAAAAGAATTGGGTAAAGACTATCCAAAACTTGATAAGGAAGATAAACGTAATCCATTATCAATTTGGTACGATGCAAACGAAAAAGATGTTTCCGTTTTTGAAAAACAAATGCGCCGCAAAGTGCATTATGTCATCGAACCGCACTATTTGTGGAGCAATATCGTGGAACTTGCCCGAACGCAAAGCGGCGATTTGCTGACAACCCTCGATAAAGGTTTCAGATACATCGAAAACGAATCGTTTGAAAGAACGTTTCAAGGTTTGTTTTCCGAAATCAATCTCAATTCGGAAAAATTGGGGAAAACCCTTACCGACAGAAACAATAAATTGTGTGTCATCATCACCAAAATTGCGGAAGGCATTGCCAAATTTTCTACCGACAGCGATATTTTGGGCGATGCTTACGAGTATTTAATTGGTCAGTTTGCGGCAGGTTCGGGCAAAAAAGCCGGCGAATTTTATACGCCACAACAAATTTCCACCATTCTTTCCCGAATTGTAACGCTGGACAGTCAAGACCCCGCCCGAGGAAAAAAAACAAAACTTGATAAAGTATTTGACTTTGCCTGCGGTTCCGGATCGCTGTTGCTCAATGTGCGTCACCAAATGGGAACGCAAGGAATCGGCAAAATTTACGGTCAGGAAAAAAACATTACCACCTACAACCTTGCCCGAATGAATATGCTGCTGCACGGCGTGAAAGATTCGGAATTTGAAATTCATCACGGCGATTCACTGCTCAACGATTGGGATATTTTAAACGAATTAAATCCTGCGAAAAAAACCGTGTTTGATGCCATTGTTGCCAATCCTCCGTTTAGTTACCGTTGGGAGCCTGCGGAAACGATGGGCGACGATTTCCGTTTTAAAAATTACAGCGTTGCGCCCAAATCGGCTGCCGATTTTGCATTTTTGTTGCATGGACTTCATTTTTTGAGCGACGAAGGCGTAATGGCAATCATTTTGCCGCACGGCGTTTTATTCAGGGGCGGTGCCGAAGAACGCATACGAACAAAATTATTGAAAGACAATTACATTGATACCGTCATCGGGTTGCCCGCCAATTTGTTCTTTTCCACAGGCATTCCTGTTTGTATTTTAGTGTTGAAAAAATGCAAAAAAACAGACGATGTACTGTTTATCAACGCTGCCAAGCATTTTGAAAAAGGCAAACGGCAGAACAACTTGCGTCCGCAAGACATTGATAAAATAGTGGAAACCTACCGGTTCCGAAAAGAGGAGGAACGCTTTTCGCATCGGGCATCCATGAAAGAAATTGCCGACAACAATTTTAATTTAAACATCTCCCGTTATGTGGACACTTCGGAAGAAGAAGCGGAAATTGACATCCACGCCGTGATGAAGGAAATTAAAAATTTGGAAACAAATCGGGCAAAGTTGGACAAAGAAATTGATGGGTATTTGAAAGAGTTGGGAATTGTATAATTTTAATTTTTTTAAATGAAAAAATACCATTTGTATATAGACGAAAGCGGAGATCACGGATTGGTATCTGTAAATACCGATTTCCCCGTTTTTTTGTTGTGTGGCATATTGATTTCCGAAGATAGTTATCATACGATTAGTCAGGAACTAAACATCATAAAAAGAGAATTTTGGGAAAATAAAGATGTAATTTTTCATTCAAGAGATATTCGAAAATGCAATAAAGAATTTCAAATATTATTTGATTTGGAAATAAAAAAAAGGTTTTATGAACGAATAAACAGTGTTATCCAAAATTCGGAATACCATATCATAACTTCGATTATCAATAAGGAAAAATACATTAAAACCTACGGAAGACTATCTAATGATGTATATGAGTTAGCTTTGTCCTTTATTATTGAAAGGGCGGTATTCTTTTTGGATGATGTAACAGATACGGCAAAGCAACTTGATATTACTATTGAAAAACGAGGTAAAAAAGAAGACAAAAAATTAGATGAACATTTTCAACGTCTTCTATCAAGAGGCACAAGTTATGTATCTGCTCAACGGTTACGCGATATAAAAACAGCAATAGCATTTAAGGATAAAAAAGAAAATATCAATGGTTTGCAGTTAGCCGACTTGATTGCATATCCAATTGCACGATATGTTATGGAGCCTAACAGAGCAAATCCTGCATTTGATGTATTGAAGAGCAAAATATATACTAAAAACAGCAAAAAATATGGACTTAAAATTTTTCCATAAAAACAGAAGCCAAGCAATTGCTCGGCTTCTACTCGATCGGGGACACCCCAATCCTTTTATTTTTAATGTTCAATGATTTCCGCTGCAAATTTATAAAATATGAAACAAAAATCAAAAAAAAACCTCAATGTTCCAAATTTGAGATTTAAAGAGTTTGAGGGAGAGTGGGTGGAGGCAACATTAGGCGAATTAGTTGAAAATGTAAGAGGAAAAATTTCAACTTCGTTGCTTTCTGTTGATAAATACATATCCACAGAAAATATTCTTCAAAATTTTCAGGGTGTGATTCCTGCTACTTCTATTCCAAACAACACAAATGTAGTTGCATTTAGAAAAGATGATATACTTTTCTCTAATATACGACCATATTTAAAGAAGATTTGGCTTGCAAATTATAATGGCGGATGTAGTGCGGATGTTGTTGTTTTCAGAAGCAATGACACTTGTGAAGCAAAGTTTTTGCATCACTTAATTGCGAATGACAAATTCATTAATTATGTAATGTTAGGCACAAAAGGGACAAAAATGCCAAGAGGTGATAAACAGCAAATTAGTAATTATACTACCTATCTACCTTCAAAATCCGAACAAACCAAAATCGCCACATTTCTCTCCTTGCTTGACGATCGCATTTCCACCCAAAGGCAAATAATTGAGGAAATGGAAACCTTAATGAAGGGAGTGAGCAAAAAGATATTTTCTCAAGAATTGAGGTTTAAAGACGATGATGGGAATGAATTTCCGGAGTGGGAGGTGAAAAAGTTGGGGGAGGTTGCAACTATACAAATGGGGCAATCGCCTAATTCTTCTTCTTATAATACTAATGGTGTTGGTGTTCCTTTAATACAAGGAAATGCGGACATTATGGATAGGAAGTCTAATCCTCGACAACACACAAGTAGCCCAACTAAGTTTTGCGAAATCGGAGATTTGCTATTAACAGTAAGAGCCCCTGTTGGTCATGTCGCAAAATCCCTTCATTATGCTTGTATCG
The DNA here is from genome assembly GCA_031277475.1 of Flavobacteriaceae bacterium. GTDB lineage: Bacteria > Bacteroidota > Bacteroidia > Flavobacteriales > Weeksellaceae > JAITMJ01. The sequence continues at coordinate 30,177 of JAITMJ010000094.1, forward strand.
GTAGAGGCGTATGTTCAATAAAAAATAATGAATATTCTGTGAGTGATTTTATTTATCAATTTTTGCTTCAATTTGAAGACGCTTGGAAGACCATAGAGCAAGGTAGTACTTTTACATCTGTTAATAGTTCGGATATAGGTTCAATTAGTATAACTATTCCAAGCATTAAAGAACAAACTAAAATCGCTAATTTCCTTTCTGCTATTGACGAAAAATTAGAAAACGAAAGGCAAATCCTAAAAAAATATACCGAACAAAAAAAGTATTTGCTGGCGAATATGTTTGTGTGAAAATTTGAACCGATTAATTGCGTGAATTTATATTGAATTATCCTGTTTTTCACGAAGAGTTGTCTACCTTTGCAAAAAAAATACGGCGGTGATATATCAAACCACAAAAGACAAAATTGAAGCACTGCAAAAACGATATGTAGAACTATCAAATGGGAATGAAAAACTTTTGAAAGAGATTGCTATTGCTGAAATTCCCGAAATGGTTTACAACTCCAATGCCATAGAAAATTCTACACTTACACTCGAAGATACCGAAAAAATTCTTGCAGGCAATGAATTACATGGAAAAGTAAATATTCGTGAAGTATTTGAAGCAAAAAATTTAGCAAAAATTACCGAATCGCTACTCGAAAAGCCCTATCACAAACTCAATCTCAAACTGATTTTAGGTTTGCATAAAACTTTACTGACAAATATAGATGACAGTATTGCCGGACGATTTCGCAGTGGCAAGGAATGGGTGCGAATAGGAAATCATTTGGGGGCAAATCCAAAGTTTGTAAATCATTTAATGCAAGAACTTGTTGATAAGTATAACAACGAAAAAGCATCTCATTTTTTAGATAGAATTGCCCACTTTCATGCAGAGTTTGAAACCATACATCCATTTTGTGATGGCAACGGACGAATGGGCAGAGTGCTTATTAACCTGCAACTGATGAATATGGGGCTTCCTCCAATCATTGTTCAGAATAAGAGCAAGCATCGGGAATATTATCCGCTTTTTAATAAATATCCTGTTACGATGAAATTCGACGGATTTACCAATCTTTTTGCTCTTCTTTTGCAAGAATCCTTACATAAAAGAATTACGATGCTTACTGCCAAAAGAATTGTTCCGCTTTCGCTATGGGCTGAAAAAAATAACATAAAGCCGAATATTGCTGCCAACAAAGCAAAACGACAAACCATTCCGGCTTTTCGCTTGCGTGAAAAATGGATGATTGACGAAGATTATGCTATATAAACAGTTGGCTTAGGACATATTTCTTTTGATTTTGATACGCCGAAAGTAGTTTTTGTTCGGTTTCAATTTTTTGGTCAAGTTTTCTTAACAAAGATGATATTTTGAGCAATTGCACTTTATCAGAACTATATGGTATTTCATAATTTTCAATATCACTTTTGTTGATATTCATTTGAGCAGCACCTTTTCCGCTTGCAATCATCATTTTTTCAAATCTTTTATTAGATATAGATTGAAAAATATACTCAGTATTCATAATATTATTTGGAACAAATAGTCCAACTCTTTGATTTAGCAAAGCATTGTCAATGTTGCATAAGGAAACACGACCAACATTCCCTGTCAGTGAAATTAGAATATCATTAAGTTTTAATGTTTGATGTGGTTGTATGTCTTTGGGTAAGTCGATAATGTTGTTGCACTTTAAAGCACTAATATTTCGTTCCCCCGTAACATTAGCAATAGTGATAACTTTATATTTTCCTCTTTCTTCATATGATTTACTTTTAAACGCATAGCCATTTTTCACCTCTCCAATGTCAGATAATCTCATTTTTTGATTGAGTAATTTATTTTCATAAATCAATTTATTATTCGTAGCATCCTTCAGCGATTTCATTTCCTCAATTATTTGCCTTTGGGTGGAAATGCGATCGTCAAGCAAGGAGAGAAATGTGGCGATTTTGGTTTGTTCTTGAAAAGTGGGAAATATAATGGCAAATTTTCGCACATTTTCCATTGTCAAGGCTGGTTGAGAACTTGAAGAAACATATTTCTGTATTTCAATATTTTTAAAACGAGGTAAATTGAAATATTGCAATAAAAATTGAGGTAAAATTATCTTTTTGTCAACTCTAATTCTGGATACATTCGGAGCTAAATAAAACCTATCGTTTTCTTCGATTAATGCAACTTCCCCAATAGTGCCGATGTAGGTAAACATTAAATCATCAATAAACAATTTGCTTCTGTTCAATTTTGACAAATCACTATTATCAATGTACTTAACATCTGACAAATCTAATTTATTGCTTTTTATATTTAATCCGCGTAAAGCAATAATTTTTCCAGATTCTTCATATGTGATATGTTTTGTAAACTCATACCCGGCCAATTTTGAAACATTAGCAATTTCGCCTAATGTTGCCTCCACCCACTCTCCCTCAAACTCTTTAAATCTCAAATTTGGAACCTAACCGAAATTTGATATTCAAAATCTTTTGTGTACTTTTTTTGAGATAATAAGTCATTAATTTAAAAATCGAAAAATTATGCAAAATCAAAAAACCATTTCAGAAATTATCGCTTTATGGAAAGCGGATAAAAAACAGTATGTAAAAAAGTCGAGTTTTTCGGCGTACATTCTGCTGATTGAAAATCATTTATTGCCTGCGTTCGGCACTAAAACCTGCATTGAAGAAAGCGAAGTACAAACCTTTGTACTTCAAAAATTAGCGGAAGGTTTGAGCCAAAAAACCGTCAAAGACATTTTGATTGTCTTAAAAATGATTTTGAAATTCGGAGCCAAAAACAAAGTGTTTGAATACGTTCCCTTTGATGTTCAATATCCCACCGAAAGAGAAAACCCCGGCATTGAAGTGCTGAGCCGAGCCAATCAAAAAAAGATGATGAACTTTGTCCGGGAAAATTTTACGTTCAGAAATTTGGGCGTTTATATTTGCTTGTCCACAGGCTTACGCATCGGCGAAATTTGCGCCCTGACTTGGGAAGACATTGATACCGAAAACGGAATTATTGCTGTTCGCAAAACCATTCAGCGCATTTATACCATCGAAAACAGCAGTCGGCACACCGAATTATTGCTCGACACGCCCAAAACAAAAAACTCCATTCGTGAAATTCCGATGACCAAAGATTTGTTGCAAATACTGAAACCGCTCAAAAAAATAGTCAACAACTATTTTTTCGTTCTGACCAACGATGCAAAACCCACCGAACCGCGAACCTACCGCAATTACTATAAAAAAATGCTGGAAAATTTGAACATTCCCGAACTGAAATTCCACGGTTTGCGCCACAGTTTTGCCACCCGCTGCATCGAAAGCAACTGCGATTACAAAACCGTCAGCGTCATTCTCGGACATTCAAATATCAGCACCACACTGAATTTATATGTTCACCCGAATTTAGAACAAAAGAAAAAATGTATTGAGCAAATGGCGAAAATGCTAAAATGAGTAAAATTTCAGGCAGGTTGGCATCGGTGAGGAAAATGTGGGGAAAATCCACCAAAGAAAAAACTCCATTCTTTTGAAAATCAATCGAATGGAGTTTTAAAAAGTACCCAGAGCCGGGGTCGAACCGGCATGGAAATGAATCCACTGGTGTTTGAGACCAGCGCGTCTACCGATTCCGCCATCTGGGCTTTTTTGCGTTAGACGGATGCAAAGGTAGAAAAACTTTTGGAATTGACAAAAACTTGGCGGCTCTTTTTTCTCGCACTTCTTCGCGTGCAGGAAAAATACCCAAACGAATTTGTTTGACAACTATATTTTACC
>JAITMJ010000105.1 GCA_031277475.1 Flavobacteriaceae bacterium
TGGTGGGGAGAATTATGGGATCACGGTGAAGCCAAAGGAACCGCAACCAAAGACAAGGAACCGACTATAGAAAAACCGGACGGAAGATCTATGGCAAGCGTAGGAAAAACAGAGCCGGAGAAGAAAGAAGAACACAAATGCCCGAATTGCGAGAAAAAAATAACAGCAGACCAATTAAAAGAATTGTTTCCGGATGTTTCCGACTCAACATTGCAAACAACAGCCGCCGCCTATACCAAATATATGGAAGGGCTGAAAATGAACACTTGTTGGATGAAAGCACATTTTTTTGCGCAGGCAGCCATAGAAACAGGATATAAATTGGATATAAAAGATGGGGAAGATATGAGATATTCAAAACAAAGAATGTACGATATTTTTCCAAGCAAATTTTTTAAAGGTGCTTGGAAAAATGGAAAATGGCAATCAGTGTACAACCCAAATGCACAATACAAACATACTGACGACAGAGAATTTAAAAACAAAGAACTTTCCGAAAAAGCCGATGAGTTATTAAAAATACAGGACACTCAAAAAAGACAGGAGGCAATAGCCAATTTTGTATATGCAAACACTAATGGTAACTACGATGAATCGTCGGGCGACGGCTGGCGTTTTAGAGGCAGTGGGTTGGTACAAATTACAGGACGAACAACTTTCGGAGGCGTTTATAATCAAATAAAATCTGTTCATTCCGAAAGTATTTTAACGGATGCCGGCGCAGACAAAGTGAGAACCGATTTGGAAACAGCAGTTTTAGCAGCAATGGGCTATTTTAAATATGTAGGTGCGGATAAATTTGCCAACGGGGCAGATACGGATGACGAAATAAAAAAAGTATGTAAGGCTGTTGGACATGACGCGAAACATGGTACATCTACAAATCATGAACTCAAGAAAAAGTTTTTTAAAGAAAAAAGTTCTGCTACTTTTAAAACTAAAGAGTGTTTGTGGGGGAAAGAAGAAAAAAAAGAAGAAAATAAAAAAGGAAATATTGTAATTTTCAGTTCCAGTTTGGAGCAAGAACGAAAAGATGTCGTTTCAAATAAAACAATCGAATTGTTAGAACGCGCCGCTGAAAAATCAAATAATACAAAGATTACCATTACTAGTTCGATAAGATATCCTGCACAACAAGCTAAAGCAATGTATGACAATATTTCAAAAGGGAAAATTATACGATATGCCGAGCCGGGAAGAATCGTGACGGCTTTATGTCAAAAACTTCTAAAGGAAAAGAAACCAGAAGCAGAGATTTTGAAACAAATGACAGCTAAAATAGAAGAACTAAGTAAAAAAGGACAAAGAGTCTCAAAACATTGTGTCAGCAAAGAAGTATATGCCAAGAATAATATATTAGATGTTTCTAAAAATATGGCTAATCCAAGAGATTTTACGAAAGCATTAATGGAAGAGAATGATGTAACTAAAATCATTACCCCGCTATCTTCTTCGGGTTATAATAGTAAAGTGTACCTCGATGACGAAGAAGGTGCCATTCACATTGAAATAAAACAATAGGAAAATGAAAACAATTTTTAGAACACTATTTCTTTTAATAATTTTATTCAGTACTATTGATTGTATTAGTAAAAATAATAAGACATCAAAATCATCTATTACACACATTCAAGAAAATATAGATTGTCAAGATGAATTTGTTGAAACTAAAGGAATCTATAATTTTACTGAATTAGGATTAGTCTGTTATGAAGGTGATTTAGAAGCAGTAAAAAAAATGATAAACAATAATGCCTGTAAAGAACGCTGTTTATCAGACGACATTTTTGAATATGATATACTATATACAGCAATATTATATGAACATACAAATATTGTTGAATACTTAATCAGCATCAATGAAAATGTAAATATTGTATATAATGAAAACGGATATACAGCACTATCATTGGCATGTTCAATAAAAGATAAAAAAAAGGCATTGGACATTTCAAAAATCTTGTTAAAAGCGGGTGCACAGGTAAATGGAGCGGGTGATATGGGAGGTGATTATATTATATATCCTATTTTTCGTGCTATTGAAACAGATAACATAGATTTAGTTCAATTATTGATAGACCACGCTGTTAATCTAAATGTTATAGATAAGCAGGGCAATTCTGTTATTGATATAGCTAAAAATAACAAAGAAATAGAATCGCTAGTGTCTAAATATCTGTTGAAAACAAATTGAAAATCTATAAAAAATGAAAAAAATAATCATATCACTATTATCAATAGTAATCCTAACAAGTTGTAAAAACAATAAAATAGATAATATGAATAGTATTTCTAAAAATGCAGTGACTAATGACACCATTGAACTAATAAAAAAATACATTAATCTTCAAGAAATGCATGAGTTACCCGAAGACGATACGGATATATCGCATTTATATCATTTAACAGATACAGATTATGAATTGGGAGGCTACGCTGTAAGCAAGATGCTGAAAAACTCCGGTTACAAAGAGATTTCTCGGGATGTTTTTATGGACAAAATAAAGTTGTTTTTTGAAAGATCTTCGGACTGCTCTTTGACGCAAAAAAAGCAACATGATACTTTTTATACGTTATTTATTAATAATACCAAAGAAAAGGACATTGAGAAAACGGAAGATGATTATACATATGATCATATTTTTGTATTTCCAAAATACGGCGTTATAACATATTTACCTTTGTTAGGCGATATGGTGGAAATTAAGGATAATAAAATACATTTTAACAATCCCAATCCTATTCTCGTCCACCGCAACAAATATTTATTTAATGATGACAAAGCAAGTTTAGTTTGGTTATTATTCAATGACAAAGACTTTTTGGAACAACTTGTTCGGGTTTTTGGCTATGATAAGGAAGAAAAAATAAATAAAATGGTATTAGAAAAGGCAGCAAAACAATATGACGAATCAAATCGGCATAACAATGAGATTTTAGACCATTTATTTGCAGCAAAAGACTGCTATGGAAAATTGCAAATTCGAGAAAGCTTGATGAAATATATATTGGAAAATACAACGGTAAAAAACAATAAAATGGCGGTTATGCTCGGCGATTATGCCCTCCATGTAAGATATCCGGAACCTGAAGAATTGAAAGAATTTACCGAGGCTGAAAAATTAAAAATTATGGCTTATGTCGGCTACTACGACCAACTTATAAGAGATAAAAACAATATTGATGACCCCGAATCTCCGGACGTTGCACCGGAAGGCTGGGACAATGGCGGCTTTTTACGGAATGAGTTAGTATCCAACCAAGCATTATTAGAAGAAATCAAAAAAAATAATTATTACAATTTATCAGGTTTTAAAGATATGATAGAAGGTATTTTGTATCAGATAGAAATAGATTCCGAAAAATGGATGAGAGAGCATCCGGAACAAGACGGAAATGTCAAAAACATAACCCCCCAACTTCCCCAAACCGTCCACTTGTACATCCG
>JAITMJ010000112.1 GCA_031277475.1 Flavobacteriaceae bacterium
GCAAAAGCACCGAAAACTCCGGAAAAGCGATGAAAAAAATCCAAAACGGAAACGTAGAAAACTATGTGCTGATTATGGCTTTGGCAATCGGAATTATATTGATTGCGGTGAATGTGTGGGGCGGATAATGGAAAAACACCTGCAATATTTATGAAAAGACGGTAAAATTTCCGCCGAGCGTTTTAAAAAAGATCACAAAAACTTGTTAAAAGTCGGCGAGGAATTTTGATTTTGGCTAAAGCCCGCAACTCCGGCTATTTTTATTATCTTTGAAAAACCTAAATTTTCCGTAAAAAATTCGGCAAAAATTTCAAGATTATGAATTTAAAAAATATTAAAAATTTACTTCTAATCGGCATCGTTTTTCTTGGAAACCTTGCTTTTTTTAATGCACAAAATAATTCTGATTTTAAAACCGGAGCCGAACAATCTGAACTTTATCTTCCTCTGTTAGAAAATAAAAATGTCGCGGTGGTTACCAATAAAACCGGATTTGTTCCACTACATATTCAACCTTCCCCAACATATCGAATAAGCATCGTAGATTTTTTAGTCGAAAATAAAATTAACATTAAAAAAATCTTCGCTCCGGAACACGGATTTCGCGGAGATGCCGATGCCGGCGAATCAATAGAAAACGGAACCGACAAAAAAACCGGAATCCCGATTGTTTCACTTTACGGCGACAACAAAAAACCGAAACCCGAACAACTCAAAGATATTGATGTGATTGTGTTTGATATTCAAGATGTTGGCGTTCGTTTTTACACTTATATTTCCACGCTGACTTACATTATGGAAGCGGCGGCGGAAAACAATGTGGAAGTTTTGGTTTTTGATCGACCCAATCCGCACGACGGATATATTGACGGTCCGGTTTTGAAAAAAAAATGGGCGAGTTTTGTCGGAATGCACGAAGTTCCGGTGGTTTACGGACTTACGATTGGCGAATACGGAAAAATGGTGAACGGTGAAAAGTGGCTGAAAAACGGCGTTCAATGCAATTACACTGTGATTCCGATGAAAAATTATCACAAAAAATCGCGCTACGGAATCCTCGAAAAACCATCCCCGAATTTGCCGAACGCAAAAGCGATAAACCTTTATCCGTCTCTTTGTTTTTTTGAAGGAACTCAAGTTTCCGTAGGTCGCGGAACCGATTTACCGTTTCAAATTTACGGCTCGCCTTGGACAAAAAATTATGATTTTAAATTCACGCCAAAACCAACTTCCGGCGCAAAAGATCCTTTTCTGAACGGACAATTATGCTACGGCGAAAATCTTTCGCACTGCCCCTATTTACGCGAACTGAATTTGGATTGGCTGCTGAACGCTTATAAACATTACAAAAATCCCGAACAAAATTTCTTTTTGAAAAATCTGTATTTTGATACACTTGCCGGTTCAGACGAACTTCGGAAACAAATCATCGCCGGAAAATCTGCCGCAGAAATTAAAGATTCTTGGAAACCCGACCTTGAAAAATTCCAAAAAATTCGCGAAAAATATGTGATGTATCCGGATTGAAAAAAAAGAAAAAATCGGAGTAAAAAATTGTAAATTAATCCGCGAAACTATAGAATTTGATTGTAATACAAACCGTTTTTCAGTACATGTTTTTTTCTTCGCTTTTCAGGTAGGTTTGAGTGTCAATCTTTCAATCTCATCTACACATTATTCTGAATATCAATACTTTGCTCGTGTATCATTTTAAAAATTCTCTCGATAAATTCCTGAGACATTTCACATTCAAATGCTTTTTGCGAAGTGTATTCCGTGATTTCTTTCCATCGGTCGGGCTGAAAAATAGTGATGTGATTTTCTTTTTTCAAAGCACCGATTTTTCTTGAGATTTTCATCCGTTGCGAAAGCAATTCAATCACCTGAAAATCAATGTCTGAGATTAAAGTTCTGTGTTTTCGGATATCATTTTCATAGCCGGAAATTTCGGATGTTCTGGTTTTCAAACCGGACAATATTTTCGCCAAAACTTCAGGCGAAATTTGTTGCGAAGCATCGCTCCACGCTTCATCGGGATTAAAATGTGTTTCCAGCATAATTCCTTCGTAACCGAGATTCATCGCTTCTTGGGCAACCGTAGCCAAATCGGTTCGGTTTCCGCAAATATGCGATGGATCGGCAATCAACGGAATATTCGGAAAATGATTTTTAAAATCGAGCGCGATTTGCCAATTCGGATGGTTGCGGTATTTTGTTTTTTGATAAGATGAAAATCCGCGATGAATGGCTCCCAAATTATTAATATTTTGCCCGAGCAATCGTTCCACCGCTCCAATCCAAAGCGCAAGATCGGGATTTATGGGATTTTTCACGAAAATCGGTTTGTCGGTTCCGCGTAAAGCGACTGCAATTTCTTGAACCGTAAAAGGATTCGCTGTGGAGCGTGCACCAATCCAAAAAACATCTACATCGGCTTTCAATGCGGCGGAAACGTGATGGGTGTTCGCCACCTCAATCGCCATTTTGAAACCAAATTCTTCTTTTACTTTTTTCAGCCATTTCAAACCGATTTCGCCAACGCCCTCAAAACCATTCGGTTTGGTTCGCGGTTTCCAAATTCCGGCACGAAAAACGGAAACATCTGCTCCGGATTTTTTGATGCGTTCTGCAGTTTCCAACATTTGGATTTCGCTTTCCGCACTGCAAGGTCCGGCGATTACAAACGGTTTGTTGTGATTTTTAATGAAATTATTAAGATTCATTTTTTTCTCGCAGTCTCTCAATCAGTTTTTATTGAATTTCATCAAAAGCAAATCGTCTTTATAAAGTTCCAGCGCGTTGCCGTTTACCGCGTATTTATTCACTTGCGAAAGCAATTTCAGAAAATTATCTTCAATGCTCATATTGTCGCACGCCATTTTTGTGGAACCCACTTTGGAGACGGAAAAATTTCCTGTGGTTGGGTCTAAAAGCACTTCCCCGAAATAATTGTTGCACCCGGCATTTCCCGAAATTCTTCCGTTTTCGATGCTCAAAGTCGGGATTTTTTTTCCTCTCAACGTTTCGGCGAGCGTCCAATTTGTGTTTAAAAGCGAGGGTTGGGTTTTCGTTTTGTTTTTCGGAACCGACGAACACGATGCCAATATCGCCAAAACAAATATTAAAAGCAGTTTTTTCATAATTCAAAAATAGGTTTTCAAAGATAGAAAAAGATTTTCAGATAGATGTGAAGGATTTAAAGATTGAAAAATTGAAAGATTGGTAAACTGTTACACTGATATATTGTTACATTACTCAAGCCCGCAATTCCGCAGAAAATTCGGTTTGAAAGGCTTTGATTAATGAATCCATCACTTCGGAAATTTCTTTTTCCTCCAAAGTTTTGTCTTCGCTCAAAAGTTCAAAACTCATCGCATAAGATTTTTTTCCTTCGGGAATATTTTTTCCTTCGTAAACGTCAAAAAGGTTAATATTTTTCAGATACGGCGATTTGTTTTTTCTCGCCAATCGGTAAAGTTCGGAATACGCCACGTTTTTATCCAAAAGCAAAGCCAAATCTCTCCTTATTTTGTTGAATTTCGGAACGTCTGAAAATTTCAAATCGGTTTTGGAACGCAGATTCTGAACGGTTTCCAATTCTATTTCCGCATAAAAAACTTCCGCATCAATGCCGTATTCTTTCAGCATTTTCGGGGCTACTTTTCCTATTTTTGCCAAAATATTTTTACCTGCGGAAATTTCCAAAGCATCGGAAAATCGCGCATCTTCCAAATATTTTTCTTCGGTTTCAAGGTTTAATTTATCTAAAAGAAGTTTCACAAAACCTTTCAAAAAATAGAAATTGGTTTCGGATTTCGGTTGAAGCCAATTTTCGGCAATTTGCCTTCCGGAAAGCAAAATTCCGAGTTGTTTTCTTTCAGCAAAACCGCTTTTTCGGCGGTAAATTTTTCCAAATTCAAAAAATTTAATGTCCGGCGTTTTTCGGTTAATATTATAAACTGCGTTTTCCAAAAGTCCTTTCAACAAAGAAGTTCGCATAAATGCCAAATCCGAACTCAACGGATTGAGGAGTTTCACGGCATCTTTATTTTCAAATTTTTCATCGGTGAGGGAATTGTTCATCACCTCGTAGAATCCGTTGCTTTGCAAGGTTTTTGCCCAAGAATTTTCAAGTTCGTCCGTATCATTAAAATTTAATTTCACGGGCGTGAACGAAATTTTTTGCGGCGCATCAATTTTGTTGTAACCATAAATTCTGAGGATTTCTTCAATCACATCAATTTCTCTCGTAACATCGGCTCTATAAGCCGGAACCGAGATTTCCAAACCGTTCGGAATTTCGTTTAAAATAGAAATTTCCAAAGATTTCAAGATTTCCTTTATTTTCTCTCTGTGAATTTTTATGCCGAGAATTTGTTCGATTTTTGAAAATCTCAAAATAATGTAGTGATCTTCAATTTTTTTGGGATAATTTTCTAAAATCTGCCCGACCCATTTTCCGCCCGAAATTTCTTCAATCATTTTTATGGCGCGCACCATCGCAATTCTCGTAATGTTCGGATCAATTCCTCTTTCAAAACGAAAAGAAGCATCGGTGCTCAATCCGTGAAATTTAGCGGCTTTTCTTATGGCAATCGGGTTGAAATAGGCACTTTCCAAAAATAGGGTTTTGGTGCTTTCGGAAACGCCGGAATTGATGCCGCCGAAAACTCCGGCAATGCACATCGGCCGGTTGTTTCCGTCTTTTATCATAATTTCCGAGCCGTTCAAAATGCGTTCAGTTCCGTCTAAAGTTGTGAATTTTGTTCCGGATTTTGAAGTCCCGACTTTCACGATTTTTCCCGAAATTTTATCGGCATCGAAAGCGTGAAGCGGCTGTCCGATTCCGTGCAGAATATAGTTTGTGATGTCCACAATATTGTTGATTGGGCTTAATCCGATGGCTTTCAATCGGTTTTGCAACCAATCCGGAGAGTCTTTCACTTCCACATTTTCGATGACGGCACCGATGTATCTGGGAACGAGTTCGGAATTTTCGATTTCTATTTTAAAATCGTGGTTTCCGGAGATTTCCACCGGCAAACTCGTCAGTTTTTGAAATTCGCAGTTCATATCGTTGGAAATCAAAAATGCGTTCAAATCTCTGGCAACGCCGTAATGCGACATCGCATCGGTTCTGTTCGGCGTCAATCCGATTTCAAAAACTTCGTCTTTTACGAGTTCAAAATAATGGTCAAAATTTTCTCCGATTTTAAATTTGTTTTCGTCTAAAACCATTATTCCGGAGTGGTTTTCGCTCAATCCGAGTTCATTTTCGGAGCAAATCATTCCTTGTGAAATTTCGCCGCGGATTTTGGTTTCTTTGATTTCCAAAACTTCGTCGTTTTTATAAATTTTCGTGCCGACAACAGCAACCGGAACGCGTTGTCCGGCTTCCACATTCGGCGCGCCGCAAACGATGTTTAGGATTTTTCCTCTCCCGATTTCTACGGTGGTTTTCTTTAATTTATCGGCGTTCGGATGTTTTTCGCAGGTCAATACTTTTCCGACCACAATTCCTTCGAGGCTGCCTTTTATGCTTTCAAATTTTTCGATGCCTTCCACTTCCAGACCGATATCCGTGAGATGTTCCTCGATTTTTTCGGGTTTCAAATCGGTTTTGAGGTATTCTTTCAGCCAGTTGTTTGAAATTTTCATTGATTCTGTTCAAAATAATAAGATTGCAAATATCTGTATTTTTGGGGAATTGGAAAGAATTGCAAGTTTTCGACAGGTCAAACGCATTAAAAAATGTTAATCTGTCGTCTTTTTTAACGCAAAGATTTCTATTTTTATTCGGATTTTTCGAAAAACGAAAAGGCATTTTATTTAGCAAAGACTCGCGTTCTTTTAATACGTTTTTACATTTGCCGAGTGAAACGTCTTTGCGTTTAAAATATTTTTCAGTCCTGAAACTTGATTCAGGATTAAAAACTCTTTACGTTAAAATTATACTTAAATATTTTACAATTATTAAATATATTTAATTTATTTATAAAAATATTTGAAATTTTAATACATTTAGTCTACAAATGCATTCAAATTTCGGAAATTTTCCTTAAATTTGTGGTATGACGCGCGAAAAATTTATCGAAAAAAACAAGCATCTTTTTTGGTACATCAAACCGGATAAAATAAAAGACATCAGCAATGATGTTTTGGTGGAATTTATTTTTAATTACGGCACTTGGGACGATCTGAAAATGCTCATAAAAATACTCGGATATCCCGAATTGAAACGCGTTTTTGAAAACGTAACCGGCAGACAAATCGGGAATTATATTCCCGAAATGTACGATTTGTTTCACAGAATAATTATTAAACATGCATCTTGAAATTTTATCTGAACAGCAAAAAGAACTCTTGCCGTTTATTGCTCTGTTCAAAAGAGAATATTATATGGTGGGAGGAACGGCTATCGCTCTGCACATCGGACACAGAGAATCCATTGACTTTGATCTTTTCAAAGAAAAAGAAATTCGGAAAAGCGATGTGTTTTCAAAAATTTACAAGGCAAAATTAAAATATAATGCCTCTTTTTCGCAATACAATCAAATCAATTTGGAGATCAATCAGGTCAAATTTACTTTTTTTCAATTTCCGTACAATATTCCAAAAAATTCCGAATTAAAAGGCATCATCAAAATGCCGGATTTGCTGACACTCGCCGCTATGAAAGCGTTTGCGTTGGGACGAAGATCGAAATGGAAAGATTATGTGGATTTGTATTTTTTAATTAAATATCATTTTTCCGCAAAAGAAATTGCGTATAAAGCCGATGAATTATTTAAAGGTGAATTTGTAAAAAAACAATTTATGGCTCAAATTGGTTATTTTGGAGACATTAATTATAACGAAAAAGTTACTTTCCTCGTGAAAAATCCACCGAGCGAAGAAGAAATCAAAGCATTTTTGATTGATGCAAGTCTTTCAGATTTATGAATTAATTTGAATTTTTAAAAGGATTTCGACTTCGCTCAATCTGACAAACCCGAAACTCGTAACCCGTAACTCGAAACTCGAAAAAAAATGAAACACTCATGACAAAAATTTGTCACACAGACGAATGATTGTACAAAGTGTTCCTTCTGACCGCTGAAAAAAATAAAATATAAACAGATGAAAAACACCACCCTTCAATTTCTCAAAAAATTAGAGAAAAACAATAACCGAGATTGGTTCAACGAAAACAAAAAACTTTACATCGAAGCGCACGGAGATGTCATCAATTTTGTGGAAATTCTGATAGAAAAAATCTCAAAATTCGATGAAGCGATTGGGAAAATGGATGCCAAAAAATCAATGTTCAGGATTTACAGAGATACGCGTTTTTCCAAAGACAAATCGCCTTACAAAACCAATTTCGGCGTGAATTTGGGAATCGGAAAAGGCGGCAAAACGGCGGGATATTATTTACACATCGAACCCGAAAAATCTTTTTTGGCGGGCGGCGTTTATATGCCGGAACCCGGAAATTTAAAGGCTATTCGCAAAGAAATTTCGTTGTTTGGCGATGAGTTTTTGAAAATTTTAAACCATAAAAATTTCAAAAAATATTTCTCAAAAATGGACGAAAACGATAAACTAAAAAAAATTCCGCAAGGTTTTGAATCAAATGATCCGATGGCGGAATATCTGAAACTCAAGCATTTCACAGTTTCATATCCCGTTTCCGACGAAGAACTTTTATCCGAAACCGCCGCCGAAAATTTTGCCGAAATTTTTAAATCTATAAAACCGCTGAACGATTTTTTGGAAACACCATTTTGACGGCTATTGGTGATTAACGCTTGATTTTCCATGACTTCTATTTCTTAATTCTTACACAAAATTTTAAATTCAATCCGAAAAAATTGTTACATCAGACTCTGATTAATTTCATCAAAACTTTTAAAAACACTATTTTTGCACAAATTTTTTAAGAATGAAAAAATATTTTTTGCTATCTCTTGTTGCGCTTTTCGCAATTTCGTGTTCTAAAAAAGTGGAAGTTTCGGGAAAAATCACAGGCGGTTTGCCTTTAGAAAGAATAGAATTTACGGAGGCTTCCGGCGTGGGAACCTTGCCATTGATAAATTTGGGAATGGATAAAGACGGAAATTTTTCCGGAACGTTTGAAGCCCCAAAAAACGGAATGTATTTTATGAGTTATGCCGGAAGAAAGGCGATGGTTTACCTGAAAGGCGGACAAAAATTTCAGTTTACGGCAAATAATTTCGATTTTCCGGAAAGTTTGAAAATATCGGGTGATGCAAAAAATAACAACGATTTTCTTCAAGGAAACCAAAAGTTTTTGGCGCAATATGTTACAAAAATTAATATGAGAGATTTGCTTTCCAAAGATGAAGCCGCTTTCATCAAAGAAGTTCAAAAAATCTTGACCGATGTTGAAAAAAACATAGACAGCATCGCCAAAAAAACCAAAGCAGACAGCGAAGTTGCCAAATTTAAAAAAGCCGAAATAAAAGCGAGCCTTTTAACATTGCTCGTGCAATACGAACAAAATCATGCGATGGCTATTCAAAATCCGAACTTTAAAGTTTCCGGAAAATTTAAAGATTTTGAAAAAAGTTTGATAGAAAACAGCGATGAATTGGTGAGAAATCAACCGATATTCAGAAATTATCTTTTGGGAAAAATTGCCAACGATTTCCAAAGTTTTGCACAAACCAACAAAACCAGAAACCCGAAAGACGAAACCGCAGAAACGTTTTCTA
Organism: Flavobacteriaceae bacterium; assembly: GCA_031277475.1. Classification (GTDB taxonomy): domain Bacteria; phylum Bacteroidota; class Bacteroidia; order Flavobacteriales; family Weeksellaceae; genus JAITMJ01. Next base: position 8,718 of record JAITMJ010000112.1, read on the forward strand.
AATTTTTGGACACCAGAAAAGATTTGTCGCAAACCGCGAAAGATTATCTTTTGGCATTTATTTTATCGGAATACGAAATTTCGCCTGTACTTGCTTCGGACGAGAAAAAATTAACGCCCATCAAAAAAATAATAGACGAAAAAATAAAAGATCAAACCGTGAAATCGGATATGCAAAAACTGCTTTCCGTAATAGCAGGTCTGAAAATCGGCGAGCCCGCTCCCGAAGTTCCGATGATAAAACAAGACGGAAAACCGTTTAAATTCGCTGATGCAAAAGGAAAACCCGTTTTGGTGATGTTTTACGCTTCGTGGAATCCGTATATTGCAGAATCTACGGTTCCGGTGTTGAAAGAAGTCGTGAATTTCTACAAATCCAAAATGGATTTTGTTTACATTAATTTGGACGACAGCAAAAATCAATTCATCAAAACAAGTAACGCCATGCTGAAAGGAATTTCCGGAACCAACGTTTATGCCGAAGGCGGAATGAGTTCCGAACTCGCGAAAAAATTCGGAATATACGGATTCAAATTGCCGAGTTTCATTGTTTTGGATAAAGACGGAAAAATTGCGAGCCAATCGTTTTTTGAGTTGGGAGACAACAATTTGGTGAATGTTTTGGACAAACAAACCGGTTTGAAAGCACCTGTCGTTTCGCCGGAAATATATTTACAAAACGATTTGCTTCAAGGAGCAAAGTAAAACCTTCTTCCGAATCAAGTTTGGAATTGAACATCAAGGAATAAAAGGTATTGTTAATTTAATATATATATATATTATATTTGCAAAAAAATATATGAAATGTCCAAGATGTAGCAGTGAAGAATACTGCAAAGCAGGTATAGTTTTGAATCGCCAGCGATACAAATGTAAAAAGTGCAATTATTATTATACTGTCAATCATA
>JAITMJ010000115.1 GCA_031277475.1 Flavobacteriaceae bacterium
AAAAAATATGGAAACAAACACTTTTATACAAAACGTACCTTTAGAGCATTTCATCGTTCTGAGTTCGGTTTTGTTTTGCTTGGGCGTTCTCGGCGTGTTGCTGAGGAAAAACGCCATTATTATTCTCGGTTGCGTAGAACTGATGCTGAACTCCGTAAACCTTTTGTTGGCGGCATTTTCCGCGTATAAAGGAAACGGAGACGGACAAATTCTCGTGTTTTTCATAATGGTAGTTGCAGCGGCGGAAGTAGCAGTCGGTTTAGCCATTATCGCAATGATGTACAGAAACATACGCTCCGTAGATGTGAGTATTTTTAATAAATTAAAAGGGTAAGAAAATTAAAACATTCACATAAAATAATCTAAAAAAAATAAAAGGGTAAATTTGCAATTATGCTGAACGAACAACAAATAAACATCATTATTGATACTTTAAAACCATTTAATCCTCAAAAAATCGGAATATTCGGTTCGTATTCTCGTGGTGAAAATTCGGAAAACAGCGATGTAGATATTTTATATCAGTTCAAGAATGTTATCGGATTGTTCAGTTTAATGAAATTAAAAGAAGATTTAGAAAAAAAATTAAATAAAAAAGTAGATTTGGTTTCCGAAAAATACATTCACCCCAAAATGAAACCTCATATTATCAATGATTTAAAAATAATATATGACCCAAATTGAGAAAGATATTTTTAGATTGGAACACATCAGAGATTGTGCAGAGAAAATCATGAAAATTTCAAAAACACTTCACAATTTGAATAATTTTGAAATTAAATGGTTGGAGCAAGATGCAATGATTCGGAATTTTGAAATCGTTGGTGAAGCCTCAAATCACGTTTCCGATGAAACCAAAAACCAATATCCCGATGTAGATTGGCATCAAATGAGAGGAATGAGAAATTTTATGACACACGAATATTTTGGTATTCAATTAGATACAGTTTGGGATGCCGCGATAAATGACATCCCAAAACTAAAATCTCAAATCGAAAAAATAATTTCAGATTTAGAAAACAGATAAAAAAAATAAAAAAAATATGGAAAATTTGGTTTACGCCATTATACTTTTGCCGCTCTCAGGATTTGTAATCAGCGGTTTGCTCGGGAAAAATCTCCCGAAAATGTTCGTGGGAAGTTTGGCTACGCTCACTGTTTTTGCATCGTTTTGCATCGCCGCTTATTTGTTTTTCAATTTCGACGAGGAACAATCGCCCGTCATCATCAAAGCATTTGAATGGTTTCGAGTGAACGGAATGCAAGTGAATTTCGGTTTTCAAATCGACCAACTTTCATTGATGATGATTATGATTGTAACCGGAATCGGATCGCTCATTCACCTTTATTCCATCGGATATATGAACACCGACAAAGGTTTTCACAAGTTTTTTTCCTATCTCAATTTATTTATTTTCTCGATGTTGCTTTTGGTAATGGGAAGCAACTATTTGATTTTGTTCATCGGTTGGGAAGGAGTCGGCGTTTGTTCGTATTTGCTAATCGGTTTTTGGTATGAAAATTGGGAATACGGAAAAGCCGCAAGAAAAGCCTTTATTATGAACAGAATCGGAGATTTGGGACTGCTCATCGGGATTTTTCTTTTAGCTCAACAAACCAATGCGCTGGATTTTCTTTCGGTTGCAAACAACGCCTCCAAATTTTCCGTCGATAGCCCCATCATTATTTTTATTACAGCAAGTTTGTTCATCGGCGCAGTCGGGAAATCCGCACAAGTTCCGCTCTACACTTGGCTTCCCGATGCGATGGCAGGTCCCACGCCGGTTTCCGCGCTCATTCACGCCGCAACTATGGTAACCGCCGGAGTTTATCTCGTCGTACGTTCCAATTTTCTGTATATTTTAGCACCCACCGTTCAAGGCGGAATTTTGTTTATCGGAATTCTGACCGCCGTTTTAGCCGCTTTTTATGCGATGAGACAAAACGACATTAAAAAAGTTCTCGCATATTCCACCGTTTCGCAACTCGGGTTTATGTTCGTAGCATTGGGCGTTGGCGCATACACCACAGCGATGTTTCACCTGATGACGCACGCATTTTTTAAAGCATTATTATTCTTAGGTTCCGGCTCCGTCATCCACGCGATGAGCGGCGAACAAGATATGCGTTTTATGGGCGGACTGAAAAAATATATTCCTCTGACATATTACACATTTCTCATCGGAACACTCGCCATTTCAGGATTTCCACTGCTTTCGGGAATGATTTCCAAAGATGAAATCTTGACGGCTGCCTTTCTGGAAAGTCCGGTTTATTGGATTATTCTTTTTGCGATTGCGGCAATGACGGCTACTTATATGTTTCGGCTGTTTTACCTCACTTTCTACGGAAACTTTCGAGGAACCGAAACCCAAAAACATCACCTTCACGAAAGCCCGATCAGTATGACGTTGCCTTTGACGGTTTTGGCGATTCTTTCCGTAATCGGCGGATTTATCAACCTTCCGCACATCGTAGGACACGTAAATTTTTCAAAACTCGAACATTGGCTCAATCCGATTATTCATAAAAGCATTACAGATCAGCGCGAAGCCGATTTAGCGGGAATGAACATCAGCACGGAAATGATGCTCCTCGCATTGACGATTTTAATGTTTTTCGCCGTTTGGTTCATCGTGAAAAATATTTATGTAAAACAGAAAAAACTCGCCCTTCCCGAAAACGAATACACCGGCTGGCAGCGGCTTTCCGCGAAAACACTTTTCATAAACGAACTCTATGACGCTCTGTTTGTAAAAACCACCGAAGCCCTCGGAAAAGCAGGAAAAATGTTTGATGAAAACGTATTGGATTCATCTGTAGATTTCGTAGGCAAAAGCACCGAAAACTCCGGAAAAGCGATGAAAAAAATCCAAAACGGAAACGTAGAAAACTATGTGCTGATTATGGCTTTGGCAATCGGAATTATATTGATTGCGGTGAATGTGTGG
>JAITMJ010000139.1 GCA_031277475.1 Flavobacteriaceae bacterium
AGAAAACAGAATTCACAACCTAAATTTCACCCCGATTTTCCTTATCAACGGCTATCAATTTCCCGAAAAATACGATAGAGAAGATATTTTCTATTTTTTGGATGAACTTTTGGAGGATGAAGGCTTGGAAAAATAAAAAAAACAGTTTAGTTTATGATTTTATCTGTTTCACTTCGTTTTCCATTTTCAAAAATCTGTCGTAGTCGCTTTCAAACAGGCGGTCTTGTACGATTCGGTATTTTTCAAACTCTGTTTCGGCGTGTTGTTTGGCGATTTCCGAAATTGCACCGCTCACTGTTTACTTTGAAACCTACCGCTGTGATTGTCTGCAAGTTATAATGTTTTATGTTGTAATCTTTTCCATCACTCGCAGTTATTCGAAAATTTCGAATAACTGAATTTTCCAACAATTCATTATCTTCAAAAATCTTTTTAAGATGATAATTTATCGTATTGATTTCCACGTCATAAAGCGCAGCCAAGATTTTCTGTGTGAGCCAAATATTTTCGTCTTCATATCTCATTTCCAGACTTTGGATATCGTCGCCGGAAGCAGCGATGAAAGTTAAATATTCTGCGGCGGAAGAGCGGGTTATGTTTTTGTTTTTTTGTTCCATTTTCTTTTAAATCGGTATTATTTTTCGATGAAAATTAGGCTCAATTCATCAATGGATTTAAAATCCGCATCGGAAGTAATCAATGGAAGCCCGTAAATAATGGAACTTGCGGCAATGATGGCATCGGGAATTTTTATTTTATATTTTTGTTTCAGTTTTATACAAAGTTCTTTTATCTGCTGGTTCATTTCGATAATGATGCAATCTTCCAAAAGTTCTCTCAGTGCTTTTTGTTGTGTTTTGTTGATACTGAAAACACCCAACAATTCAATCTCCGAAATATAAGAAGTTGCAAAATTATAATCCAAAAAAGGTTCTGCTAAAGGATTCCCTTCGTGTACATGAATTAAAAAATTGGTATCTGCAAGAAAATCAATGCCATTCATTTCTTATTTTTTTTTGAAAAGCAACCGCATCCGTCGTTGTTTCAGAATTTCCGAAATGTTTTCTCAATCCTCTGCTTTTATTATGGTTAAATTTTTCCAAAGAGTTCCGTATCTCTTTTTTTGTGCTGTTTTTGCGTATGGTGGTGGTCATTTTATCTTATTTTTTCAAATTTACAAAAAAGTTATCTATATTTATTTAATGCTGATAATCAATATTTTTACAGATTTTAATTATATTAAAACTTTTTCAAATTATCATCCATTTCATCTGTTTATATTTTATTTTTTTCAGCGGTCAGATAGAACACTTTGTACAATCATTGGCTTGTGTGACAAATTTTTGTCATGGGTGTTTCGTTGCTTTATTTTCATAAACTTTTTTTCAATTCCTTTTCAATAAATTTTTGATATTGCCGATACATAAAATTGTAGAAAACGGCGGGATTACCTGTTTCTCTGGCTCGTTCCAAAGCCTGAATATAGGAAATTCGGCTACTTTTAAAAACATAAAATATCGGTAAATCAAACATCACTAAAATGTAGTTCATCAATAATCGGCTGGTGCGTCCGTTGCCGTCTGCAAATGGGTGTATGCTTACAAATCGGTAATGCAATTCAAAAGCCGGTTCACATTTTTGAACGAATGTTTTTGCCGATTTTAATTTTTCGTTTATTTCACGCACAAGTGTTTTCATAAGCGTCGGCACTTTGCTTGTATCGGGAAAACGTCTTGCTCCGGCGAACACATTTAAAAGTCTGTAATCGCCTTGTGTACTGTCAAAAGTTCCCAGAGCGGTGTTGTAGATTGCGCCCGTATTTTTCATTACCATTGCTCCAATTTCTTTTATCAAGATTTCTGTAATTGGCGTTTTATTTTTGGCTTTATTTAATGTGAAAACAAGTGCTTTTTGATGGTCAATCACCATTTGCTGCTCACTGAAAGATTTATTTTTTGCAGGAATATCCAAATCGAGCAAATTATAGACCTGCCCTTCCGTCAGCGTACTGCCTTCTATTGCTGTGGAATGATAGGTGATGGCGTAACCGGTTAATTTTGCTAAATCTACTTGTCCTTGCATAATTCGCCGATATTCCGATATGAGTTTTTCTAATTTATTGATTTGTGTTGCGTTCATATTCTCTTTCATGAAAATTTATTCAAAAATACTAATTCCTAATCAGCCCACCTCCAACTGATTTTTCACCAATCTGTAGTATTCTCCTTTTTTGGCTACGAGTTCCGCGTGGTTGCCTTCTTCGACTACTTTTCCTTTGTCCAAAACGATGATTTTATCCGCATTTTTCACGGTGGAAAGCCGGTGGGCGATGACGATTGCTGTTTTGCCTTTAAAAAATTGTTCCAAGTTTTCCATAATTATTTTCTCGTTGTTGGCATCGAGCGAACTCGTGGCTTCGTCGAAAAAAATAAAGTCCGGCGATTTGTAAACTGCCCTCGCGATGAACAACCGTTGTCTTTGTCCGCCCGAAATTCCAACGCCTTCGTTGCCGATTTTCGTGTTGTAACTGAGCGGCAAACTTTCAATAAAATCTTTAATATTCGCAATTTCTACCGCTTTTCGCAGTTTTTGTTTGTCGATATAATCTTCGCCTACGGCAATATTTTCCGCAATCGTGTCATTAAAAACGTAGCCTTCCTGCATCACAACGCCACAATGATCTCGCCAAAGTTTTGGGGAAATGTTGCGAAGCCTCACCCCTAAATCTTTCCTCACCCCTAAATCCCCTCTCCCAAGGAGAGGGGACTTCGTGCGTTCTTCTGTTTGCGCTGAACTTTCTACTGAATCTTCGTCTGAATTTTTCGGAATTTGTTCGGGTTTTACAAATCCGATTTCTCCGCTTGTGGGTTCATAAAATTTCATCAGAAGTTTTAAAAGTGTGGTTTTTCCACTGCCGCTGATGCCGACTATCGCTGTGGTTTTTTGGTAAGGAATCGTGAGGTTTAAATCTTCAAACACGAAAGAATCCGAGCCGATGTATCGGAACGACACGTTTTTTACGGCGATGTCTTGCTCGGGAATTTCGGAAACGTATTGTTCGTTGTGGTTTTCTTCGTCTTCCTTGTTGTGAATTTCGCCCAAGCGTTCCAAAGAAATTTTTGCGTCTTGATATTGGCGAATGAAATCTACGAGTTGCGTTAATGGGCTATTTAATTGTCCAATAATGTATTGCACGGAAAGCATCATTCCCAAAGTGAGATTTCCCGTCAAGACCAATTTTGCCGAAATAAAACTCACCAAAATATCTTTCATTTGGTTGATGAAATTTCCGCCTACGGATTGCCATTGCTCCAAAGAAAGCGATTTTATTCGGATTTTAAAGAGTTTCACTTGCAGAAATTCCCAGCCCCAGCGTTTTTGTTTTTCGGCGTTGTGCATTTTGATTTCCTGCATTCCGTTCACGAGTTCGATTACTTTGCTTTGCTCTTGCGAAATCTGCGAGAAACGTTTGTAGTCCAATTCTTTACGCTTTTTCAGAAAAAACGAAATCCAAGCGATGTATAAACCGGCACCGATTAAATAAACGAGAAACAATCTGTAATCGTAGAACAAAAGTATAATACTGAAAATCACTAAATTAACGAGCGAAAACAGCGTGTTTAATGATGAATTGGTGAGCAGTTGTTCGATTCTGGTGTGGTCGTTGATGCGCTGCATAATATCGCCCGTCATTCGGGTATCAAAAAAACTGATGGGCAATTTCATCAGTTTTATAAAGAAATCCGAGATGATGGAAATATTAATTCTCGCCGAAAGATGCAGCAAAATCCAACTTCGGATGACTTCTACGCCGATTCTTCCCAGAAAAAGCATAATTTGCGCCAAAAGCACCAAATAAATAAAGTTCAAATCTTGGTTTTGTATGCCCACATCCACAATACTTTGCGTGAGAAACGGAAATATCAGCGACAGCAAACTGCCCGCCAACAGCCCGATGGCGAGTTGCACCACCAAAGATTTGTATTTGAAAAGATAGCGAGACAGAAATCTTAAACTTGTTTTTTCCTCACCCCAACCCTCTCCGAAGGAGAGGGAGTCGGCTTGCGAAAAAAACGCGGGTGTGGCTTCCAACAGCAAAGCGATGCCTTCTTCCGTGTTTTCATCGGCATTTTCGCCAATCCACGATTTTATGAATTCGGATTCGGAATATTTTATTAAGCCGTAACTTGGGTCGCTTATCTTGATTGTATAATCCTCACCCCTAAATCCCCTCTCCAAAGGAGAGGGGACTTCGTGCGTTCTCTGCTTTGCGCTGAGTTTATTGTACTTTTTACGCTTTACAATATCGTAAACCACCACAAAATGCTGCTTATTCCAATGAACGATACACGGCAACGGCACTTCTTGTACCAAAGTTTTAAAATCTATTTTTACACCCAAACTTTTAAAACCCAAATTTTCTGCGGCATCGCTTAAACCGAGTAATGAACTTCCCTCTCTTGTAGTTTCAGATAAATTCCGAATGTGCTGCAAAGGAATATTCTTCCCGTAATGTTTTGCAACAATGCGCAAACAAGTGGGTCCGCAGTCTTTGTGGTCGGGTTGTTTGTAGAAAGGGAATTTCATTTTTGCAATTAGGAATTTTTTTGAGGTGTGAATTTAGGGATTTTTGTTTGAAAATTTATGATTTTCAACATAAAAACTAATCCGGATATCTCACCGCTTCCGAGAGTTCTATCGGGTTGTTATTTTTCTTCAAAGAAGTTTGCATTATTTCGGTTAATTGTCTGAAATCCGGTTCTATTTCTCTGCCTTGCTCGTCTATAACTTTCATTTTTTTGACATGCAGATTTCCTGCTTTCATTTCTTTGTAAGGATCGCTGTAATAATCTAAAAATACTTTTGTTAATTGTTTCCGGGAAACATCAATGGCTTTGGGATATGTATCTTTAAAATCCAAAACTTCCGACATTTTTTTTATCGCGGAAAGACTAAAATTGTATGAATCTGTGGAATCTTTCATAGATACGATTAATCCGGGCAAACCTCTGAAAATATAAGGCCCCGCCGGAATCGGGACATCTTGCGTGAACCACGCGTCCCAAGTTCTGCCTTTGTATTTTAAGGTTGCTTTTTGGCAAGAATAAATATCTATTTTCATAGTTTCGGGTTCAAGTTTCCAATCGAATTGTACGGATTCCGCTACTTTGTATGTATCAATAAATACCACATAATATTTAAGGCTTAAATCTTGTCCGTAATTGACCGCCAACAAACTGTTATCTCCCGCGATAGAGCCTTTAAAACCTGAATTTCTGAGAGAATCTACTTGATATTGTTTTTCCGAAATAAATTTAGAATCAATTCCTTGAATCAATAGCAACATATTTTTACTTTTGGTTTCGGAACTTGTAGAATCCGGTTTGTAAGTTAATTGGTAATTAATTTTCAAGTTTTGAGAATATAAATTACTGAAAATCAATGATAAAATTAATGTTTTTATTATTTTACGATGCATAATTTAGGGTTTTTAAGTTAATATTATTTTCGATAATGTTTTCCGCATAATAATACAAATCTTCCTTTTCAAATATCGGCGGATAGGCGTATTCATTTATAAAAATCGCAGGTGTGGAGATGATATTGTTTTGAGGAAAAGAATCGTTTTGCATTTCCAAATTCGGTTTGTGAATTTCGGAATCATAACCGTCTGTTATTTTAAAAAGTTTTTTGTTTTCATACCAATATATCAATGATTCTAAAAAATTTTTCTGACCTTGAAATAAAAAAATACTGTAAAATGCGTGTAAATCATTCATTTGTGGATGATATGATTTCAGATACAAATTGATTTTAATTTGTTCTTCATAAGCAAAGATTATTTTTTGAATAGTTGCGATGAGATTTTTGCATATTTCGCAATGCAAACTCGTAAAAATGGTTAATTCAAAATCAGAATTTTTGTTTCCCAAAATGAACAGAGAATTATTTTGAATGTGTGTTTTTCCCTGTTTTAGCAAAGCGTTTATAAAAACATCGCCATTTCTTGCAGTTCTATTTTTCGTTGCAAGTTGGTTTTTGATTTCATTCTTTTGCAGAACAGTGTTTTTAACAAAAATCCAAGGAATGAAAAGCAGAATAAAAGAAAATATATAGAAAAAAATTAATGAAAATGTTCCCATATCAGACAAGTTTGTAGTGATAAAACCGCAACAATTCCCATACACAACGGACAGATTTTCTTTGCTTTAAAAAATTGATAAAACAACGAATAACCAACCACAGGTAAAATAACGATTAATAACAGTTTTTGAATTTCAAAAAATAATTTGTAAAAATGGTGCTGATTTGCAATAAACAGAAAAAATGTGGCTAATATGTTCAATAAAAAGTAAATAAAACTAAAATCAGCGAAATATGATGTGATGGATTTTTTTTTAACATCGGAAAATGAGCAATCCAAATATGAATTACCGGAACAAATTTTCTTTTCGATAAAACTTTCATTTCCAAAGGTTTTTCTTATCGCGAGAATTGAAATCAAAAATCCGCAAAAAGACAGCAAAAAGAATGACGGCAAATATATTTTTGTACAAGCGTAAATATAAAAAGCGAAATAAATAATTGATAATGTGCGCAATACAGAGTTTTTATAATTTTTTGAAGTAACGGCAGATTCTGTTTTGTCTATCAAAACTGCGATGTTGTTCCATTGAGAAACAAATTCTTTGTGCGTGAAACTGCGATTTTCAATGATGTATTTTTCATTCTTTTTTTTCACGGCTACAAGTTTTGGTTCTTGTTCTTCGGGAGTTACGAAAGTCATAAAATCATCGGGCAAATTTTCTACATCGGAATTATCCAATTCCAAAACATAATTCCGAACACCGTTATAATTCAATGCACTGACGATTGACAACAAACTCGGATAATTCGGATGAGAATTGATGCGAAATAAAAACTCATTTCTATCCAAGTATATTTTTTTCAGTTTCAGATATTTTATCAGGGTTAATGCGTTTTCTTTCATTATTTTTCCGGTTTATTTAAAATATCCAAAACATCTTCAGATGTGAGATATTTTTCGTCCCACGTCCATAAATACGGATTGAGTTCAAAATATAATTGGCTGTTTTCCCTATAAAAATGCTCAATTTTACCGTTAGGATCATTAAGGTTAATAAATCTGATAATGCCGTTTTCAGTTTCTTTGTAAATATCAATTACTTTAAATTTTCCAAAATCATAGGAATATAAAATACCATTTTTCAGACTAATATTCGGTTGTGTTGGATAACTTTTCTTTACATTTTCCAAGGAAGTTTCGCCGTAATAAAATCCTAAAATATTGTTGTATGAAGATAGATTGGTGTATGTAAACAAAAATTGTTCATCAAACGGCTTTTTAAAATTTTGATTTAGAAGTTTACGAACATCTTTTGTTTTGAAAAAAATGAATCTTTTATCTATTTTATTGATATGATAATCACCAAAAGTAGCAAACTCTAATGTTTGATTGGAAAATTTTAATGTATGGACGAGGTAACCATCACTTTTATCAGGTGTCTCCTGTGTCAGAAAAAAATAGTTTTGGCAACTTTGAAACACAGAAAATAAAAGAAATAAAAGTAAAAATTTTTTCATTGTTTTTTTTAATTTAATTCTGCATTGTACGGATTATAATTGCAAATTACTTCATAGCCGTCCTTACTTTTTATCGGTGTAAAAGCGGTTGTGCAACAATATCTAAATTCACAAACATTGCAAGGTTGGATTTCATCTTTTTTAATGTTCCAAAGTTTTGATAATTTTTTTATGGTATTGGTTTTTATTTTATCAAAACTTTCCAAAATATTACCATAAGTTTTTTTCTCGGAAAAATTATGTTTTATGTTGCCGTTTTCATCCACAAATATGGTTTTATACAATGCTAAATTATAATTTTTTGCAATGTTGTATGCACCGATATTTATCGCAATATCCGATATATTGAATTTTGTTAAAAATAAATTTGAAGCATTATTTGTGATGTAGTTTGTAATAACTTCTTTATTTTTTTTAAATCTTTTTTTAGGTGAATTAAACATGAAAATAGATTTCAACCTGCCGTTTTCATATATTTTTCTGTCTATTTTTTGATACGGCAAAGAAAACGACAAATTGGTTACCCGCGAATATCCCAAAGAGGATAGTATTTTTCTGATTTCTTCCATAGCGTTTTCATTATTGATATGAAAATGCAATCTTTTAACGCCTAATTGTTCGATATTTCTTGCTAATATATCAAAATTATCATAGATAAAAGGAGATAAAATAATGGTAACAAAAAATATTTCGGAAGTATCGTCGTTTATACTTTTTTCGGGCAAACTTGGGAAAAACGCATTATCGGAATAAAAAATAAATTCTTTCTTTTCCAAAAAATTAAAATATTCTTTTGCCGTAGCATTTGCTCCATATTCTTTCAAAACAGAATTCACCTTTTTTCCGTTGATATATTCCAAAAAATCTATCATTGTGTTGGGAACAAATTCTATATTTTCTCTTTGAATATCGTAAATCGCACTTCTTTCAATGCCTTTTACCAAGATACAACATGAAAACAAATGAATATATTTATCTTGATTATTCTGTAAATAAATTAATGCCATCTTTGTATATTCTTAAACAAAATATTTCCGATTGATGAAAAGACGAAGTTGCTGTTCTAAACGGGCGATCTCTTATGGCTCTTGTAATATCTACGGGATAAACATTTGAAAAAAGAATCGGAAACAATTCTTTTTTATGACGCCCTATTTCCTGTAACAAACTTTTTTTCATTGGTTTATACTTTTTAAATATTGTGCTACCTCATAATGAAGGTTGTAATTACACGGAAGTGATGTCATTCTAAACTGACCGCTCGGATTTATTTCCAAAAAATAATATTCGCCGTCTGTGGCTTTTATCATATCCAAAGAACCTGTGTTTAATCCTAAATTTTTCATTAACACAGATATTTTCCTATCTATATCTTTGGGAAGAGTATAAGGAATAAATCGATTTGGATTTTTATAATTGTATTGTCTGAAATCCAATTGTGTTTGTTTATCATTTTGGGAAAAAATTGCCATACTGTAATTTTTTCCGTTCAAGTGAAAAATCCGAAGTTCGTATTCTTTATTGATTTTTTCCTGAAACAGGCTCGGAAAGAAATTTTCGTAATGTGTAAAAGCTTTAGTATTTACTTCACTGGTATAAAAAGGAAATATTTTTTCATCTATATTCACAACCGCCCCATCTTTTATTGATTTTGTTATGTAAGATTGTTCTTGGTTTAAATCATCAAAACTATTAGTGATATACGTTTTCGGAATTTTAAGTCCTGTATTTTGAGCCTCGATTAAATTCCCGATTTTACTTATTTTTTTGACATTTGAATAGTGATTAAGCCATTTTTTATTTTTAAAAAAATCGAAAATAACATCCAAAGTTGCGGTATGTTCTGATTTCAAATAATCTAACATCCTTATATTTTTCTCATTTTCAAGTTTTTCTTTATACTTCTCAAAGAAACCAAACTTTCTGTACCAAACGCATTTAACCTCCGATAAATCCACTTTTTCCAAAAAAATGTTTTCTACGAACCATTTTGGTTGTGGTCGCAATTCGAGATGCATTTTCGTTTTTCCGGTAAACAAATCCAAATCATTAATTCTGATACATTTTTCATGAAGAATGGACAGATGTTCCATTACTAAATTTGTATCATCATCATTCGGAGTAGATAGAATCAGAATCATACTTAAAAATTATAAAAAGGACTCTTTAAAATTAAAGAGTCCTTTTTGTTTAAAATGATAGATTTAGTCACATCCATCCCACGATCCTTGGCCTCCTCCCAAAAGTGTTAAAGTTTGCAATTCATCAGGAGAACTCTCTGTACCATTCCCTCCACAAGGACCGGCGGCCGCCATTCTACCGGCATACACTGATTTTACATTCCCTAATTTTTTACCTTTTAGGGATTCCAACGATTTTTGAACTTGTTTTTCCATGTTAATAAAAAATTTTAATTTTGTTTTGTGTCACTATTGACGCTACAAATCTGAAAAATCTAATTTACTTTACAAAATAAAAAACAATACATTTTGTAACTATTAGTTACATTTTGTAAATTTGTGTTGCTAAATGTTACAATATGACATCAATCAATATCTCAACACTACTAACGAAGATAGGAAAAAACCTACACACTATCCGCAATTCCAGAAAAGAAACTTTACAATCTGTAGCAGCATCCATAGGCATTACCCATCCGATACTCAGCAAAGTAGAAAATGGTCGTTACAAAACACTACAATTAGGATTATTGATAAAATTATGCAGTTATTATGAGGTTTCACTTCAGCAGATTATGGAATTAGATATGGCAACTATTTTTCAAATATCCAACTACGGAGAGGGTAGCCAAAAACTGATTGGACAGGAACTCGCCGCGGGCTATGAACTATACATCAAACAATTACAACAAGAAATTTTATACCTCAAAGAACAAAACATAAAGTTAATTGATGTAATAGGAAAATCATAATAACAATACACGGCAACGGCACTTCCTATGCCAAAGTTTTAAAATCTATTTTTACGCCCAAACTTTTAAAACCCAAATGTTCTGCGGCATCGCTTAAACCGAGTAATGAACTTCCCTCTCTTGTAGTTTCGCTCAAATTCCGAATATGCTGCAAAGGAATATTTTTCCCGTAATATTTTGCAACAATGCGCAAACAAGTGGGCCCGCAGTCTTTGTGGTCGGGTTGTTTGTAGAAAGGGAACTTCATTTGGCGATTGGTTTTTGGCTTTTGGCTTTTTAAAATTACATTTACTCAAACGCAAGCCGTAGGTTTGCGACCTAAAAAATAAGGTTGCATTCCTACGGAATGCTGATTGTCGGGTACATTTTATTTTTCTACCGAGCGATTCATTCCTACGGAATGATTTTATAAATGTCGTATCAAATTGGTTGTCTGTAGATTTCAAATTTATAAATAACTGTTTATATCATTCATTTTTCATTCATTTTTTTATCCAATCCATCCTCCAAAAGTTCATCCAAAAAATAGAAAATATCTTCTCTATCGTATTTTTCGGGAAATTGATAGCCGTTGATAAGGAAAATCGGGGTGAAATTTAGGTTGTGAATTCTGTTTTCT
>JAITMJ010000056.1 GCA_031277475.1 Flavobacteriaceae bacterium
GGTATTTTGTATCAGATAGAAATAGATTCCGAAAAATGGATGAGAGAGCATCCGGAACAAGACGGAAATGTCAAAAACATAACCCCCCAACTTCCCCAAACCGTCCACTTGTACATCCGCCCGGATTTTGGGAGTTCCTTTTCGGAAAAAACTGTAAAAAATGAGATAGAAATCCGTTACACCACATCCACGGGTTGGGATTTCGTAAGCATAGACGGAAAAACCGTTGGCTACATTCCTACGGAAAAACTTTTAAAAGAAAAAGAACAACAAGAGAAAAAGAAACACAGTTTCCTCGTAGAAGACGAGGACGACATACAACCCGAAAAGAAAAAAGGCTTTTGGGATAATTTGTTGGGGTAGATTTAAAATAAAAACAATATTTTGCAGGACAATATATCCGAAAAAAGCAAAATCTGTAAAAAACACCCGACGAACTTTGGACGGAGTGATGACGGAGAAATAACCCAAAAAACTCACTACCAAAACGGCAGGTTTTGAAAGAATTAGAAGGTCTTTGAAAATATAGAAAAACCACAATCTAAAAAAGAAGAAAAAGGAATTTGGGATTCTGTTGTAGAATGGTGGGGAGAATTATGGGATCACGGTGAAGCCAAAGGAACCGCAACCAAAGACAAGGAACCGACTATAGAAAAACCGGACGGAAGATCTATGGCAAGCGTAGGAAAAACGGAGCCGGAGAAGAAAGAGGAACACAAATGCCCGAATTGCGAGAAACCAATTATATTGGATGATATGAAAAAAATTTTTCCTGATTGTAAGGATGATAAAAAACTGCAAGACTGTATGAATGCCTACAATACCTATATGTCAAAACTCGGAATGAATACTTGTTGGAACAAGGCACATTTTTTTGCACAGGCAAGAGTGGAGGTAGGAACTTCGTTGAGCATACATGAAGCGGAAATTTTAAATTATTCCACTCGTCATTTATTGGTGGGGATATATTCCGAAGGTCAAAAAAATTGGAAAAAAGGAAATCCGGTTACAAAAGAAGGAGGCTATTATCAAGAAGGGACAAAGTTCAGCAAACCCAAGTTCTCCTCTCTTTTAAAACCTGAAAACAGACATATTGCAGAAGCCTACGGGCGGAAAGATTTGGATGCAAACAATGATAAAAAAATTCAAAAATGCGATCAGGAGAAATTAGCCAATTTTGTTTATGCCGATGTAAACAGAGCTGCTAAAGATCGAATAGGAAACACACAAGAGGGAGACGGTTGGCGTTTTAGAGGCAGGGGGCTTGTTCAATTGACAGGGAGAGAAGGATATCAAAAAGTATATAACATTATCAAAGATATTTCGCCTACCGATATTATGACGGATGCCGGAGCAATGGAGATTGAAAAAAGCGTCAGCCTTGCAGTCTTGACCTCAATGGGATTTTGGAAATTGAGAAAAATATTTTCTTTAGCCAATGGTTGTAAGGATGCTGACATAATATCAAAAAAAATAGGCACTGATGTAGATTATGCGGGCAAAAGGAAAGCCTTTGATGATATTACGTCCAAACTATTTAAAGTAGATGAGTGTTTGTGGGGGAAAGTAGAAGAAAAGAAAGAGGAAAAGAAAGACTCCAAATGCCCCGATGATTGTTCTCAATGTTTTGAATATCAAGATGTAGTTCCGCAACCAAAAATCAATAACCAAAGTGGAAATAAAAACCATAACAGATATAAAAATGAGCCAAGAACCAAATCAAATGGAACCAAATATTACCATAGCGGAACAGATATTCTAGCTGTTGTTGGAACTGAAGTACATTCTATGATGTGTGGAGAAGTAGTGCATGTAAGAACAGATCTTCCACAAAATGATTATGCTAAAGGATATGAGAGTGCAACCAGTTATGGAAATACAGTAACAATTAAATCCAAAGATAAAGATGGAAAAATTGTATATCACTTTTATGCACATTTATCTCAAGTAAATGTTAAAGTTGGAGAATTGGTAAAACATAATAAAATAATTGGTTTGTCCGGAAGTACAGGTAATGCAATGCATGTTGAAGTTAAATACAGACATATACATGTGGAAGCAGGAACTTCATATTCTACCACAGGAGGAAGCGACGGAAAGCAAAGATGTAAAATAAATGCTGATCTAAATCCTGAAAAGTATATGAAATCACAATTCGATGACAAAGGAAACACAATCTAACATGAAAACATATAAATTTCTACATATAATATTTTTTTTATCAATAGTTTTGTCTTGTAACGGACAAACAAATGATAAATCTAAGAAAGTAAATCAAAGTTCATCTATTAATTCCAGTGTAAATATTAATTTTCTTGATAAAAAGTATTTCCATGGATATCAATTGAGTCCTGATTTTGATTTTCCCATTCTTTCTCACACAGATAATAAAATTGGGAGTATAACCGTGAATTTTATCAATGAAAATATTGAGCAACAAAAAGAGTGGTTTAATTTTGATAGTAAAAATGGTTTAGAATATGGAGATGACCCGAACGATGACTATTTTAATGCTCTCAACTCTCTTATTTCAAAAGAATTAAAAACACCTTACGAAGGATATAACATAATCGCAGAATATATTCCTAAAAAGTATATCAATAAATCTTTAGACTACAAATATCCATACAGAAAACAAATCTATATCTTGAATAAAAGTACGAGTATTTGGGAGTTATTAGAAGAAAAGATAATAGATGTTCCTTCGAAAAATATTATTTCATTAGAATATTTCAACCAATTATTACAAAAGAGATATTCTAAAATTAATCCTTTAAAACAAATTGATAACACACCCATTCAAACACACACGAATATGGATACATTAGTAATCAACGAGAAAAAAATAAGAGACTATTTAAATACTCCTGTATTAGATGGTGAGGAAATTGGTGAAGATTATATGATGTCGGAGGAAGACTTTCAAATAGTTATCCCATTAGTATATAGCAGTTTGAAAAGTAGCGGGTTTAAATTTATTTCTGATGATGAGTTTCATGAAAGAATGAAAAATATCTTTGGGGTCTTACCGGGCAAAAACTCAAAACAGATAATGCATCACAAAGATTTTATCAGTTATGTTATACCTCCATCATACAATGGAGCTATGTCAGCGGAAGATATTACTATGATGGAATTTTTATATGGAGGAGTATTCTTTGTAAAAAAATATAATTTCATAATGCCTCTTGCCATAATATCAGATTTTGCCAAGTTGGCAAACGATAAAATAGTAAATATTACACCTCAGGCTATTATTTATCGTAACAAATACCTTTTTAATGATGACAAGGCAAGTTTAGTATGGCTGTTATTCAATGACAAAGACTTTTTGGAACAACTTGTTCGGGTTTTTGGGTATGATAAAGAAGAAAAAATAAATAAAATGGTTTTAGAAAAAGCAGCAAAACAATACGATGAGTCAAATTGGCATGACGATAAAGTTTTAAAACATCTGTTTGCCGAAAAAGATTGTTACGGTAAAGTGCAAATTCGCGAAGGCTTATTAAAAACCGTTGCAGAAGCAACGAACGATGATAATAATAATTTATTCATTTCTTTGGATGATTATTGTTTTAGGTTGGTATTTCCTTTTGAAGAAACAGAACCGATTTTCAGTTTTAAGGAAAAATGCCAAATTATTGCCGCCATCAATAACACTACCTATCCTGTGTATAGCAATTTTCGAGGAGCAGGTGGAAAAGCCGAATGGGATCCAAACAGTTTATTGTATGTCATAAATATCGAACATCCCGAAATTATAGAAGAAATCATCAAAAATAATTATTTTGGTTATCCGGATTTGAAACAATACATAGAAGAAGTAAAAGAAGAATATGAAGACTACAAAAATCTACATGATATAGAAGATAAGGATTTTTCACAAAACACAGTACCAATCACACACCCAACCGTCCACCTATACACTCACCCGGATTTCCATAGTTCCTTTTCGGAAAAAACCGTAAAAAACAAGATAGAAATCCGCTACACCACATCTACAGGTTGGGATTTCGTAAGCATAGACGGAAAAACCGTTGGCTACATTCCCACGGAAGAACTTTTAAAAGAAAAAGAAGAAAAAAAGAAGAAACACAGTTTCCTCGTAGAAGACGAGGATGACACAAAACCCGAAAAGAAAAAAGGCTTTTGGGATAATTTGTTGGGGTAGATTTAAAATAAAAATAATATTTTGCAGGACAATCTGTGAAAAAAAGTACAAATATTTATAAAAGTTCATTCAAATGCAACGAACCCGTAACATAAAAAAATCTACTGTCAAAACGGCAAATTTTAACAAATACAAAATATAAATAAATCAAATGAACGAAGAAGTTACATACAATTCGGAAGTTACCAAAGCACTGAATATCGCTCAAAAGATAGGCAGAGAAAACCTTAATGCCCAATATACCGGTGCCCATTTGATCAAGGCAATGTTGAACAGAGATTTATCCTTGCTAAAACAATTGGAAACTATAGGAATAGATGTTTTTTATTTGGAAGAATGGGCAGAAGTCCGTATTGAAGAGCTACCCAAATCGCCCGGCAGATATTCTTGTGAACCGGATGAAGTTATAGATGAAATATTCGCGGAAGCAGATTCCGTTCGGGAACTTTTAAATGAAGAGGATATTTCACTATTTGCAGTTATGGTAGCGATCAGTTCTCCGGGAGTGGCGTTCAATTTTGACCAAATGAAAACCTTTCCCGTAACCCGAAACGAATTACTGAAAGACGTATCTACATTTGGAGAAAACAGCGAAATGACGACTATTGCAGAACCCGTTAAAAAAACCAAAGGATTTATCCAAAAATACTGTATCAATAAAAAAGAACAGATTAAGAAGAAAAATAAACAGGAATTGCTGGTTGGCAGAGATACGGAAATTAATAAAATCACAGAAATACTATGCAGATTCAGTAAACAAAATGTGCTTGTAATCGGAGATCACGGAGTGGGAAAAACCGCTCTCATAGAGGGATTTGTACAAAAAGTATTATTGAAACAGATTCCCGATATTCTTTCCGGAGTAGAAATTTTTGAACTGGATATGGGGGCTCTTATTGCAGGTGCGTCTTACAAGGGAGAAATAGAAGATCGTATAAAAAATATTGCCGAAGAACTAAAATCCATTCCCAAAGCGGTTTTGATTATTGAAGAACTTCATTCTTTGTTTGGAAACCATAGTTCGGATTCCGGGATTATTAATCTGCTGAAAAGCGAACTTTCCAACGGTTTAACCGTTATTGCCACATCTACTATTGAAGAATACACCAAGAAAATAGAAAAAGAACAGGGACTTGCCGGAATGTTTGAACTCTTGAAGTTAGAAGAAGCCGATGATGAAACTCATTTTAGAATGTTAAAACAAACCTTGGAAGATTATCAGGCTCACCATAAAATTACCATAGATGATGCCACTATAAAAGAAGCCATACGTCTTTCAAAACGATATATGAAAGAAAAAAGCCTTCCTGCTTCGGCAATTGATTTGGTTGACCACACCATGGCGGTACTGAAAACCGCAGGAGAATCTTTTCTGAAAGAAAGAAATCATTTGGTAACCAAAATTATTCACTTGGAAGATAATACAAAACAGTATAATGAGGAAGAACGAAGAATGCACGCCGATTGGTTGTTAAAAGATTTAGTTGAAAAAACCAAATATTTAATAAGTACGGCTGATACTTTTGAAGAAGAGAAAGAACATCTCGAATTTAAAAATACTGATGAGTTACTTCAATATGCCAGAACCTTAATAGAAAAGGCGGAAAAAATAGCACAGGAAAAAAGGTCTAACATCACAGAATTTGATTTAGCCCTGATTATTTCACAAAAAACCAATATTCCGATTGGCAAGTTGAAAGAAGAAGAAAAGCAAAGGCTCAATGAGATGGAAGGAGTATTGGCTCAGAGGGTAGTCGGGCAAGACCACGCTATTTCGATTATTTCGGATGCCATTTTGGAAACTCGTTCGGGGCTCAGCAAAGCAGGTCAGCCTATCGGATCGTTTTTCTTTCTCGGTCCCACAGGAACAGGAAAAACCGAATTGGCAAAATCTTTGGCAGAATTTCTTTTTCAGGATGAAAATGCTATTATTCGTTTTGATATGTCGGAATTTAAAGAGGAGCATTCCGCAGCATTGTTATACGGAGCACCTCCCGGATATGTGGGTTATGAAGAAGGAGGACTTTTAGTAAATAAAATTCGACAAAAACCCTATTCAATCGTTTTGTTTGATGAGATTGAAAAAGCACATACTTCTGTTTTCGATGTCTTTTTACAGATTATGGATGAAGGGAAACTACACGACCGATTGGGAAAAGAGGGCGATTTTTCTAATGCTATTATTCTGTTTACCTCCAATATCGGTTCAGATTTCATTGTAGAATCTTTTGGAAAAGGAGAAATTCCGCCGGCTTCAAAATTATTGGAAATGATGAGCAGGCTGTTTCGTCCCGAATTTTTGGGCAGGCTCACGGAAATTATTCCTTTTGCGCCGATTAGTAAGGATAATGCGCTGAAAATTTTTGAAATCCATTTGAAAAAAGAACTCTTGGATTTGGTTAAAAATCTTAATATTGAACTGATTATTAAACAAGAAACTAAAGAATTTTTGTCGAAGGAAGGTTATGATGTTAAATATGGAGCCAGACCATTAAAAAGCGTTATTCGAGCAAGATTGCGAAGACCTTTGGCGAAAAAAATTGTTGCCGGAGAATTTAAAGAAGGAGATAAAGTAGAAGTATCATTATCCGGTAATAATCTGATTTGGAATAAGTTACTATTGTAAAATATTTTGTAGAATCGAATAAAATCAATGTAACTCGGTGTAATTCAATAAAATTAGTACATTTGTTAAAATATGTTGTGATGAAACAGAGTAGATTATTTTATATTGCTTTCTGTCTGGTGTTCTGCACTACAATATTCTCGTGCGGTAGCAAGAAATATATAAACGAAATTCCCTACAATTATTCTTCCGATGGATTCTCCCAATCTGTTCAAGAACAAAAAACACAATCCGCTTCCAAATACTCTATTGTAAGCGACAATCCTCAAGAGTTGAGCGACGAAGTTTTAAAAATAAAAGAAAAATACTCTATCATTTTGGGAGTTATGCCCAAAGAAATTCAGAACTATAAACTGTATTCTTACATAGACGAATGGATTGGAACGCCATATAAACAGCAGACGTTAGAAAAACAGGTCGGCGTGGATGCTTCCTATTTTGTGCAAGCACTGTTTAGCGATGTGTATGGAGAAACTTTTCTTAAAACCCCGGATGGTATTTTTCGATCCAAAGCACTTCAACTTTTCACAGGAAGAACCTTTTTGAAAGAAGGAGATATCGTTTTTTTTAGGTACGACAAATCTCATCCCATTTCGGATGTAGGCATTTATCTGCATAATGACCGTATTTTGGCGTGTACCTCCAAAGGACTTAATATCTTCAACTTTAACGACGAATATTTCCAACTTCGCTATGTAGCTGCAGGAAGATTAAAAGAAAAAAACAAACAATAGTTAATGAAACATTTGGAATACATATCTGAACTCATCAGAACCCTGAAATACGATATCAGGGCGGAAGTTATTATCAATAATATTCAAGAACATAATGATATAAGTGAGGAACAGTATGTGATTCGTAAAGAAGGACAATTTACAAGAGCATACAGGTTTGATGTGTTGGATTCTCAAATAATAGATTACGACTATGACAGTACTCAGACACTCAGTTTAAGTCTTTCCCGCGACAGTCTGTATGATATGCTTCCGGAAGGAATTACTCATACCGCAAGAAATGATACCCTTGGAAAAGGAGTGTCTACCATGATTCAAGAATACAATGAACAAAAGAAGCAACAGAAAGCCGCAAGAGTCTTTTTTCAGCCTTTTGAAAACGAAATATTTCGGTACGGAGTAGAAACAGAAAATTTTGAGAATGGCTTTTTATCCGCTCTCAACGGCAGTAAGGCTCCGGATATGTTTTATGACTTTTGGAATATCAGTAAAGAATTTCCGGCTCTGTTGGTTTCCAAATTCATAAGATTGTTGCCTTTTGCCTATAAAATTGTAGGAAACATTTCCCTTGCGGTTCACATTCTTTCCGTTTTATTGGAAGAACAAGTAGAAGTCCGCGATAGAGATTATCAGGAATATTCCGATGAAAAACAGGGGGTTTCTCTGGGGAAAACCCGTTTGGGAATTGACTCCATTACAGGAACCCATTATGATGATTATTCCCGACATTTGGATGTTAGAATCGGACCCTTGGAAAAATCATCATTTACCGATTTTATTCACGATGGAAACAAAAAGAAATTTATAGAAATGTTTTACGAGCATTTTTTTCCGATAGAAGTGGAAATAAAAACAAATATTCTTCTTTCGGACGACAAACGGAAATTTAATTTTAACGATACGGAACCCTCCGTTTTGGGATATAATACAAGTATATGATATGAGTAGGATAAAAAAATACTTTGGAAATTTACTTGACCCGCAACTGCTGGTCATTATCCTTATTGTAATAGCAATAAGCATCATTCTTACAATGATATTTTCACAGAAAACCACCGATTTCAAACAAAAATATCGCTCCAAGTTTTATATTTATGTTTTTTCACTGGCATTTGTGTATACCATCATTGTTTTGTTGGGGTATAATAAACTTTTTTCGGACAATAATCTGTATGAATTTATTTTCTATCAAGCATGTTCACTAATCATTGGCATCACACACTGTTATATTTACAGGAGCTATTTTGAAAAATTTAATTCCCAAAAAACAGGCAATGAATATCTTTTTGCCTTTCTGTCGGTATGTTATGCATCCATACCGTTTATGCTCATTTATGCGTTCTTGAACGGCACCGATCTTGTTTATCTGATGTTGGGACATTTCATCATGTTCTTTGCACCAACTTTTCTCAACGATACCTTTAACAGAGCTATGAGTATTCCTCCCAAAGTATATGTTACATGGAAATTTCCGGAAAATTATAAAGAAACTATTGGACTTAGCGATGAAGAATGGCGAGATATGGTCGTGTTTTCTTACGTTATGGAAAAAAATAAAACCGCTTCAAAATATAGCGTTTATCGTGCCAAGGGTCCCACAAGAATAGATTTTGGCAGATTGTTTTACAACTTTGTGGTAGATTACAATGAAAAATATCCCGAAGATAAAATACAGATTGAAGACGAGAATGGTCTTTTTGACTGGGTATTTTTTCTTCAACCCAAATGGTATGAAACCACCAAATATATTGATCCCAATCTTACCCTCTATATGAATGGTATTGAAGAAAATAGTGTGGTTTTCTGTATGAGAACAGATCAAATGCAGGGAGAAAAGAAAAGAATGGCAAAAACAGATTTTGAATATAATCAAGAAAGGGATAGTGAAAAAAATCTAAACTCATAAAAAATCAAAACAATGATAGAAAAGCTAAAACATTTTCCCGTGAATTGGATAGACGGGATGAAAATCAACAAAACCCATTTTACGGATGTACAGAATTTTGTAAACGATTCTGCTCGTGATGCAGTTGGAGTCCACACTTCGATGATAGGTTACGGTCTTTTGCCGGTACAGGATTCCATTAAAATCAATTTGGTTATTGATAATCACAAATTGCTCAGAATAAAAGTAGAAGAATGCCACGCCATTACTCCAAACGGTTCAAGGATTGAAATCGCGGGAGAATCAACAGAAAATATTAACCTCTCCATTCCTTATCCGGAAGCCGTCCGAGATTTACAAGACAATGAAACTGAGGTTTTGCTGGCGTGTATTTCCGTTAATCCGTTTAAAAGAACGCCTTATGGAGAGCCCGACACCGAAGAAAATCCACCGAGATATCCTTACACTCTACCTGAATATACTCTTAATCTGATTCCGGAAAAAGAACTGAAAAATACTATAGGTTTTGGAATGTCCTATCTTATAATCGGGAAAATATTGGTCAGTTCGGGAGAATCTCGAATTGATGAAAATTATGTTCCGCCTTGCGTCAATATTTACAGCCACAAAAAATTACAAGAATTGCATACGGAGATAGATCATTTTTATGGACAGATTGAGCTGTACGCCACTCAGATTTCCCAAAAAATTTATGCCAAAAAACAAACCAATGCTTTGGCATTAATGATGGAGATGATGTCTGATAAAGTTCTTAATTATCTGGGAATGGAAATCGCAAAATTTCGATGGTTGTATCCCCATTCTTCTCCCGCAGAAATGCTATTATCCGTAGTGGCAATAGCAAGAGTATTGAAAAACTTTATTGATGCCCGATCCGGTGCGGGAAAAGAAGAACTGTTGAATTACGTTGCAGAATGGTGTAACATCAGTCAAGGAGATTTTGAAAACATTTTCACAGACACGATTAATGTAGAATACAATCATAATCAAATAGATAGCATTATCGTTCAAATACGGAAGTTTATGAAAACACTACAAGATTTATACTCTGTATTAAGCAGATTGGATTATATTGGTAAAAAACGAGACGGAAGTATCTTTGTATCGGAAAATACCGATGAGAAAGATATGGCTATTCACGCGAAACGAAGCCGGACTTTTTTAGCCGATTAATGTAAAAAACATATCAAAGTAAAAAAATATATATAAATCTAAAATTAAAATATATGGAAGTCTTAAATAAAAAACAACGAAGAAGTGCCTATTGGTTTTTTGTGCTTTTTTTTCTAATTACGGTTTCTGTTTTGGTGGTTGCCGTATTTTTCAATGCCTACTTTCCTTTTAAAGAAAACAGCCTATTGAAAGCGGAAAACACGAGAATGAAAAAAGAAATGGAAGTTCAAAACAATTTTTCCTTTCAGTTGGAAAAAGTAAAACAGGCGGTGGATTCCATCGGAATGCCGAAACAGAATGATTTTTTCAACGAAAAGCTCGCATTATCTATCTTGGCAGATATGTATAATCAGCTCCCAAAAGACACTTTGAAAAATAAGAATATGTACAACAATACCATTATGACGTATAAAGATCTCATTGATATGAAAAAACAAGTAAAGCAACTTTCAGGGAATCAAACATTAATGGATAGTTTAAGTACCATCAATAAGACCTTAAAAGAAGAATACAATAAAATAAAAACGGATTTGGAAGTGTGCAGGCAGTTGTATCAAGCTCAATAATAAAATACTATGAAACCGAAAAAAATCATATTATTCTGTCTATTGCTAATTTCAGTAGTGGCGAGTGCTCAGGAAAAAGGAACTGAACCGTTGGAATTTGCCCATTTTGACTGCGGAATTACCCAAACCAAACAAAAAATGGATTATCGTTTGTTTGCCAGCACACCACCTATCGAGTTGCGCATAAACAATGAGAAACTCTCATATACCACATTTCAGTTCGGGAAAAGAAAAAGCAAAATATATCTGTATATGAGAATTTTGATAGACAACGTATGTATAAGACAAGATGAAAATGTGGATGTGTATTTTGAATCGGGAGAAATCATTACTCTGAAAAATGAATATCCGCTGAACTGTAACTCTTTTTTCGCACGACAGATGAAGAACAGAGAACTTAAAAAGTTCAGAGAGAATAAAATCTCTATGATTAAAATATACACCTATAAAAAAAATTATGAACACCGCATTAGCGATATACAAAATCACGATATTCAGCATTATATCGAGTGTCTGTCGGAGTATAAAATTAAAAAATCCAATGAGGTGAAAGTAAAAAAGAACACCAAGAAAGATGAAAAAAATTAATTGATTATGAACCCATTTCCGGAACTTGATCTCAATTTAGGAATGACCAATAATCCCGGATCTCCGTTTTATGCGGGAGTCGGCGAGGAAGGCGATGTTACAAAAACCGATTCCGGATTGAAAGAATATACCATAACCCTTGTAATATCGGATCAGGAAGTGGAAAATGTTCATCTCGTTATCGGGGAAAAACAAATCGAAATTCCTACCTATAAATTGACCATAACCGACAATAAAACCAATGAAACAGAGGCATATCAAGTTACAAGAGATACATTGAATTTCGTAAAAAGCGAAACGAAAAAAAGTTTTCTATCGTTTCTCGGGTTCAAAAAATTTGACAGGATGTCCTATTTTTATGACAGTATTGCATTTGAACCGAAAGTGGAAGATATTGAAAAATTTGACATTTCAAAACATCGAAAATTATCGCAGGATGTGTTAATATACGAATTGGATGGAAACGGGCGAAAAATACAACTTTATGCAGGAGATATCAATGAATTTCGCAAACCTGAAAATATAGAACAATACTTTATAATCGTGGATAAAAGCAACGGAAAAAGTTTTATCGGAGATATTCTTTATCGCGAAAAATTTTTAAAACTGACTCCAAAAGTGGAACTTCACATTATCAAAAGAAAAAAAGTACCTAAAAATTTTGAATACGATAGTAAAGGAAATATTAAAAGAGTGGTGTATATATAAAATACTTTAAAAACAGAAAAAATGCAAGGAATCTACTATAAAATACCTTTCGATTTTGAAAGTTTGATCGGAAAAAAAGATGCCGATAAGATTTCTTTGGACGCTTCGATCCGTCAGCATATATTTCTTTTGATAACCACTTCTTTCGGGGAATGTAAATTTGATGAAACCTATGGCACGGAGATATGGGAAATAGATTTTGACTTGATGAAAAGTGATAACACCCTGAAAGAAACCATCTCCGAAACAGTGAAAAGGTCTATTGCAATGCACGAAAAGAGGTTGATGCTGGAGAATGTGGAAGTATCTGTAAATGACTATAATCTGGGAAAATCGGGAAGAAGAAGAATGAAGAAAGAAGTAAGTATTGCCATTAAAGGTCTTGTACAAGAAACCAATCGTCCTTTTTCTTTTAGAAGTTCATTCTTCGTAGGTCCGCTTTCTTATTAATTTAAACAAAAAATAAAAAAAAATTACATTTGTAGAGAAATAAATACAAAAACCGATGAAAAAATATATTTTACAAAAGGATATATTAATTTCAAAGACTTTTCACTGAATTTAAAGTTTAACCAAAAAACACAAAAAAAAATGTCAAACGAACACGACGGCAAACACTTTGTCATCCAAAAAGGGAAAGCCCTTTGTGACAAAGGCTCTAAATTCCCCAACTTTAAAGTAACAAGCCACGAAAAACACTATTGGAATGATGCAGACAGACAGCCGGATTA
>JAITMJ010000085.1 GCA_031277475.1 Flavobacteriaceae bacterium
TTTGGGTTTGAAATTTTGTTAATTTCCGCAAACGTGTAAACCGTAGCAAAATGATGATCCAAACTCAAGATTTTTTCGTAGAGGATTTTCAGCACTTGCAAGCCTTTGATATAGCGGATTTTGCTGACTTCACCGTATTCCAAATCTGCGATTTTTTGCAGTTCGTTTTTCAGCGCGTCTTTTTCTATCAGCAAATCTATTTTTCTTTCCAACACCTTTTCCACAGGCAGTTCTTCATTAATTTGCCTTAATCTTTCCTCTATCGGCGTTCTTTTTTCGGCATAAATTTTCAGAACCGATTGAATTTCATTGCTCATTTCCGCGATGACGAGGTTGGGATCATCGGCACCCCCCGACCCCTCCAAAGGAGAGGAGAAAGAAAGGAAAAAGTGGAAAAGGGTTACGATGAATATTATTTTTTTAGAGTCTGTTTAAAATTCACAAATTCTTAATCATCAAACAGATAAAAGCAATGATAATGAAAGTTTCGCAAGTATTTGTGAGTTTTTCATAATCTTTTGCCAATCTGCGAAATCCGTTCAGCCACGCAAAACTTCTTTCAGCTGTTTATATTTTATTTTTTCAGCGGTCAGATGGAACATCCGGTACAATATTTACTTGTATATCAATTATTTGATAAAGGTGTTTCAATGACCCAACGTTTCGGCAACGGTTTAAAATCAGTTGCCTTATCACTGCGAAGTGATATTTCCAAATCAAAACGCAATTCTTCTTTCACTTTTTTTGCCAATTCATCACCTCTGTAAGCACCGTCTGCATCTATTTTTTGCATTCTTGAGAATCTGTTTTTCAATGTTTTAATCACATCGAAGGCTTTTTTACCATCATATTCATTAGCGACGTGAACCACGACCGAAAGCAGCAAACCATTCGTATCTGTGATGATGTGGCGTTTGCGACCATTGATTTTTTTATTTCCGTCAATTCCCCTGCTCTGCCCGCCACAAGAAGATGATTTAACACTTTGACTATCAATAATTCCAACACTTGGCGAGATATCTCTACCCGTCTTTTCTCGAGTTAAACCTCTGACTTCTTCAAGAATTTCACAAAAAGTTCCATTCTTTTTCCATAGCTTAAAATAGTAATAGACCAATTGCCATTTTGGAAACTCACCGGGCAATAATCTCCATTGGCAGCCTGTTTTAGCGATGTATACAATCGCATTTAAAATCTCTTCGAGCGCGTGTTTTCGCTCCCTATTTTGGCGATTTGAATAAAAATCCTGAATTTAGCCAAAGTTTTTCAGTTAGGTTAATTAAATCTTTTTTGTGATACATAACTTTATAAGTATTTGACAACCATAAAACTACAAAAAATAATTTAATTAACCAACTGATTTACAATATTTATAAGCGTTTTTAAAATTTAAACAGACTCTTAAAGCGGAAGTCCTATTTTTGCCGTAGGTTGCGCTACGCTTCACCTACGGTTATGCACCTGTCGTCCCTGCGGGACTTTTCATCCTCTCAAATCTTTAAATTTATGAAAATCTTTCAATCGCTCTCATCATAAATCTTCACAGAATCGCGGTATTTCCATTTTCGGTGAGACCAAAGGTAATTGTCGGGGTTTTTATTAATGGTATTTTCGAGCAATTTATGAAATTTTTTTACCACTTCATATTCTGAAAATTTTTCATTTTCGGGATAAATTCTGTGGTAATTCACCTGATAGAATCCGCGTTTCACTTTTTTCATTTCGCAGAAAATAAATGCCAGATTCATTCTTACCGCAAGTTTATCGTAGCCGATGAAAGCCGGTGTTTTCTGGTTCAGGAATTTCAAACCGTAAGTGATGTCCGTAAAATGGGGAGTTTGGTCTGCCACAAACATATACGCGGAATTTCCATCGTTCGGATTTCTGAAAATATGCCGAACCACTTCGCGGGCTTCCAAAGCGTGATTTCCGTAACTGCTGCGAATATTTCGGATTTTTTCTTCCCAAAAACTATTGTTCACTTTTCGGTAAACGGCGTAGCAATTTTCCTGCGGAATCACGGTTGCCAAAGCATTGAACCATTCCCAATTAAAAATATGTCCGGCAAGCAAAATTACGTTTTTACCTTCGGATTTCGCATCGTGAAAAACCTGCTGATTGATGTGCTGAACGCGAACTTTTAATTCATGCGCAGAAATCGTAAAAGAACGGATGGTTTCCACGAGATAATCGGAAAAATTGCCGTAAAATTGTTTCTCGATTTTATTGATTTCCTGTTTGGATTTTTCCGGAAAAGATTTGGTAAGGTTTTCACGAACCGTCATTTTTCGGTAGCGGATAAGGTAGTAACTGACAAAAAAAACGATGTCCGAAAAAAAATATTGAATTTTCAGGGGCAATCGGGAAATCAGTAGAATTATTTTGAAAACGAAATTCATAATCGGGAAGTGCAAATTTAGGTATTATTTAGACATGAAATGCAAGACAAACCGTATGAAAAAGCAAGACAAAAATCTAAACCAGTGAATCTCCCCTCCCCTTTAAGGACACTAAAAAGTATAGTTTTTAAGGCTGTTTCTTCACCCTCACTCCATTATACAACTTTCCCGAAGCCGATAAAATATAGGTTTCATTCGGTTTCAAACCCGACAATACTTCCACTTGATCGCCTAAAATTTTCCCTGTTTTAATCCATCTTAAAACGGCGGTATTTTGTGAACTCACCACATAAATTCCGGTTAATTGCCCGTTTTCCACCAAAGCAGATTTGGGAATCATCACATTTTGTCCGGAATTTTCGGCGTTTGTGGCGTTTTTAAAAGGAAATTGAGCGTTCACAAACATTCCCGGAAGCAAACCCGAAGTCTCGGCAATATTGATTTTCACCACATATTGTCCGCCCGAATCGGTAGCGGATTTACTGATTTCCGACACGGTTCCAAGTACGGTTTTATCCACAGATTTTAAAACGATTTGCACTTCCATTCCTTGTTTTATGTTGATGATATTTTGCTCGGAAACGAGGACTTGCGCTTGCAAAGAAGACGGAGATTCTATCGTAAAAAGCGGCATTCCGGGATTTGCCAAATCTCCCTGTTGTGCATATTTTGCGGTGATGGTTCCGGAAATCGGGGCGGTTACGTTTGCGTAGCGATATTGCGCATTCACTTCGTTTTTCGTATGTTGAGCCGCTTGCAACACCGCTTGAGCCATTTCGTATCGGGCTTGCATATCGTCTAATTCTTTCGGAGAAGCACTTTGATTTTTGTAAAGATTTTGAAATCTTTCGTAATCTTTTTTCGCAATATTGAAATTCGCTTGCGCTTGGGCAATTTGTGCGTTTGCCTGACCTTCCTTCGCTTGAATATCCGCCGCATTGATGCTCACCAAAAGTTGTCCGGCGCGCACATTTTGTCCCACCTCCACGTTCATATTCGTGATGTAGCCCATCATTCTCGTGGAAACATTTACGGAATTTTTGGCAACTAATTTTCCGCTTGCCGTTGCATAATCTCCGCTTGCGCTGTTTGAAGATTGATTAACCGCCACAGAAATCGGAACGTCAGTATTTTGAATTTGTTTTTCTTTATCCGGCGAACAGCCTGCAAACAATGCCGCGCCGAGAATAAAAGTTGAATAAATGTATTGTTTCATTGTTGAAAATTGTTTTAAAGCCCCCTGTGCCTCATTCATTTTTATTATTTTTTTTTAATGGAATCGGCGAATCCTTCGGATTTCCCCCGAAGGGGGTAAAAGTCCTAATAATTTTATTTTTTTGCTTCTTCGTCAATCGAAAGGTTAATTTTTCGGATGCAAAACTATAGAGAAGAAATGGGAGTTTCGGTAACAGATGTTACATAACAGGAAAATATCGGATAATATATTCCTGCTTAAATAAGACGTTTTTTGGAGAGATTGCAAATTTTGTTATCTTTATTTATGCTTTACAATGCTTGTCGAGGTTCATAAAACAAAAATAATTTTTCGAGTTATAGGTTTACGATTTGTTTTTTAATACTTATTTTTGCATTCATGGAACAATTGGTTTTAAATATAAAACATCCCCGAAAACTTTCATTCATCAAGGAATTGTTGTCGGCATTTAGCGAATATGTTGAAGTCGTTGAAAAATCCGAGGATAAAAAATTGACCGAAAATGAAAAAGAGTTTTTAATAGGATTGGATTCCTCCGTTGCTTTTGTAAATAACCATAAAAAGGCGAAAGCAACATCCAAAACATTCAAACAAATGCTCGATGAACTTTGATATTGTTCCTACGCCTTTCTTTCTGAAAGAGGTAAAAATACTTTCCAAAAAATATGTTTCTCTTAAATCGGATTTAAAAGAATTGGAAAAACAATTGCTTGAAACTCCTGATATGGGCGAACCTTTGGGAAAAGATTGTTATAAAATCCGTTTACAAATTAAAAGTAAAGCGAAGGGAAAAAGCGGAGGAGGAAGAATTATTACGTGCGTTAAAATTATGGATGAACAAATTTTTTTACTCGCCATTTATGATAAAAGCGAAATGAAAAATATCACCAATAAAGTGCTGAAAGAAAGATTGAAATTTATTCGATGAAAATAAATAAAACGGCTTTTGGGCTGCTTTTTTTAATTATGAAATAATATTCCATCATTTCAAAAACTCATTATATTCCCACGCGACGTTGTATTCAAAAACGGCTTGCCGATATTCCAATTCTTTTTGAGACATCAAAGTTTCCGCAGAAAGCAAATCCGCCGATTTTTCCAACCCTTGATCATAACGATTTTTTCGGATTCTGTACGCTTCTTGGCTCTGTTCCCAAGCCTGTTTCGTGAAACCGACTTTGGCTTCCGCATCCAAAATTTGATTGACGCTTTTGCCGAGTTCCAATCGGCTCTGTTTTGAATATTGCTCGATTTCTGCGCGAGTTTTTGAAAGTTCCGCCGCATATTTTTGCTGTTCGCTTTTCGAACGCAATCCGTCAAACACGTTCCACGACAGTTGGATTCCCGCAAAATATCCGTTGGCATTGAAATTCGCTATTTTTTCGTCGTACATTTCAAAACTTCCGAAAGCATTTAAAGTCGGAATAAACTTGGATTTTTCAGATTTAATCAGCCATTCGTAGGCTTCGAGAGATTTTTGGTAAGCCTGCAAATCTTTCCGATTTTCATCTAATTTTGAATCAAAATCCGGCATATTTTCTCTGTATTCCAAAGGTTCGGCAGGTTTTAGAATTTTGTTTTCGGAATTTTCGTCTAACAGAAAATAAAGAAAATCCGACGCATTTTTGATGTTGGATTTCGCAACTTGAATTTGACTTTCTATTTCGCTGATTCTCACATCTATATACAAAACTTCGGATTTTTGAATCATTCCGTTTTGATAATAATTTTCGATTACTTTTCTGTTGGCAAGTGTAGTTTCTTTCGCATTTTCCAGCGTTTCCAGCATTTTATAGGCGAGTTGCAGCATCATATACGCTTTGTTGAGTTCAAACCGAACATATTCCTCGGTTCTTTCCGCTTTTATTTTCATCACATCCACTTTCACATTTCCCGCTTTTTTCAGATAAACGGCATCCATATTGATAATCGGCTGCCGAATTTCCACTTTTGTTGCGAAATTGGAAATGCTTTTCGGATGGTTGAGATTATCGGGATTGAAATCCTGCACGCTGATTCTTTCCTGATTGAGTTTGGAACCGAACGCCATCAACGGATTATTGGTATTGGTGAAAGTGTAAGTTGCGTTCACATTCGGAAGATACATCGCTCGGGATTGCAAAAGTTCCGTTTCGGCGAGGCGAATTTCGGAGTTTGCCAATTTTATTTGAAGATTGTTTTCGAGAGATTTCGTTTCGAGTTCTGCTTTGGAAATC
Source organism: Flavobacteriaceae bacterium (assembly GCA_031277475.1). Taxonomy (GTDB): domain Bacteria; phylum Bacteroidota; class Bacteroidia; order Flavobacteriales; family Weeksellaceae; genus JAITMJ01. The sequence continues at coordinate 5,832 of JAITMJ010000085.1, forward strand.
ATCACAATTTCCTGTGAAAACAACTTTACATCGAGCATTAACGTTAAAATTAATGTTAAAACCGAAAACCGTATTTGCTTCATTTTATCTAAAAATTTCGGCAAAAATAAAGGGAAGAAAATCGTTTTACGGTAACCAATGTTACAGAAGTTGGGGATTTTAATTAAAATTGATAATTTTGGCAAAGCGAGTTAAATTTTTGTAAATTTGAGATTTGAAATTTGAAATTACAGTCAAAATCAGACATCGCAGGATTTCAATCTTTAAAATTTTTAAATTTCTTAATTATGAAAATAATAGTACCAATGGCCGGTCGCGGTTCGCGTTTGAGACCGCACACGCTCACGGTTCCGAAACCTCTGATTCCAATCGCCGGAAAACCGATTGTGCAAAGATTGGTGGAAGACATCGCGAAAGTAGCCCACGAAAATATAGACGAAATTGCTTTCATCATCGGAGATTTCGGTGCGGAAGTGGAAGAATCTCTCATCCAAATTGCTGAAAAATTAGGCGCAAAAGCGAGTATTTACACTCAAGACGAACCGCTTGGAACGGCGCACGCCATAAAATGTGCGGAAAAATCCATGCAAGGCGATGTTGTGATTGCGTTTGCAGATACGCTTTTTCGTGCAGATTTTGAATTGGATAAAAATTCGGACGGCGTGATTTGGGTGAAAAAAGTAGAAAATCCGTCTGCTTTCGGCGTTGTGAAATTGGACGACTACGGTTTCATCACCGATTTTGTGGAAAAACCCAAAGAATTTGTTTCGGATTTGGCAATTATCGGGATTTATTATTTTAAATCTGCCGAAAAATTAATGGAACAAATCAACTACATTATTGAAAATAATATTAAGGAAGGTTCTGAATATCAACTAACTACTGCTTTGGAAAACCTTCGCAGAAACGGCGCAAAATTTTCTCTCGGAAAAGTGAACGATTGGATGGATTGCGGAAACAAAAACGCAACTGTGGAAACCAACGGAAAAATTCTAGAGTACGAAAAAGACGAATTTGCAAAATATCCGCAGAGTTCCGAAATTCAAAATTCGCTGATTATTCCGCCCTGTTTCATCGGCGAAAATGTGATGATTCTGAACTCCAAAATCGGACCTTATGTTTCTCTCGGAAATGGAACCAAAATCATCAATTCCAACATTGATAATTCTTTAATTCAAGAAAAAACCGTCATCGATCACGGAAATCTTTCCAACTCGATGATTGGCAGTTCGGCGCATTATTACGGCGTGGCACGAGAAATTTCTCTGGGAGATTTTTCCGTTTTGGATTTTCTTTCAAAAGATGATTAAAAAAATCGAGTTTTTTTACGGCTATAAATTTTTATAATTCGTTAAATATCAGCAACAATGTTTTGATGGAATTTAACAATATCTTGTTTCAAATTATCATATTTTTCTCTCAAATCTGACACACGGTTCTATTGATACCCGAAATTTTTTAAATCTTTTTCATTTTTTCGCCAATCTTTTTTCACTTTTACAAAAAGATTGAGATGGATTTTCTTGCCAAAAAATTTTTCCAAATCTAAACGTGCTTCGGTTCCGACTTTTTTGATTGCCTCACCTTTATGTCCGATTAAAATGCCTTTCTGCGAATCTCTTTCAACATAAATAATGGAATCTATGAAAATAATTCCTTCTTTTTCTTTGAATTGTTCGGTTGCCACTTCCACAGAATACGGAATTTCTTGGTCGAAATTCAGAAGAATTTTTTCGCGGATGCTTTCGTTTACGAAAAATCTTTCGGGTTTATCGGTGAACTGATCTTTGTCATAATAAGGTGGATTTTCGGGAAGCAGAGATTTTATTTTCGGGAGAATAATATCTGTATTAAAAGCATTCAGCGCAGAAATCGGGAGAATTTCCGCTTTCGGAATCCGCTGATGCCATTCCTCCACTTTTTGTTCCAAAATTTCCTGATTGGTTTCATCAATTTTATTCAGAAGCAAAAGTACCGGAACAGGAATTTTATTGAGTTTTTGAATTAAAAATTCCGACGGTTCGGATGTATCCGTAATATCCACAATGAAGAGAAAAACATCGGCATCTTGCAAAGAATCTTTCACAAAATCCATCATTTTTTCCTGAAGTCCGTATTTCGGTTCCAAAACTCCGGGTGTGTCAGAAAACACGATTTGCACATCGGTTTCGTTGTGAATTCCGAAAATTCTGTGTCTTGTGGTTTGCGCTTTTTGAGTTACAATCGCTAATTTCTCACCCATCAATTCGTTGAGGAGTGTAGATTTTCCCGCGTTCGGTTTTCCTACGATATTTACAAATCCTGCTTTGTGCATCATTTTAAAAACAAGGCAAATTTACTAAAGAAAAAAGACTTTCCCGATAGATCGCTAAACGCATTAAAACTTCATGAAAATGATGCCATATTGTGGATATTTCTAATGAAAAGAAACCGCATAGATTTTAAACATGATTTAGTTTCTGAGAGAAATACAAAATTTTGCGGCTTTGTAATTACATTTTTCAATTTTTAAATTAATATAATTCTTACATTATCCATAAATTTGCAGCATGAAAAAACTTTTATTAAAGCAGAAACAGGTTTTGTTTTTTGTGATTGCAGGTGGATTGAGTGCGGTTTTGGAAATCGGTTTTTTTAAATTGTTCAGCGTTTATATTCCGAAAATTTTCTCCGGCGAACCGGATTTTCACGGCATCCATTTTCCATTGAGTAATATTTTCTCAACTTCCTGCGGAATTATTTCCAATTATTTTTTCAGTATTTGGTTTGTTTTTGAGCGGGGAAAACATTCTAAAAAACGCGAGTTTACTTATTTCATAGGCATTTCCATAGTTTCTACCGTTATGAGTTTGACATTTTTCCAAGTGTTTTTCAACGGTGTTTTTAAAGATAATTTGGATTTGGGATTCTTTGTTTTCAGTCCGGAAATGATGAGTAAAATATCCGCCATTGTTTTGGTTTCTATCCTAAATTATTCCGTGAAAAAAAGGTGGATTTTTAATTAGATTCGAGATTCGAGGTGCGAGATTCGAGTTTCGGGGTGAAAGTTTTTTTAAAATTTAAAGTTCAAAAAACCAAAAGCCAAAAGCCTATTCCAATTTTTTCACGGCTCCGCCGATTTTTGAAACTTTCTTTTGGTTGTTTTCATAAACCTCCAAAACGTAGTCGCCGCGTTGAAAGTCTTCGCCGTTCCATTCGAGTTCTACCTTTTTTTCTTCGCCTTTCACATAATCCAAAATCAATTTATCGGAATAATTGTATTTCTGATTTCCCGAAACAAAACTTCCGGTTGTGGCATTTTGAAACGCGCAAACACTTCCGTCCGGCTGGCGAACAATGATGTAAAGTTCCTTTTTTCCGGTTTCTGCAATTTGATTTTCATTCACCGTGAAACTCACTTTTATCCTATCAATCCGCGAGGCTTTGTCGGTTTCCACTTCTTTGCCGCTGTTTCGCACTTTCACGCCTTGCAAATCAAATTCGGAAAGTGTGAGACTGGAAGCGTAGCTCAGCAATTCGGTTTTTCGGTCGGATTCGCTTTTTTCTTGAATATATCGTATGTTGATATCTTTTCTGGAACGCTCCAATTCGGCGATTTTTTCGTTCAATTCTTTCAGCAGATTTTCCGTTTCGGCATCTTCGTCCAAAAGTTTTTGTTTTTCCTCTTGAAGATGATCCACCCTTTTTTGATATTCTTCAATCATGCTTTTGGAAATATCTTTCATCAATCGTTTCGCTTCTTCAAGTTCGGCTTCCGTAATTTTATTTTTCTTCAAAATGGTCTCGATTTTTTGCTTCTGTGCAAGAAATATCTTGTTGTTGAGATTCAAAGAATTAATGTTGTATTCCAAATCTTTTTGCAGAAATTCGTATTCCGACTTCAAATCGTTCAGTTCGGTTTGTATTTCGGCTTTAGACATTCCCTCGGTAAAACTGTCCCAAAGTAAATATCCGGACAGTAACAATACCAAAACCGAAAGAACAATAATGATTCTCTCTTTCATCTTTTTAATTTATTTTTTATGATCAAGCGGAAACTTATTTTTTTTGTTTTTGAGTTTGTTTGTAATAACATTGCAAAGATATAATTTTGATTTTTTCCGAATTTAAGACTTTGTCAAAGTATTAGAACTTGGATTTATTTTGAATCAATGCCGCAAGCATTTTTTCGATCTCAACTTTTAGATTTTCCAAAGTGGAATTGTTGTAAATGATAAAATCTGCGAGTTTGCATTTTGCTTTTTCGGACATTTGTTTTTGCATAATATTTTCAATTTCGCGATAGGTTTTTCCGTCTCTGTCCATCACACGTTTTATACGCAATCTGTCATCGGCGGTAACGAGGATAGATTTGTAGCAGGTTTCGTTTAAATTCAGTTCAAACAAAAGTGCGGTTTCTTTGAAAACAAAATCGGAATTTTGATTTTTCACCCAATTTTCAAAATCGGTTTTCACGGCGGGATGAATCAATGTGTTGAGGTTTTGCAAAAGATTACTATTATTAAAAACTTTTTCAGCGACGAATTTTCTGTCGTAAAAACCGTTTTCATCGTAAGCCGTATTTCCGAGAAGCATTTTTATTTTTTCTTTCAAAACTTTATCCTCGTTCACAATTTCTTTTGCACGAACATCCGAATAATAAACGGGAAATCCCATTTTTTCAATCACTTGGGCAACTGTAGTTTTTCCTGAACCGATTCCGCCGGTCAAACCAATTGTTTTGGCGAACGATTGCCGACTTTTGACTTTTGCCTCTTTTCCTGAATTATCCTGAATTAAATTCGGGATAGAATTTATTTTTTTCAAAGGAATCAACTCATCCTTTGGATTTGTTTTTTTGTCGGTCATATTTTTTTAGTATTTGTTTTGTCAATCTGAGCGAAGTCAAAGCCTCTAACCTCACGCTTACACAATTTTGTATAATTTATCGCTCGGGCGGACTCGGAAATCGGTTTTGAAAGTGATGACATCGGATTTTGAGGCTTTTTTGGCTTCGGGTTTTTCGTCAATCATCATTTGTTCCATCACCATTTCTTGCGATCCGGTGGTTGGTCCTTGAATTAAAATTTTATCGCCGAGTGCCAAATCATAAGCCTCGATTAAAAATTCCGCAATGTTGGATTTCGGATAAAAATGCCTTCCTTTTCCGATGTAGATTTTCTTTTGCGTAGCGTTGGAGCCCGGATTCGGCGACCATTCTCCCAATTCTTGACCGAGATAATATCCGCTCCAAAATCCTCTGTTGTAAACGTTTTCCAAAAGTTTCATCCATTCGTTTACTTTTTCTTGCGAGAAAGTTCCGTTTGAGATGGAATCAATCGCTTCGCGATAGCATTTTGTAACGGTAGCCACATATTCCGGTGCCCGCCCGCGTCCTTCGATTTTCAAAACTTTCACGCCCGCGTCTGCGATTTCATTTAAAAATCCGATGGTACACAAATCTTTCGGCGACATCATATATTCGTTGTCCAACTCGATTTCAAAGCCGGATTCCTGATCGATAACCGTATATTTTTTTCGGCAATTTTGCTTGCAAGCACCTCTGTTTGCGGAGGAATTATGAGAATGTAAACTCAAATAGCATTTTCCGGAAACCGCCATACACAAAGCGCCGTGTCCGAAGATTTCCACTTCCACCAAATTTCCGGACGGTCCTTTGATTTGTTCTTTTTCGATTTGGCGACAGATTTTTTTAATTTGATTGATGGAAAGTTCGCGGCTCATCACCATTGTATCGGCGAAAAGTGCGTAGAATTTCACGGTTTCGATATTGGTAATATTGATTTGTGTGGAAATATGAACTTCCATCCCGATTTGTCTTGCATACGCGATTACCGCTTGATCCATCGCGATTACCGCCGTAAGTTCCGCCGATTTTGCTTTATCCAAAAGTGTTTTGATGACGGATAAATCGTGGTCGTAAATTATCGTGTTCAGCGTAAGATAAGTTCGCACGCCTTTTTCTTTGCATCTTCGGGAGATTTCCGGCAAATCGTCCATTGTAAAATTTATGGAAGCGCGTGCTCTCATATTCAGTTGTTCCACACCGAAATACACGGAATCCGCGCCATTGTCCAACGCCGCTTGCAACGAAGAAAAATCGCCCGCCGGCGACATCAGTTCTATTTTTCCGCTTTTTGTCATTTTCGGGTTTTCACTTTTATGGTAGAATTATTTTCCCTTTTCCTACTGTTTTTTCGTCTGAAATCGTATAGAAAAGAATTCCGTTTGCACCGCTTTCGAGTGTGAAATTTTGATTTCCTTTGGCTTTAATAGTTTCTAAAAATCTTCCGCCGGCATCGAAAAATCGAATGGTGTAGTAATGCGAAGAATCACCTTTAACGCCCAAAGTATGATTGGATTTTGAATAATACAAGATGAGGTCTTTATTAAATTGACTTTCGGAGGTTGCCAATAAGTGAAACTCGCTGTTACAAGATTTTCCCGACTCAACATTTTCAAAACAGATCAACCAATTTCCTCCTTCAAAAATCGGAAGTCCGGGTCTGTGCAATAATCCTGTATTGGAACCTATTCCTTCATAAATGTTAACCTTGTTATTATCGTACATCGTAAAAGTTTTAACATCTCTGTCAAAAACATGACCTTGCACAACATTACTGATTATCAAATCATAATAGGGTGAATTATTATCGTAAAACGGAAAATTTTCAGGATGATGATCTCCTGCATCGAGTGAAAAATCATACAGTAAAACGTCTGAATTCGTTTCTTCGTCGTAGTAATATACTTTTTTTTCGTCAATATTTTCTCGCACCAATTTGTAAAACACATCGGGATTGGTTACCGGATTGCATGGAAAAGTACGATCTCCGGCTGTGCAATAAATATTGGAGAAAAGTTTTTTGTACAGTATTCCGTTTTTTTCTTCAGTTCCATTTATAAAAACCACCATTTCATAAACCGGACCGTATCCGTCCGGAGTATAATCTTCGTGATATTCGTACCATTGATTTCCCTCTTGCAACAAGGGAATATATTGCTGCGCATGAAATTGAGCGACAAACAATAATAACACCATAAAAGATAGAGATTTTTTCATATTATTTTTTTTAAAATTATAGTTATCAAAGATAAATAAAACTTGCGAAAAAACATCAGTTCTATTTTTCCGCTTTTTGTCATTTTTGGTTTTCCGGAATTTTTTTGCAAAGATAGGGAATTAGGTAAGGACAGACGACTCCAAATCCGGCACTAAGTTTTTTTTATTTTTTTCTTGTAAAAGTATCTCTCGATTTTTACGATATTATTCTCAAAACCTTTTCTGTTTCCGTGTTTGCGGAAAATTTGCGGTCTTGCCGATGCGGAACAATTCCGAGGATTTCATCGTTTCCGGTGCACAAAATCCATGTCTTTTGCTTTGCTAAAACAGATAATTTTTCATCTTTAAAAAATTTGGAAACTTTCTTTTTGCCTTTCATTCCTGTGGGAAAGAAAGTGTCTCCTTCTTTTTTGGGGCGGAGTTTGAGCGGGAAAGTCAGTTTGTCGAGGTCGTATTTCCAGATTTCTTTTTTGTGATTTTTAGTCTCCAATTTTATAAATTCCGAAAGATTCAAATCTATAATGTTTTTTGCGTGATCAAAAGATTCAGAAATGATGATTTCTTCATCTTGCGTTTTTTCTTTTTCGGCAATGATGATGAAGGTTCTGTCCACATTCAAAACAAAATTTTCGGAATAAAACAAACTTCCCGTTTTTGCAACGAATATTTTGGGGATTTCCGTTGGGCTGCAAAACCCGAATTTCCTCAGAATTTCATATTTTACAAAATCCGATTCTTTGGAAAATTTTTCTTTATTAATGAAAAAAGTACGATTTTTTTTCTTCGATATTTTTCGGAAAATTTCATCTGTTTTTTCATTGGTAAAATCTTTGGTTTGCGAAAGAAGGTTCAGGCTTTTTTTAAAATTTTTCAGAAAATCCGGCGTGGTTTCTTCCAATTTTGGGATGATTTCGTTGCGAATTTTGTTTCGCAGATAATCATTTTTTTGGTTAGAAATATCCTCACGAAATTTGATGTTGTGAAGTTTTGCAAAATCGTAGATTTCTTTTTTTGTAAAGTTTAGAAGCGGTCTCAAAATTCGATTTTCATTTTCGGGAATACCGCTCAAGCCACGGATTCCACTGCCTCGCGAAAGATTGATGAGAAAAGTTTCCAACTCGTCGTTCAGGTGATGAGCCGTTGCCAAAACATCTAAATTTTCTTTTTCGAGAATGTTTTTAAAGAAATCATAACGCAAATTTCTCGCCCAAATCTGAATGGAATTTTTGGGTTTTTCATCTTTGGAAACTTCATAAAAATGAACTTTTATGTTGTTTTTTTTGCAAAATTCTGTCACTAATTTTTGGTCGTTTTCAGAATCCTCGCCTCGAAGTTTGTAATTGACGTGCGCCGCTTGAAATTTTAAATTCAAAGTATGAAAAAGATTCATCAAAACCATAGAATCTGCGCCGCCGCTCGTTGCCAGCAGAAACTTTTTTTTCCGAAAATCGGAGAGTAAAGTTTTTAAATGTTCGGCAATTTTTTTTGGTGAAATCAACGTTGTTTTTCAATTAATTTTGCGGTAAATATAGACAAATAACATCATCTGCTAAACTCCCTCCACTCTCGCTCTCGCTTTCACCTGCAAATCCGAAAATTCTTTTCTGTCGAATTTCAATTTGGCGGTCATCGCAATCATTGCGGCGTTGTCGGTGGTGTATTCAAATTTTGGGATGAAAATGTTCCATCCGAGTTTTTCGTGGTTTTGCATCATCGCTTCCCGAAGTTTGGAATTTGCAGAAACGCCGCCGGAAATCGCTATCTCATTGATTTTTAATTCTTTCGCGGCTTTTTCTAATTTTTCCATTAAAACATCTACAATGGTTTTCTGAACCGAAGCCGCCAAATCGTTCAAATTTTCTTTAATGAAATTCGGATTTTTTTTGGTTTCTTTTTGAATAAAATAAAGCACCGAAGTTTTAATTCCGCTGAACGAATAATCGTAATCCGCCACTTTCGGTTTGCTGAATTTAAACGCATTTTCGTTTCCGTTTTTTGCCAATTTATCAATAATGGCACCGGCGGGATAATCCAAATTTAGAATTTTCCCGATTTTGTCAAACGCTTCTCCGGCAGCATCGTCAATGGTTTTTCCGAGAATTTTCATATCGAAATAATCGTTCACCAAAACTATCATCGTGTGTCCGCCGGAAACCGTGAGGCACAAAAACGGAAATTTCGGCGGCTGCGGATTCGCATCCTCAATGAAATGCGCCAAAATATGCGCTTGAAGATGATTGACTTCAATCAGCGGAACGTTCAAACTCATCGCCAAAGATTTCGCAAAAGAAGTCCCGACGAGCAGCGAACCCAAAAGTCCGGGACCGCTCGTAAAACCGATTGCGGAAATATCTTTTTGCAGTATTTTTGCTTCGGAAATCGTTTTTTCAATCGTGGGAACTATGTTCAGTTGATGCGCACGCGAAGCCAATTCCGGAACCACGCCGCCGTATTCGTTGTGGATTTCCTGATTGGCGGCGATGTTAGAAAGAATTTTATTACCTTTGATTACGGCAACAGAAGTATCGTCACAAGAAGATTCGATTCCTAAAATTATAACTTCGTTCATATAAATTATGGCAAATTTAGAGAATATTCACGAAAATGATATTTTCTTTTATCTGTATAAATCTTCAAAGTCTGTGTTATTTGCGTGCTTTCGAGACAGCCTCCTGTTTCACCTCAGAAAAATTACAATCTTATCATCCGGAATTTTCAAATTTAAACTCATAAGAAAATTAATTCACAAAATTTAATTTTTTTATTGATCTATCCCTTTTACAATATAGTATAGTCGCTTTGTATTTTTTGCAATTCATAAAAGATGAATCTTTGCGAAACCCGAAAAAGGATAAAAAATTAAAAAACCTTTTGCGTGCTTAGTGTAAAAAAAATGTTTAAAACGCAACGAACGCAATGATTTATAACAATGAAAATAATTTTTTTAAAGTTTCACAAAGGCAAATCAATGATTTTTTCAATAAAGACGAAAAGAAAATATCTATCAATGAATATTAGTAAAGGGATAGATCAATTTTTTTATAAAAACTTTAAACTTCTCTTCATCAATTTCAATCTCATCAAAAATCGGCAGTAGGTTTGCAAATTCTATTTTATCCGACAATACTTCTGTGGAAATATAGGTTTCATTGGCGATAAAATCCTGCTTGAACGGACAATGTTCTTCCAATTGAATCGAAATTCTGTCGGTGAGTTCAAAATCTTTTTCCTTACGCAAATTCTGGATTCGGTTGATGAATTCCCGCGCACGTCCTTCGGATTTCAGTTCGGCGGTAATCGTCAAATCCAAAGCAACGGTTTGTTTTCCGTCGCTCGCCACCGTCCATCCCGGAATATCTTTCGTGAAAATTTCCACGTCGTCGGTCGTGATTTCGTAGCCGGAAACGTTTATTTTTCCCTCTTTTTCCAATTCGGCAATTTTTTCGGAACTGAAATTTTGAATTTCATTTGCCACGGTTTTCATATCTTTTCCGAGTTTCGGACCGAGGGTTTTAAAATTCGGTTTTATCTGTTTTACAATCAAATGCGCCGCTTCTTCAGCGTTGATTAATTGCAAATCTTTCACGTTCACTTCTTGTTTTATGAGTTCGGAAACCGCCAAAATTTGCTGCTCGGTTTTTTTATCCAAAACAGGAATCATCACTTTTTGAAGTGGCTGACGAACTTTTATATTTTCTTTTTTCCTCAACGAAAAAACCATCGATGAAATTTGCTGTGCGAGATGCGTTTTTTCCACCAAATCGGTGTCGATTAAACTTTCGTCTGCTTTTGGAAAATCGGTTAAATGAACAGAATTTGCGGTTTCTTTTTGCGTCAAAGAATTTAAGTCTTGAAACAATTGATCCATAAAAAACGGAGCAATCGGCGCTGAAATTTTGGCAACGGTTTCGAGGCAAATGTAAAGCGTTTGATACGCCGAAATTTTATCTTCCGTATAATTGCTTTTCCAAAAACGCCTTCTGCAAAGCCTTACATACCAATTACTCAGATTGTCGTTCACAAAAATATTTACGGCTCGCGCCACTTTTGTAGGTTCATAATCTTCGTAATTCGCTTTGGTTTCTTTAATTAAAAGATTCAGTTCAGACAGAATCCAGCGGTCAATTTCCGGTCGGTTTTCCACATTTTTTTCTTCGTATTTAAAACCATCCACATTGGCATAAAGCGCAAAAAACGAATAAGTATTGTAGAGCGTTCCGAAAAATTTCCTGCGAACTTCGTCAATGCCTTCGATGTCAAATTTTAAATTTTCCCAAGGATTGGCGTTGGAAATCATATACCAGCGCGTGGCATCGGGACCGTAAACCGAAAGCGTTTCAAACGGATCTACGGCATTTCCCAAACGTTTAGACATTTTTTGTCCGTTTTTGTCTAAAACTAAACCATTGGAAACCACGTTTTTATAAGCCACAGAATCGAAAACTGCGGTTGCAATCGCGTGAAGCGTGTAGAACCAGCCGCGAGTTTGATCGACACCTTCGGCAATAAAATCTGCCGGAAATGCTTTTCTTTCGTCTATAAGTTTTTGATTTTCAAATGGATAATGAAATTGTGCGTAAGGCATCGCTCCGGAATCAAACCAAACGTCTATCAAATCGGTTTCGCGTTTCATCGGTTTTCCGCTATCGGAAACGAGTACGATTTTATCGGCGATATTTTTATGCAAATCCACCAAAGCGTAGTTTTCATCGGACATATTTCCGATTTCAAATCGTTTAAAAGGATTTTCGGACATCGTTCCGGTTTCTATGGATTTTTCGATTTCGCGATACAATTCTTCCACCGAACCGATGATTTTTTCTTCCTTCAAATCTTCCGTTCGCCAGATTGGAAGCGGGATTCCCCAATATCGAGATCGCGAAAGATTCCAATCGTTCACATTTTCGAGCCAATTTGCAAATCTGCCTTCGCCGGTTGCCTTTGGTTTCCAATTGATTTCTTGGTTTAGTTTCACCAAACGGTCTTTCACAGCCGTCATTTTCACAAACCATGAATCGAGCGGATAATACAAAATCGGTTTGTCGGTTCGCCAACAATGCGGATAGGAATGGACGTATTTTTCTACTTTAAATGCTTTATTTTCAGTCTTTAATAAAATCGAAAGTTCCACATCCCAAGATTTTTCGGGCGCAGTTTCGTCTTCATAATATTCGTTTTTAATGTATTTTCCGCTAAAAATTTCGGGTACTTTTTCGCCTTTCACAAATTTTCCCTGCAAATCCACGAGCGGAACGAGGTTTCCATTTTCATCTTTGATGAGCATCGGCGAGATTTCGTTTTCTTTCGCCACTCTCGCATCATCAGCCCCGAAAGTCGGCGCAATGTGCACGATTCCGGTTCCGTCTTCCGTGGTTACAAAATCTCCGGCAATCACACGAAACGCATTTTGGGGATTTTCGGCGGGCAAAAACCATGGAACAAGTTGCTCATATTCGGTTCCGACTAAATCAGCACCTTTAAATTCTGCTAAAATTTTATAGGGAATGTTTTTATCTTCGGTTTTATAGTTAATGAAATCTTCATCGCTTCCTTCAAAATATTTTTTACCGAAATTTTTATCCAATAAATCCTTCGCCAAAACCACATTTATACTTTTAAAAGTGTATTGATTAAACGTCTTAACCAAAACATAATCAATGTTTTTCCCAACAGCCAAAGCCGTATTGGAAGGCAAAGTCCAAGGTGTGGTTGTCCAAGCAAGGAAGTAGAAATCCTCCCCCGACCCCTCCAAAGGAGGGGAGTTGATGGCGTTCAAAAATTTATTTTCAAAAATTTCCGTTTTATTTGTAGGATTTTCTCCCCTTTGGGGACGGGGGCTTTTTATTTTAAATTGCGCAACCACAGTGGTATCCGACACATCGCGGTAAGTTCCGGGCTGATTCAGTTCGTGGGATGAAAGTCCGGTTCCGGCTTTCGGCGAATACGGCTGAATGGTGTAGCCTTTGTACAACAAATTTTTATTGTAAAGTTGTTTCAGCAACCACCAAACGCTTTCCATATATTTGGATTCGTAGGTGATGTACGGATTTTCCAAATCTACCCAATATCCGATTTTTTCGGTGAGGCTGTTCCAAACGCCGGTGTAGCGCATCACCGCTTCTTTGCAGGCTTTGTTGTAATCTTCTACGGAAATTTTTTTCCCGATGTCTTCTTTTGTAATTCCCAATTCTTTTTCCACGCCCAATTCTATGGGAAGTCCGTGTGTGTCCCAGCCGGCTTTTCGGAAAACTTGCTTTCCGTTTTGCGTTTGAAATCTGCAAAAAATATCTTTAATTGCTCTGGACATCACATGGTGGATTCCGGGAAGTCCGTTTGCGGAGGGCGGACCTTCATAAAATACAAATTCCGGCTGTCCGTTTCGCAGTTCCACAGATTTTTTAAAAGTATCGTGTTCGCTCCAAAAGGCGACCATATTTTCCGCAATCTGCGTGAGGTTCAAGGTTTTATATTCATTAAACTTCTTCATCAAGATATCGTAATCTTAAAATTTAGGTTTGCGAATATACGGAATTTTTACGTCCAAACATGGCGAAAACAGTAAAATCTGCTGAAGATTCAAGTGTAAAAAGTTTAAATTATTTCAGCCAGCCCAATTCGCCGTAATGTTTTTTGAATTTTTGAATTTTCGGGGCGACTACGGCACTACAATACGGCTGCGCAGGATTTTCATTGTAGTATCCTTGATGATAATCTTCCGCTTTCCAGAATTTTTTAAATTTCACAATTTGGGTAACGTATTTTCCTTTCCATTTTCCCGATGCTTCAAAAGTCTTTAAGACTTTTTCCGCTACTTTTTTTTCGGTTTCGTTTTTATAGAAAATGATGGATCTGTATTGCGTTCCGATGTCGTTTCCTTGTCGATTCAGTTGGGTCGGGTCGTGGAGAAAAGAGAAAACGTCCATCAGTTGTTCGTATGAAATTATTTCCGGATTGTAAGAAATCTGCACCACTTCCGCGTGTCCTGTTTTTCCGGTACAAACTTCCTGATAAGTTGGAAAATCCTGATGTCCGCCGGAATATCCGGAAACGGCACTTTCTACGCCTTTCAACATGTTAAAACAACTTTCCACACACCAAAAACAGCCGCCACCGAATGTGATTTGTTCTAATTTTTTTGCATTCATAATGTTTTGTTCGGGTTTAAAATCCGGTTTTTTATCCTGAGAATTATAGGAAATTGCGAACAAACTTAATAAAATAGATTTGGAAAAGATTTTAAAATTTAACTTCATAATCCTTATTTTATTTAGTGGTATTCTTTTTTAAAGCATCAAAACTTTTTCAACTTTTGCGACTTCCTGATAAATTTTTATCACTTGGTCGGCATCGAGCACAAATGCGTTCACATTCACGGAAACGTATTTCCCGTTTTTGCTGTCGCGGTTGGAAAGCGTGTATTTCAGTCCGTCGAAAACGCGGTAGATTTCCGTGAGTTTCGATTGATCGTTCGGAATGATGAATTTAAAAAGATAATTTTCCGGAAAATCGTGAGCCGCTTCTAATTTTTCCTTTAATGAAGCGTAGAATTCTTCTTTATTCATTAAGGTTTAAAGTTTAAGGTTTAAAGTTTAAAGCATTTATAAAAATCTTTATTTCTCTCGTATAATTTTTTCGGGATTTTGTCGCGTATCAAATATATCGACGATAATGATTTGATTATCAACAATTTTATAAATCACTTTGTAGTTTCCGCTTACCAAATATCTGTGATTTTGTTTAAGGTTTTCAAGGTTAGGTTCAATTTGTCCGGATTCCGGATGGTTTGTAAGTTGTTCGGTTGATTTAAGAATTTGCTTCCGAATTTTATGTGCCACTTTTTTGCCGACATTCGCAGAGTGGTAATAAAAAATATCTTTCAAGTTTTCAATCGCAAAATCTGTCCAAATAATTTTCATTGCTCACCAATTTACAGACATTTTCTCCAATTCTTCTTGTGTTTTGAAGTTTCCGGCTTTCAAGTCTTGTTCGGATTTTTGAACACGATGAATCAATTCATCAACGGTAAACGGTCTGAAATTTATCTCGTTTTTAAAATCAACCTGTTTTTTCAAGATATAATTTTCAATTTTTTCAAAAAAAATTTCATCTTGCAGACGAGCGAGAAACGTTATCACATTCAATTTACGAGTTTGCAAATCCATAATAGTTTTGATATTGCGATTTTCAAATTTACATTTTTTTTTTTCAGGAAGAGACCATCAGCCATAACTTGTTCCGATTTATCGGGAAACTAAATTCAACACTTCGACAGCCCTTCGACAGGCTCAGGATGACATTGCTCAGTGTGACCAACGGTTATCATTTATCATAAGAATCAAATCAATCACACAAATCAAATCAATCATAGTTCAGACATTTGCAAAAAGCCAATCGCCAATCGCCAAATCACTGCACGATAAATTTAGCGTTCAATTCGCCGACTTTCAAAATGTAAACGCCTTTCGGCAAGTTTTTCAAAACAATGGTATTTCCGTTTTTAAAAGGATTTTCAATGGTTTGAACATTTTGACCTACTAAATTGTAAATGAATGCTTTATCAAATCGGTTCAAATTTTTTCCTTCTACGGAAATCGTGTTTCCTTTCACAGGATTCGGATAGATTTTCAGACTTTCGGAAAAATCGGTTTCTTGCGTTGCCATCGAAGAAAATCCCCAAATTTCATAAACCCATTCCGGATGATCGATGTATGGATTTCTGTTGTTTTGAATTTGATAATAAATCGCATTATTTCTGTCGATTTCTCTTGCAGACGGCGGATCCGTTTGATGCCAAAGCAAAAGCAAATCCAGTTCCCAATCCGTCAAACCTTGATTTTTATTTCCCGGATTTAGAATATTTCCATCTTCAAAACCCGAAAGTTGATTTTCATATCTCGTTACGAAATACAGCAAACCTCTTGCGATATCGCCTTTAAATTCGTTAATCGGTTCAAACACGGTTCCCGAAAATCCGGGAGAAGAATTGTTTCCCACTTTTGAGCCGTTCATCGAAGTTTTCGTAGGATTGTTCACTTTTCCGAAAGGGAAATTATCCCGCATTCCGTTTACAAAACCGTCGGTCGGCAAAATGTGGTGAAGATCCGTTCTCATCGGCAATTGTTGGTCGAACAGACTTTGTGGAACGGTGTGTTCTTTGTTGTAGCAATCGCCTTCACTGTCGTAGTCTCCACATTCTTGCTGATTAAAAATATAAGTGTAAGGATCGGTTCCGTTCGGATTTTCGGAATAAACATCCAAAACGGATTGGTCGTTTTCATAATAATTATCCTTGTCTGTGAGCGGATGCAAGCCGTCCAACTCGCCGTAAGAATGTTGAATGTAGCCCGCAGAAATGATTTGAGACAATTTTGTTTTCAAAGCATATCCGGTTAAATTTTCCGTTCCGTTGTAATATCCTGTGGGAATTTGTGCGTTTAAGGAGATAAAACTTGCGCTGATAAAAAGTGAAATCAATTTTTTCATTTTCAAAAAATTTGAGGGAGCAAAGTTAGGTAAAATATAATATTCAAAACTCACACCCATCCGGAAGTTGTTTTAAAAATACAAATAAACCGCTACTTGGTCAGGTTTTAGGATTAATTTCACAGCATTTATTCCAAATTTAATCCACAAACACACATTAGACAGACTACGGCAAATACAAAACTTATGACCAAATAGGTCGCATTAATTTTTGGACGACTGACAAATATTATACTTTTCGGACAACAGAATATAAATGGATAACTCAAAAAATCTTAATTTGCACTCCGAAATCCAAACCTTGAATCCCTATTTAAAATGCTATACTTCGTCCCGACCCCGATTGGAAACTTGGAAGATATAACGTTCAGAGCGATAAAAATTCTGAAAGATGCGGATTATATTCTTTGCGAAGACACACGGACTTCGGGTGTTTTGCTTAAACATTTTGAAATTTCCAAACCGCTGAAATCTTATCATCAGCACAACGAACATCAGGTGACGGAAAAAATCATCAGCGATTTGGAAAGCGGAAAAAACATCGCTTTCATCACTGATGCCGGAACTCCGGGTATTTCAGACCCTGGCTATCTTTTGGCAAAAGCCTGTGCTGAAAAAAATCTGGAAATGATTTGTCTTCCGGGTGCTACCGCTTTCGTTCCCGCACTCGTGGTTTCCGGACTGCCGAATCACGATTTCTATTTCGCCGGATTTCTTCCGCAAAAAAAAGGGCGACAAACCAAATTGAAACAGTTGGTTCAGGAAAAGAAAACCATTGTTTTATACGAAAGTCCACACAAAATCAATACGACATTGGAGCAAATAAAAGAATATTTCGGCGAGGAAACCAAAGTAAGTTTGAGCCGTGAAATCTCCAAAAAGTTTGAAGAAACCAAACGCGGAACTATTGGAGATTTAATAGAATTTTCCAAAAGTAAAACTTTAAAAGGTGAAATCGTGCTGGTGATTAATAATAATTGAAGACTTAATTCAAAATTTTTAAATATGAAAATCGGCGGAAACTTTAATAAATCATTGGTAATCAGTGCATTAATAAAGCAGAGAGGAAGGGATTCGAACCCTCGATACAGTTACCCGTATACTACCTTTCCAGGGTAGCTCCTTCAACCACTCGGACACCTCTCTAAATTCAGGTTTGCAAAAATAGTTTTTTTAGTAGTCTGAAACAAAAAATATCGGAAAAAAGTTTTTGATTGTCAAAAAAATGGATTTTAGAAAAATAAAAATTGCGGCTTAAATCATGTTTGAACCGCAATTCACATATCTTTTCTAAAAATTACTTTTTAAAAGTTGCGTCTTTAATTCTCGCCTTCTTGCCTCTAAGATTTCGGAAATAGTAAATTCTTGCTCTGCGTACTTTACCTCTTCTGTCCACTTCAATTTTTTGAAGCGCCGGCATATTGATTGGAAAAACTCTTTCTACACCGATATCTCCGCTCATTTTTCTGATGGTAAAAGTTTTGGTAGCACCGGTTCCCCGAACTTGAATTACCACGCCTTTGAAAAACTGTGTTCTGGTTTTGTTGCCTTCTCGAATTTCGTAATACACGGTAATTGTATCACCGGCTTTAAATTCAGGAAATTCTTTTTTAGGAATGTATTTGTCCTGAACGTACTTTAATAAATCCATTGCTTTAAATAAAAATCTGTTGAAGCTAAACAACATTCACGGCTTTCGTCAGAGGTTGATTAACGGTTTGCAAAAATAGAACATTTTTCGATAACTGCCAAAATATTTTTTTTGAAATTAATTCCTCGATACATTTCCGAAAATTAATTTTAATGAAAAGGACATGATAAATATCATGTAGCCCGCATCACAATTCTAAAAATACTTCCTTTGCTTACTTCGGTTTGCGCAATTCGGATGTCGCCGCTGTGATATTCTTTGATGACGCGTTTTGCCAAACTCAAACCCAAACCCCAACCTCGTTTTTTTGTGGAATATCCGGGTTTGAAAGCGTTTAGAGCCTGTTTTTTCGTCATTCCGCAGCCGGTATCTTTGAAATCAATAATGGTATTTTTATGTCTTTCGTAAAGTGAAATTTCCAGATTTCCCATTCCTTTCATCGCATCTACGGCGTTTTTCACGAGGTTTTCAATCACCCAACTCATTAGGATTTTGTTGTGTGGAATCAGGATTTTTTTGTTCGGAAGTTTTAGGGTGAAATTCACTTTTGTGGAAATTCTCGGTTTCAGATAATCGAAATTTTGTCGAATGGTTTCATTAATATCAAAATCATTTAATTCAGAAACAGAACCGATTTTCGAGAAACGTTCGGAAATGGTTTTCAGCCGCGTAATATCTTTTTCGATTTCGTGAACGCCCGCCAATTCGGGATTTTCCATTTTCATAATTTCAATCCAGCCGATCATCGAAGAAAGCGGTGTTCCGATTTGATGTGCGGTTTCTTTCGCTAAACCTGCCCACAGAAAACCTTCGTCTGTTTTTTTGATGGTTCGCATAAACCAAATTGAAAACCATAAATACAGCAAAATGAAAGCCGCCAAATAATACGGAAAATAGCGGAGATTGTTCAAAAGTTGGGAGTTGTCGTAGAACACCAATTGTTTCTCGCCTTGTGCGATTTCTATTTCAAACGGCTCGTAGTTGCTTTCCATTTTGGCGATGAAATTTTCCAATTTTTCGGGATTCTTTATGATTTCATCGGGAATATTTCGGAAAGAGCCTTCCCAAAGCAAAGGTTTTTTATTTTTATCCGTCAGAATTACCGGAAGTTGGTCGTTTTCTTTGAGAATGGTTAAAATTAAATCTTGTGTGTCCGAATGAATTTGCCTGTTTGTTTGCTGAATTTTCATGGCTTTTGCAAAAACTTCGATGCGTTTTGCTTCTCGGTTTCTGAGTTCTTGAATCAAAAAAAACGAATACAGCGTTGCCGCCGCCACAATAGCCGTGAACAGAACATAGATGAACCAGATATTTATTCTCGACAAAAAAGAGCGTGTTTTCATTCTTTTTGTATTAATGTAAAATGTCGGGGGTATTAACGTATTAAAAAAATTAAAATTCTAAATTAATCCCTGACAAAATTACCAAACTGCTACACCGATGCCTTACCAAAACAATCCTTTTTTCTTTTCTTTTTTTAATTTGGAATATGGCAGAACTTCTTTTCCTTCCAAGCGAAATTCGATGTTTTCGCTGATGATATTGTAGATTTCGCCCCAGCCGGGAAAACCGCCGAGATTTCTATCGTCTATAAACCAATCGGCATCTATTTTCCGAGATTGTGTTTCGGAATCAAAAACTTCACCTTCAAAACTGGAATTTACGGCATAAAATTCCACACCGTTTTTACGGCAATATTCTACGGCTTCCTGCAAAGTTTTCCCGTGTCGATATGTCCAGAGTATCAAACGATAACCTTCGGATTGAAGCTTTTTAAGGGTTTCAAAAACAAAAGTTTTAGGTTTCCCGATTCCGGGATAAGCATCATCAACGATAGTTCCGTCAAAATCAACTGCAATTTTTTTATTGCCCATCATAAGTTTACAAATTTTTGCAAAAATAGTAAATGAATTTGGTAATGAGAGAATTAAAAAAAACGATTTAAATTTAAAACCATGTGTGGATTTGCGACATTTTATTGTTTTTAATAATAAACATCAAGTATTCATCGGAATTTTGAATTTTTTTTCGATAAACAGAATCTTTACCGCAATTTTCAACATCTCCGATTTTAATTTTGACATCGTCTATTTGCAGAAAAAATAAAGTATCGTGTAAATCAAAACCGATTAATTTGTTTTCGTCAAAATAAAATTCAGAATTTTTATATCTCAAAACATCTTCGTAAATATCCGACATTTCGGCGTAATAAATATATGCGCTATCCGGTTGTCCGAAATGTTTTATTAAGTTTTCTTTTTTTTCACCAAATCGAATCACACGGTTAATTGTAATTTTTTCGGACTGCGGATGGTCAATTTTTTCAATATTGCAAATCGGCTTTTTATCGCTTTTCGAACAACCAATCAAAATAAAAACAATCCATAATTTCACGAAATAATTCATTTCGCAGTATTTTTATCGGTTTCAAAAATAGGGAATGAATTTGGGATATGGTTTTTAAAATCCGTAATTTCCAATCGCAAAAAGTCAACACTTCGACTTCGCTCAGTGTGACAGCCAATCCTTAACTCAACCCCGTAATTTTTTCGTCTGCATCGATGTTCATTCCTTCGGAAGCGGGAACTGAAGGCAAGCCCGGCATTCGCATCATATCTCCCAAAATCGGGATGATGAAACCGGCACCTCTTGCAAATTCAAATTCGCGGATGCTAATGTCAAAATTTTCCGGTCGCCCGATTTTTTTCTCGTTGTCGCTCAAAGATTTTTGGGTTTTCGCCATACAAATCGGGAGTTTATCGAGTTTCAAATCGTAAATCATTTCCAAATCCGCTCTCGCTTTTTTAGAATAATTCACTTTCGAAGCACCGTAAATTTCTTTGGCAATGGTCTCGATTTTATTTTCCACGCTGTCGTTCACGTCGTAAATCGGTTGAAAATCGTTGCCATAATTTTCGGCGGCGTTTGCCACTTCCGTTGCCAAATCCATCGTTCCGGCACCGCCTTTCGTAAATTGGTCTGCCAAAATCGCTTTCACGCCGAGTTTTTCACATTCGGATTTTATAAAATTGATTTCATCTTCGGAATCCGTAGCAAAATGATTGATGGCAACCACAGGTTTCAATCGCCATTTAAAAGCATTTTCGATGTGTTTTTTCAGATTTTCGACACCTTTTTTCACCGCTTCCAAATTCGGATTTTCGTATTCGCCTTTTTTGGCTCCGCCGTGAAATCTCATCGCACGAATGGTGGTTACAATCACGATTGCCGAAGGTTTTAAACCCGAATATCGGCATTTGATATGGAGAAATTTTTCCGCTCCCAAATCCGCTCCGAAACCGCCTTCCGTAACCACATAATCCGCAAGCGAAAGTCCGGTTTTTGTAGCGATAATCGTGTTGGTTCCTTGTGCAATATTGGCAAAAGGTCCGCCGTGGATAATCGCCGGATTTCCTTCCAAAGTCTGCACCAAATTTGGTTTTATGGCGTTTCTCAACAAAATTGCCATCGCATTTTCGGCTTTTAAATCTTTGGCATAAATCGGTTGTTTATCATAAGTATATCCGATGAAAATATCTCCGAGCCGGCGTTTCAGATCTTCTAAATTTTCGCTCATACAAAGGATTGCCATCACTTCGGAAGCAGGTGTAATGTTAAAACTTTCCTCGCGCGGAATCCCGTTTGCGCCGCCTCCCAAACCGATGACGATGTGCCGCAAAGAGCGGTCGTTCATATCCATCACGCGTTTCCAGACGATGGTTCGCGGATCGATATTTAATGAATATTTTTTGTTCTGAATTTTGTTGTCTATCAATGCAGAAAGCAGATTGTTGGCTTTTTCTATGGCGGAAAAATCTCCGGTGAAATGCAGATTGATGTCCAACATCGGAATCACTTGCGCATAACCGCCGCCTGCGGCTCCACCTTTGATTCCGAAAACGGGACCCAAACTCGGTTCCCGCAAAACGGCGATTGCTTTTTTGCCGATTTTGTTTAATCCGTCGCAAAGTCCGACCGAAACTGTGGTTTTTCCTTCGCCTGCCGGAGTCGGATTGATGGCGGTAACCAAAACGAGTTTTGATTTTTTTATTTTTTCTTCGTCAATGTATTTCAGCGGGATTTTGGCTTTGTATTTGCCGTAGAGTTCGAGGTCGTCAGCAGAAATATTTAATTTTTGGGCGATGTTTTGAATCGGCTGAATGTCTGCATTTTCAGCGATTTCCAAATCGGTAGGAAAACTCATATTAAAAAAATTAGAATTTTTCAAAGGTAAGATTTTACGCCGTTTCGAGAAATTTTTTGAGGGTGAGAAATGTCATAGATGAAATAATTTATAGATAATCTTTTTATAAAAATCATCGGTAGTTTTGGTGTATTGGGGATATTTCTAATTAAACTCGGACAAATTGTAACAACCCTCCGTTTTTTTTTACTAATTTCCCATAAAATATTTTAAACCCCATGAATTTTAAATTTTCAAAAACCATTTTTGCATTTGTTTTCATCGCTTTTGCAACGAAATCTTATGCTCAAGAAAAACCAAAGTATGATTATGTAGAAGCCTTCAAACCGTTTTTTTATCTGAACAACGGAACCGAAACGCGCTCTGCAAGCGGACAACCGGGACACAACTATTGGCAAAACCGCGCCGATTACAACTTGACCGCCGCTTTAAACGACTCTAAAAAAGAAATCACTGCAACTGCCGAAATCACTTATACCAACAATAGTTTCGATAATCTCGGATTTCTTTGGCTACAATTAGACCAAAATCTGTTTAAAAAAGATTCTCGCGGAAACGCCGTAATTCCAATGGCAGGAAGCAGAAACGGAGCAAAAGGACAAAGTTTTGACGGCGGCTACACCATAAAATCCGTTCAAATAGACGGAAAACCGGCAACTTACAGAATTTCCGACACCAGAATGCAAATCGATCTCGCCAATCAACTGCAAGCGAAAGGCGGCATCGCAAAAATAAAAATAGAATATTCCTTCGTTTCGCCGGATTACGGCTCGGACAGAATGGGCGTGGAAGAAACCAAAAACGGAAAAATTTTCACAATGGCGCAATGGTTTCCGAGAATGTGCGTGTACGACGATATTATGGGCTGGAACACTTTGCCGTATCTCGGAGCCGGAGAATTTTATTTGGAATACGGAAACATTACCGCAAACATCACCGTTCCGGCAAATCAATTTGTGGTGGCTTCCGGCGAATTGCTGAACGAAAAAGAAGTTTATACCGCCGATCAAATTAAAAAATGGAACGAAGCGAGAAACAGCGATAAAACCGTGATTATCCGTTCCGCCGATGAAGCAAATTCTGCCTCGAAAACCGCTTCGGGAACCAAAACTTGGAAATTTAAAATTGATAATACCAGAGATTTTGCATGGGCTTCGTCGTCCGCATTTATTTTAGATGCCGCAAAAATCACCCTTCCGAGCGGAAAAAAATCTTTGGCAATTTCCGCATATCCCGTAGAAAGCAATGGAAACAACGGCTGGGAAAGATCTACGGAATACACAAAAGCATCCATCGAACATTATTCAAAACAATGGTTTGAATTTCCGTATCCTGCGGCTACAAACGTTGCCGGAAACGAAAACGGAATGGAATATCCCGGAATTGTTTTTTGCAGTATGATATCCAAAGGCGAAGATTTGTGGGGCGTTACGGATCACGAGTTTGGGCACACTTGGTTTCCGATGATTGTAGGTTCCAACGAAAGATTGCACGCTTGGATGGACGAAGGTTTTAACACATTTATCAATGATATTTCTACCAAAAATTTTAATAAAGGCGAATATTATCGTCAGCAAACTTTGCAATCTATGTCTTTCCTTTTTTACAACGATAAAATGGAGCAAGTAGCCGTTTCTCCCGACAATATGAAAGAACAAAATTTGGCATTTTTGGCGTATTACAAACCCGGAGCCGGACTTGCGATGCTTCGCGAAACCATTTTGGGACAAGAAGTTTTTGACAAAGCATTCCGAGAATACATCAAAAGATGGGCGTTCAAACATCCCGCTCCGGAAGATTTTTTCAGAACAATGGAAAACGTTTCGGGCGAAGATTTGGGCTGGTTTTGGCGAGGTTGGTTTATGAACAAATGGCAAATCGACCAAGCGATTACGAGCGTGAAATATGTGAACGGCGATTATAAAAACGGTTCTATTTACAAAATTGAAAACATCGGTCAGTTGCCGATGCCCGTAAATATGGAAATCACGTTTACGGACGGCACAAAAGAAAGCAAAAATTTGCCGATAGAAATTTGGAAAAGAAATACGGAATGGACGTTCCAACTGCCGACCGCCAAAGAAATTGCCTCCGTAAAACTAAATCCGAACGGCGATATTCCGGATTCCGACACATCCAACAACACGTTTAAAGTGAGCGGCTCAACGGCGGCTACGGAAAAAGTAAATCTGAACGATTACGCCGGAACTTTCAGTTCTGCAATGATTCCCGGAATGAAAGTCGTAACGAAAGTGGAAAACGAACAACTGATATTGGAAGCAACGGGACAACCGGCAATTCCGCTGAATTACGAAGGAGACGGAAAATTTTCGTTTGAAATGGCAGGTCTGGAATTTCAGTTTAGCAAAGACAAAAAAAGTTTTGATTTGTCTCAAGGCGGACAAACATTTACGTTTACGAAAGAGTGAAAATAAACGCGAAAAGCAAAAAAAAGAAGTCGGATGCGGCTTCTTTTTTTTGTCATTTAAGCAAGCCTTTCAAGGATTTCAAAATTTTGAAAGGTTATTTCTCACGCCTGAACGCTGTTTTTGCCGCCCAAAACGAAAGGCTCCACTTCTTTGATTTCGCCGAATTGTTTTTCGTAGTTCGCGATATTTTGTCCGAGCGCAGTGAGTACGCGTTTTGCGTGAATCGGGGCAAGAATTACTCTCGAACGCACTTTTGCCTGCTGAACGCCGGGCATCATTTGGATGAAATCCAATACAAATTCAGACGGCGAATGGTTGATCATTGCCAAGTTTGAATAAATTCCGGCGGCTATCGCGTCGTTCAGTTCGATGTTGAGGTTTCCGTCTTTTGGATTTTGATTTTGATTGTCCATTATTTTTAAATTTTAGATTTGAATAAATTTCGATATTTTTTAAAAAACATTATAGCTTAAAACCAAAGCAATGTTTTTGTATTTTGATTGCCAAAATAGGTAGTCTCCCAATATATTTCTATTGGTATAATATTTTACGGCAACTCCGTATTTATTGTTATAATTGTATCCAAGACCAAATGCAATATTTCGTCTGGTTTGGCTTTCCAAAGATTGATATACGGAACCGTCAGCACGTTTAAATTCCACAGACAATTTCATCGCGACATCCCAAACGTATTGAGCATCAATAAATAGTTTTGATTTATCGCTGATGTACATATAATGCCGTATTCCAATAGGTAATTCAATGGATTTATAATCCACATTTGTGATGAGTTTTCCACCAACCAGATAGTCCACATCCGTTGTTTTTTCGGATTTATAAGATTGATATGCCGGTGCAAACATAATTGCCCATTTATTTTTGTTGAAAGGCAAAACATATTCTATCTCTATTCCCAAACTAAACCCTGTTTTGTTTTCCATTTCGAAAAATTCTTCAGCAATAATGTTTGAAAATTCCAAAGAAGAGGAATTGATTCGCGGCTGAATATACAGATTAAATTTTCCTTTTTGTGTCGGTGATTTCTTTTCATATTCGGAATTGGAACATTGGTAGTATTCGATGAACAAATCGGTTAAATCTTTTTCCTTATACTGAAGTTTTTGTATTTTTTTATCAATGGAAGCGCAAACCAAAACCTTTTCCAATTGCGTTTTATATTCTTCGTTGTAGCCAATTTTGCCGTCGTATATTTTATAAAGTTTGTATATCAACGGCTCAAATTCTCCGTTTCCGATGCGGTAAAAAAATCGAGTGATGTCTTCTGTGTATCTGTATAAACTGACATCTCCGGCGATTATTTCTTTTAAAAAAACCTGTTCTTCAACAAATTCCGGATCTCTGCTATTGCTTAAATTGCTCAAAACCTTGCCGGATTTATCAATTTTTACGGTGCTTCGTATATATTTTGCTTGATTATAAATTTCAAAAAGTTGAACATTTTTGATGTCGTTTGTTTGTGTTTCGCCGGTTTCATCAATTCTGTATTCAAAAGATTTGGGATTGTTTCTCCAATCTGCATTTTTAATAAAACATTCTACGCGCTCACCGGAATTGGTGACGAAATATCCTTTTTCAAACTTGATTTGAGAAAAAGAAAAAACGCCGATAAACAGCATTAATAAAAGGAAATATCTTTTCATAAAAGTAATTTTTTAAAATTTTTGTAATGCGACAAATATACACAAATACTTCCCGCTTTACAACCCCCAAAAAAGATTACAGACTTCAAAAAAATCTGTAATCTTAAAATTTGAAAATATTATTTTTTATAGTTTTAGTTCGTTTAATAATAATTTATATATTTCTGTCCAATCTTTTTCGTAGAGTTTGTTTGATATCTCTGCAAGTTTCGAGAATGTGTCGGAAGAAAAGAATTTATCTGCTGCCGTTTCTTCATTCAAACCGAAATCGGTTACTAATTTTTCAACTATCGGCTCACCAATATGCAAGAACTTTGAAACCATTTTTCCGGTATTTGCTTGTTTGAGAAATTGCAAAGAAGCAACAGTGCAAAAGCAAATCTGATGTGTATCTTCGTGCCATTTCAGTTCTTCCAAAAAGTCTGTTTTTGTGATTTCACCGTTCAAATAATCTCCTATTCGGGTTTGCACTTTATCGTCTGCAACCGGACCTTCCACAATATCATAATCGTGCATTTTATTTTTATGACTTCGGTTAAGTACGACAAAATCAAGCCATTGCTCATTATATTTTTCAAAAGACAAAATTTTCAAACTTTCATCTTCGTAAGCATATTCATCAAATTCAAATTCGGAAATCATCCCGACGGTTTTGTGTTCCTGCCCCAAACGGTCTGCCCAGATTTTTGCCTGTTTATGAAATTTTGTTAAATAGAAACCTCTGCCGAAATCTTTATAAGGTTTTGCTTTTGTGAGATCAATCGCATCAATTTTAAGATAACTGCCGTGATAAAGTTTCATCTGTTTCTATTTTTTTTAGCGGTCATAATAACTACTTGCCTGTGTATCCATTATTTGTTACTTTAATCCGCCATTTTGATAACAGACATTGTATAAACTTCTGACCGCCCAAAAAGTACTGTCCGTATGAAGTGCCCACCAATGTTTATTGAGAAAATCCCAAGCACCATATTTTTTCAGATAAAAAAAAGCGTCTTGAACATTCATTTTATACGTCTCCGCAAAAGCCGGTACAATGTACGCCATAAAACTTATTTTATCGCTCGTCTCTTTATCTAATGCTTTATTTTTTATAGACATACAGTGATTTTTTAAACTCACCGCAAAGATATAAATATTTTATTTTTGTCTTAAATCCAAAAAAAAAGATTACAGACTTCAAAAAAAAATCTGTAATCTTAAAATTTGAAAATATTATTTTTTAGTTTCGAGATTCGGGGTTTCGTTAGAAGTATTTTTTGTTTTACGCTAATTTTGGTAATCCGACCGTTTTTAATGCTTCATTCGCTCTATCCACTTTGTCTTGAAAAATAGGCAAATTTTTATATTTTTCCAATGAATTGTCTATTCGTACAATCGGAATTTTCTTTTCGTTTAGTTCTTGTATAATTTTCATACTATATGATTTAATGATTTAATGTTTCAAAGTTACAACTATTTTCGCCTCACCACAAATGCTGTATAGTCAATTTCTTTTTCAAATTCACGCCATTCTCCGTCCAACATTCCAAATATATGAAAGTCTTGTTTAACCTCATCAAAATATTTTGAAATTCCCATTCTATAAAGTCGAGTTCGTGATTTTGTACTTCCTGTTGCATAAACCCATGTTTCTTTATAAAAATTAGTAAAAGCAAAAACGGCGGAAACTACCGTTGCCAAAACTTGCTCACTATCTCCATTATCTGAAACCACTTCATCGTCAATTTCACCTGTTTCTAAATTTTTATCGCCAAATGCGAGATTGTAAAATCCTTTTAATGCAGTTTCACTGAATTTTATCAATTTCGGAATTCGTCCTTTCGGTCCTTCGCTTGTAAATTCGAAAACCATTAAAGATTTTTCCGCAGTAAGTTCGTATCGTGGTAATTTCATTTATTTGTTTATTCATTTTTGTTATACTCGTCATAAACATCATTCCACATTTTTTCGATTTCTTTTGCGAGATTCGAGAACGATTCTTTTTCCGCTTCAATTCTTAAATTATCCACTTCTTGTTCCTCTTTCCAAATGTTGGATTTCTTTGTTTTTTCGGCGGTGGCTTCAGCAAGTCCGTAAAGATATTCGGTTTGAACATCGAACAATGCTACGGAAGAAGTAGTTCGCACTTTCAATTCTTTATTTTTCAGATAGCCCAATGCGAAAACATTTTGAGGTCCGTAATTTTTTGCATCTACGGAAAATTCGGTATCGAAAGTATAAACCAGCAACATTTGTGCTTTCATTTTGGCGGCGGCCAATCGTAAATCCTTGATAGACTGATAATTATATGGCAACAAAAGACGATTGAACGGTGCGATTTGTTTAATGCCTTTTAATTTTGAAAGTTCGTTGATTGCCGTTTCTTCGCTTGGTTCTCTTGTCAAAATCATTGAAAAATTACCGTTCGGAATTTGTGGTTTTCGGGTGTTTGAATTAGAATAATTTGGCGCTTGGATTCTCGCAACAGCAATATTTGCAGGAAATTCTGCACTCGGTTTGTTCGTTAAAATTTTTGAAACGTCTTCATCGGCAAGTGCGGAAATTTTCACATCGCCTCCCGGAGTTGTGTAATTTATGCCACAAGAATTTAGTAATAAAATTAAAAGCGTAAAAATTAAAATTTTTGTTTTCATAAAGGTAAATTTTAAAATTTTTGTAACGCACGAAAATACAACATATTTTCAAATTATTTTTGCAAAACCCGCAACATCCTCTAATTCCTCTGAAAAACATCACTTCCTCCTCCCAAAGTGAAAAAAAAATCGAAAATTTTTTCGGCGAGATTTTTTATATTTTTGCCGAATGAAACTCGCAATCATCGGTTCCGGAAATGTGGCTTATCACCTCGCAAAAGCGTTTGTAGAAAACGGCGTTTCCATTTCGCAGATTTTCGGACGAAATGAAAGCGAACTTCAAAAAATTTCCGGCGAACTCCAAATTCCATTTTCTGTAAAAAATCTTGAAAACGCCAATGTTTACATCATTTCCGTCAGCGATTCTGCGATTAGAGAAGTTTCAAAAAAAATTAAAAATTCCGATGTTTTGGCGGTTCACACTTCGGGTTCGGCTTCTCGAAATGCGCTGAACGGGAATTTCAGAAAAGGTGTTTTTTATCCGCTTCAAACGTTTTCAAAATCGAGAGTGTTAGACTATTCCGAGATTCCGTTTTTCATTGATGCCGAAAATGAAAACGATAAACTTTTATTAAAAAATCTCGCCGAAAAAATTTCCAAAAAAGTTCTTTTTGCCGATGATGAAATGCGGAAATACATCCATCTCACCGCCGTTTTTGCGTGCAATTTTGTGAACCATCTTTTTTCGAGAGCGAAAGAAATTTCAGATTCTCAAAAGATTCCGTTCGATTATTTTTTCCCGTTAATCGAAGAAACCGTAAAGAAAATCCACGAAATTGAACCCAAATTTGCACAAACGGGACCTGCTGTTCGCAACGATGAAAACACGCTTCTGCTCCACGAATCTTTGATTTCCGACGAACAACAACTAAAAATTTACAAAACCATAAACGAATCCATTAAAAAAATGTATAATCTGTAACGTTTTAAAATGAGTTATTTAGAAAAATTAAAAAACATAAAAGCCTTTGTTTTCGATGTGGACGGCGTTTTTACGGACGGCAGCGTTTATCTTCTTCCCGAAGGAAATATGTGCCGCGTGATGAATGTTTTGGACGGCTACGCTGTGGTTAAAGCATTGAAAAACAATTATTTAATTAGCGTTATTACCGGCGGAAACGATGAATCCGTGAAACATCGCATTCAATATTTGGGAATTAAAGATTATTATCCGAAATCTCACAGCAAATTGGAAGATTTTGAAAATTTTAAGGCAAAATATCATCTTAAAAACGAGGAGATTTTAACGATGGGAGACGATTTACCGGATATTTCCATTATGAAAATCTCCGGAATTTCTGCGTGTCCGGAAAATTCCGTTCCCGAAGTGAAAGAAATTTCGGACTACATTTCCCCGATTTCCGGCGGAAAAGGTGCCGTTCGCGATGTCATCGAACAAGTGATGAAAATTCAAGGAAAATGGACAGAAGACAATACGCAAAGTGCTTAGCGGTTTTGCAGATGAGATTAAAATTACGAATTTTAAATTTTCTTCCGTCGGCTTTAGCCAAAAATTTAAACAGACTTTAAAGTCCTATATTTATTTTCAACGATAAAACCGGATATACAGGCAGTTTTTTCAAAAATTCATTTACGCCGTACAGTTCATTATCAATGGCTTTCTGCACGTTTACTTTGTTGCTCGTCAATTTTGGAGTGCCGTGATAATAGGCTCCGATTTCAAAATTTAATCCTACGCGTCTTTTCGGTATGGCTCGTCCGAAACCGATTCCCAGATACGGTTTCACGCTGTTGATGACGAGTTCTCCATCAATGTTTCTGATATCATTCCCTGAAATCGAATATTCTACTCCGTTGATGGTAATGTTCACATAAGTTTCATTAAATAAATGTTCATCATGCTCACTCAATACATCCAATATTCTGACGGCTTCTACCATTTCTCCTCGAATTTTGACGAGTTTCTTCGGACCGATAAAAAATCCGCCGGTGATGTGGAATGATGATGTTTCCGAGGGATAAAAATCCACAAGAATTTTTCCGTTCACAAGTCCCAAAGTTGAGGTGGTGTTCACGGTGGTAACGTCTCGGACGGAAGTCGGCAATCCAAGACTTTCCAAAGTGCTTTTAATGTCCGGGCTGCCTGCTACTATATCATCAATTTGGGTAATGATGTTTTTGTCCACCGGTAGATCAAAAGGAGTTTTGTAACTAAACTACCCTCGCCTATAAGGCGAGGGGTTGAATGAGTCGGCTGAAGCCGACTACCCTGCGACCGTAAAATCCTCTGTTCCTTCATTGGAATCTTGATTCTTTATATATTCCATGA
>JAITMJ010000140.1 GCA_031277475.1 Flavobacteriaceae bacterium
AATCCGGCACAACCTGTGCTAAAATTAATATTTGTTCCTTGGGGTCATCACGTCAAGATAATGCAAAAAGTCAAAGACATTAAACAAGCCCTTTTCTACATCAACAAAACCATTGAAAATAATTGGAGCCGGGCAGTGTTGGAGTATCAAATTGAAAGTAATTTGTATGGCAGACAGGGTTTGATTCGTCATTGCGGGCTTGACCCGCAATCCCCCGTAAAACAAGTTGCATAATGAAACAATCATATATTTATTTTTTAGCAAACACATACAACAATGTACTTTATCTCGGCGTTACAAACAATCTCGTCCGCCGAGTTGCCGAACACAAAGCAAAAATCAATAAAAGTTTTTCTTATAAATACAATTGTGAAAAATTAGTTTATTATGAAACATTTGCGTTGATAACAGATGCCATCGCAAGAGAAAAACAACTAAAAAATTGGAAACGAGAATGGAAAAATAAATTAATCAATGATTTTAATCCCGAATGGAAAGATTTAAGTAACGAAATTGGGATAACCGATGAAATAATTGAAGAAGTAAAAGCGCATTATCAGGGGATTGCGGGTCAAGCCCGCAATGACGCCGCCCTACCATCAGCAGAAGCATTGCAAAACGAATTGTTGAATTTTGAAAAAGAACACACGATGAATAAATGATTACAACGGTTCTGCCGGAAATTGTGAGGAAACGACTAATTTTACCAGATAAAAATTATACTTACCAAAACCCTAAATCTTGAGTTTTTAAAAGAATAAATAATCAAAATAATATAAAAATGGAACACAGAATAAATATTCAACAATTGGAACCAAAAGCATACGAAGCGATGTTTGCTTTGGAAAATTACCTGCAACATTCGCAGTTGTCCAAAACACATTTGGAATTGATAAAAATCCGCGCTTCGCAAATTAACGGTTGTGCGTTTTGCATCCATTTGCACACAACGGACGCACTGAAACAAGGCGAAACCGCACAACGTATTTTTTTGCTCAACGCATGGAAAGAAACCGAACTCTTTACCGAAGAAGAACGAACAATTTTAGCCATGACGGAAGAAATCACTTTAATCAGCCAAAACGGTTTAAGTAACGAAACGTATCGTAAAGCCGAAAAATTGTTCGGCGGAAATTACATCGCCCAAATCATCATGGCGGTTGTAACCATCAATGCGTGGAACCGAATTGCGATAAGCACGAGGAAATCTGTGGAATAATGAACGCCAAGACAAATAAAATTGATAATTATCCTGAAATTTTTCCGAAATCATCGGATGAATTGCGTAATTGGTTGATGGAAAATCATCTAAATTCTGTTGGCGTTTGGATTCGTTTTTCAAAAGTGGCTTCGGGGAAACGCAGCATTGTGTATTCGGATTTGGTGGACGAATTACTGTGTTTCGGCTGGATTGATTCCACGATTCGCCCCATTGACGAGCATCATTACAAACAACTGATTACGCCGCGCAAACCCAAATCGGTTTGGAGTAAAGTCAATAAAGCGAAAATTGAAAAACTGCAAGCCGAAAAACGGATGCATTCCAACGGCGAAAAATCCGTAGAAACGGCGCAACAAAACGGCTCGTGGACGATTTTAGACAGCGTAGAAAATTTGGAAATTCCCAAAGATTTACAAATGTCGTTTGATGAAAATCCGCAAGCAAAAACGAATTATTTATCCAAATCGCCATCGAAACAAAAACAATATCTTTACGGATTGGTGCTCATCAAAACGGAAACCGCGAGAAAAAGTCGGATTGAAAAAATCATCAATGATTTAATAAAATGAAAAATTTAATCACAAAAAACGCAAATGGAAAGAAAATTTTAATTCTGTTTATTCTGACAAATATCGTATATGCGATTATGCTGACGATAACAATTCCAAAAGTAATGAACTTTGCAGGTGGAATGATGTTGCCGACCGGCTACGATGCGGATTACGTCAATACACTTCTAAACGCTTTGGGAACCGACGGCAGAAACGCTTATTTATTGTAATAAATTTCATTAGATTTTATTTTATCCCTGTTTTTGCCGGTTTCTTTGATTATTTGGAAAACATCGGAATCATCACCATACTGAAAACTTATCCGGACAACTCTACGACAATATCACAAATCATGTTTTTTTAATGGCAGGCTAAACGCATTAAAAAATGTTAATCCACCGTCTTTTTTTAACGCAAAGAATTCTATTTTTATCCGGATTTTTCGAAAATGCAAAGACATTTTATTTAGCAAAGGCTTGTGTTCTTTTAATGCGTTTTTCCGGTTGCAGAGTGAAACGCCCCTTTAGTTTAAAATATTTTCAAACCATTTCAAAAATTCTTTGAGCTAAAATTATACTTAAATATTTAGAAAACATCAAACATATTTAATTTATTTGTTGTAAATATTTAAAATTTTAATGCGCTTGACTTGTTTTAATGGCGTTTGACCTGATAATTTTGATATTTAATTGTAAATTTGCAAAAATTTTTTAGATTTAATGGAAACACTTACGCAATACATTCCTTACAAAGTAAAAGATATTTCCCTCGCGGAATGGGGAAGAAAAGAAATTAAATTAGCCGAAGCGGAAATGCCCGGATTGATGGCAATTCGACAAGAATACGGAAAACTCCAACCTTTGAAAGGCGCAAGAATTGCGGGCTGTCTGCACATGACAATTCAAACCGCCGTTCTCATCGAAACTTTGGTCGAACTCGGTGCTGAAGTTACTTGGTCTTCCTGCAATATTTTCTCCACTCAAGATCACGCCGCCGCCGCTATTGCCGCCGCCGGAATTCCCGTTTACGCGTGGAAAGGAATGAATGCCGAAGAATTTGATTGGTGCATCGAACAAACCTTATTTTTCGGGGAAGACAGAAAACCTTTGAATATGATTTTGGACGACGGCGGAGATTTAACCAATATGGTTTTCGATAAATATCCCGAACTGACGCAACACATCAAAGGACTTTCTGAAGAAACCACCACCGGCGTTCACAGATTGTACGAAAGAATGCAAAACGGAACTTTGGTGATGCCGGCAATTAATGTAAACGATTCCGTGACGAAATCAAAATTCGACAATAAATACGGTTGCCGAGAATCTGCCGTAGATGCGATTCGGAGGGCGACAGACGTGATGTTGGCGGGAAAAAGAGTCGTGGTTTGCGGATTTGGCGATGTCGGGAAAGGAACTGCCGCTTCGTTTCGGGGTGCGGGTTCCATCGTTACCGTTACCGAAATCGACCCGATTTGTGCACTTCAAGCAGCGATGGAAGGTTACGAAGTAAAAAGATTGGAAAATGTGGTTGAAAACGCAGATATCGTCATTACGACCACCGGAAATTTCAATATCGTGCGCGGCGAACATTTTAAAAAAATGAAAGACAAAACCATCGTTTGCAACATCGGACACTTTGATAATGAAATAGATATGGCATGGCTGAACGAAAACTACGGACACACAAAATACGAAGTGAAACCGCAAGTGGACGTTTACAAAGTGGGCGACAAAGAAATCATTATTTTGGCGGAAGGCAGATTGGTGAATTTGGGTTGCGCAACCGGACATCCGAGTTTTGTGATGAGCAATTCTTTCTCCAACCAAACATTAGCGCAAATTGAACTTTGGAATCATTCTGATAAATACGAAAACAAAGTTTACACATTGCCGAAAAAATTAGACGAAAAAGTAGCGGCACTTCACTTGAAAAAAATCGGTGTGGAATTGGAAACACTTTCTCCGGAACAAGCAAAATACATCGGCGTAGAAATGGAAGGTCCCTTCAAACCGGATTATTACAGATATTGATCATCTTTTAAAATCATTGACCTATCCCTTTTACAAACAGTATAGTCGCTTTGTGTGTTTTTTGCAATTCATCAAAGATGAATCTTTGCGAAACTCAAAGAAGGACAAAAAATTAAAGAATCTTTTGCGTGCTTAGGAATAATGAAATATATAAACTTATAGTAGTTTCTTTTACCACAAGGGACACTAAGATTTTCACAAAGCACACAATTTGTGTCCCTTGTGAATCCTTTGTGAACTTTGTGGTAAAAATACCGTTACAGGTTAAAAATTTTCTATTCCTTAGCGTTAAAAAAATGTTTAAAACGCAACGAACACAATGATTTATGTTTCACAAAGGCAAATCAATGATTTTTCAATAAGGACAAAAAGAAAGTTGGGTGTAGAATATCTATCAATAAGTATTATTAAAAATTAAAAATAATTTAAAGTCAGACTCATCAATGTTTAAGAGAGACAAAACAGAAAAGTCTGACAAAACAGAGAATAGATAAATTATAACCGTTTTTGTGTAAAATATTGAAAATTAAACAGAAACGAAGAAAAACCAAAGAAAAAGAAAATATTTCTTTAATTTTGTTAAGAAATTTAATCCTATATACGTATGAAAAAAATCCTATTAGTCTTTTCCGGACTTTTATTCTCGTTTTCGATGGGTCAAACCATGAAACCGATGGCTAAAAAAGTTCAGGAATACAGAAATGCAGGCAAGAGTTTTACGAAATTCACGCCTTTTGCGGTGGCAGATAATGCTCAGCAAAAACAGAATTTGTACAAAAGTGCAGCCGAAGATATCACGGTGCTGAAACTTCAGAAAACCGAACTTCAAAGAATAGTTTCCGAAAAACCGGAGGCTATGGAAATGAGTTTTCCGTTTGAAAACAAAACAGTAACCGTAGAATTGGTGAAACACAATATTTTCGCCGAAGGATTTCAAGTAAATACAGACAAAGGCTATGTGGATTATACGCCCGGCGTTTATTATCAAGGCATCGTAAAAGGTGATGAAACGTCGGTGGTAGCGTTCAGTTTTTTTGATAATGATGTGGTAGGCGTGGCTTCACAATTAAATGTCGGAAATATGGTTTTGGGAAAAACAAAAAATTCCGAAGATTATGTTTCTTACAATGATGCCAAACTTACCGGAACCAATCCTTTTGTTTGCGGAGCCGATGAACTTCCTGAAAATCAAATGAAACAAATCTCGTTTGATCCTTCGAAAGTAGATACTGCAGAATTGCTGACGAACAGATGTGTCAAAATATATTTTGAAATAGGCTACGAACCATACCTCCAAAACGGCTCAAACACTACTACCACCACAAATTGGCTGACGGCGATGTTCAACAATATTAAAACGCTATATAATAATGACGACATTTCGGTTGCATTAAGCGACGTTTTTGTTTGGACATCAGCTGATCCATATTCCGGAACCCCTAATGAGATTTTAAACCAATTTAGTGCAAACATGTCTTCACAGTCTTTTGACGGAGATTTGGCGCAATTGTTGCGAAATCCTGCAACCACGAGCATTGCATGGGTAAATACGCTGTGTGCCGGCAAGTATTATCAAACTTCATATTGCGGCGTAAACTTTACCTATGAAAGTGTTCCGACTTATTCTTGGAATATTGAAGCGATGACTCACGAACTCGGGCACAATCTCGGTTCGAAGCACACACACGACTGCGTATGGAACGGAGATAACACGCCAATTGACGGCTGCGGATATGTTGCTTCCCAAGGACAGGACGGCTGTGACGGACCAATCCCGACAGCAGTAGTCGGAGGAACCATTATGAGTTATTGCCATTTGTTGGGCAGTGTAGGTATTAATTTTACCAACGGATTCGGACCTCAACCTAAAGCATTAATCATAAACAGAGTAGAGGCAAGCAGTTGTTTGGAGGTAGGTTGCACTTGTCTCGCTCCGTCTGCTTCAGTTGTTGCAACAACCTGTATTCCTCCCGGAGTCAACAATGTTCCACCTCCCGGTCAATCTTATTTTCAAGGACCGACAAAAGTACAACTCGGAAATATTAATAATTCAACAGATTTAAATACTTTAGATGGATTTTATAGAGATTTTACCATACAAACTTGTGACAATCCAAGTCTTTATACCACTATTTCCGGAGATTCTTCCAACACCATCAGCATCAGTCTTGCTCCTCATCCCAGCAATCCATCTGTTCTCTATACTCAACAGGTTGTAACAATTTGGATAGACTACAATAATAACGGTACTTTTGAAGATGACCCGGAAAGAATTATAAGCACAATTCAAAGTACGCTAACCGCATCTTATAATTTCATGCCACTGGCAGATGCTGTTAGAGATACATATTTAAGAATGAGAGTAAAGGCTGACAATTCGACCGGAACCGCTTGCGGTAATCTTATCTATGGTCAAACCGAAGATTACGCCGTAAAAATTCCGTGTGCTGCTACTGTAACACCAAGCGTTTCAATTGCCACACCTCAAACTACGGTTTGCGCGGGAACTTTGGTTACATTCACCGCAACACCAACCAACGGCGGAACTACGCCAAGTTACCAATGGAAAGTGAACAGCGAAAATATGGGAACAAATTCCGCAACTTTTGATTACATTCCCGCAAACGGAGATGTTGTAACTTGTGAAATGACAAGTAACGAAACTTGCTTAACCGCCACAACAGCGACCAGCAATGACGTAACGATGAACATCACAACGCAAGTAGCACCGACAGTTTCCATTTCCGAAAATCAAAATAATGTTTGTGTGGGAACTTCTGTAACTTTTACCGCAACACCAACCGACGGTGGAACTACGCCAAGTTACCAATGGAAAGTGAACAGCGAAAATATGGGAACAAATTCCGCAACTTTTGATTACACCCCTGCAAACGGAGATGTCGTAACCTGTGAAATGACAAGTAACGCCGATTGCTTAACCACCACGCAAGCCACAAGCAATGAGGTAATGATAGTTGTAAATCCACTTCCGGAACCGCAGATTGTAGCAAACGGAAATCTTCTTTCTACCACCCAAACTTACGCCGCTTATCAGTGGATAAAAGACGGTGCAGATATTCCGGGAGCAGTGGCTGACACCTACATTGCAACGGTAAACGGAAATTATTCCGTAAGAGTTACGAATGCTGACGGTTGCGAAGGCGTTTCGGATGTTATCAATCATACTTATTTGAACGTGTCTGATGTTGAAAAAGGAGATTTCGAGATTTATCCAAATCCTGTGAAAGATATTCTTTATATTCAAGGTTCAGGGTTCAAAAATTCAAGGTTCGCGGAAATTTATGATGCTTCCGGAAAATTGGTGAAAACGTTTAGCGGAAATTCGGTAAATGTTTCCGGTTTACCAAAAGGAACCTACGTTTTGAAAACGGATGGACAAACCGTGAAATTTATTAAGGAATAATTTGGCGGTTGGTTTTTGGCTAATGACTTTTGACTCTAAAATTTTAATAAAAACTCCGTCTCGCCAATTTGACGAGACGGTTTTTTTTGTGACAGCGGTTATAAATTGCTTTTTCTTTTTTGTTAGATTTTTCTACTTCTTGTCAGGCTGAACCCATTGCTTCTTGTCGCTTCAGTCGCTGATGTCCTATGTTTTTTTACAAAAAAATTACAAGTGTAATTCAATTAATATTAACTTTTAAATTTTATCAAAATGCAAAATTTAAGAAAACTTTCGAGAAATGAGTTGAAGAATATAAACGGAGGATTCTCTCCGTGTAGTTGTCGAGATTGCTGTGGCATTGAGGGTGGAACTCGTGAATGTTGTAAAGCAATGGGAAGTGCTTGTGAGTGCCGCGCTGAACACTCTATGTGATTTATTAGTATTCCGTATTGATTTGTCAATCAATGCGGAATATTTGGTTACCTTTGTGTATACTAAATTTATTCAAATGAAACAAAATTTCATCATAGCGGTGTTTTTAATTTTCGGAATACAAATTCAATCTCAACAAACCATGAATAGAGAGGATTATTTCCGAGATGCCAGATTTAATATAAACATGGAAGAAAGCAAGAATGGCAGAGAAACCGCCTTAACCTACGCTGATCTCGAAGGTTCGCCTTATTATAATCCGGATTTTCTGCCGGCAAAATTGGGAAATACTGCTGCTGTTGTGCCGATTCGCTACAATATTTTTGCAGATAAAGTTGAACTTTTGAGCGGTGATGATGTTTACGAAGCCCCAAAAGAAATGGGAATTATAGGAGAAAGCGACCTCTCGAAATTCACTTTTGAAGACTCTCACGAAACGTTGGTTTTGGTAAATACTTACGACGAATTTACCGGATATTTTTTTCAGTTGGCAAGCGGCAAAAATCGGCTTTTGAAAAAACTGACCGTAAACTTCAAACCGCCGATTCCTCCGCCAAACCACTTGATTCCGGGAATTCCTCCGAAATTTGAAAACCAACCACCGATTTATTTCATCAAAACCGAAAAAGAGATTATAAAAGTTCCGAAAAACACCAAAGAACTTTTAAACTTTTTTCCCGAAAATAAAGATGAAATCAAAGATTTTATTAAAAAAAACAAGATAAGATTGAACAAGGAAACAGACCTTATAAAATTGGTAACTTTCCTGAATACAAAATAGAATAAAACATTATGCAGTTTGGCTATTTGCTTGCAAAACTAAATCTCCCCGCCTCCGAATTCCACTTTCAATTCCAATCCCACCCGAATTATCCGTCTGCATTGGCGTTTAGCGATATACTGAATTTTTTGGGCGGGAAATAGATTTCATGATTTCATCATCGTTTCAAATTCTTTGTATGTAAGTATTTTTGTTTTATTATGTGCCTTGAGCGTCAGCAAATCTTTATCTCCGGTGATGAGATAATCGGCTTCAATGGTGTCTGCAAGCGCGAGCAAGTATAAATCTTTCACATCCCGCAATTCGGATTGTACATTTTCCTTTTGGGGCAAAACCCATTCACACGAGGTTTCCATTAATTCCAACGTTTCCTCAATGCGCATTCCGTCCACATATTTTTTGATTTTATTTTGATGGGCAACTCGTAAAAATTCATCTCTTAATTGATTACAACCATAAACAACAACAGAATCATCATTGCACAAAGATTGCATTTCCGATAATCTTTTGCCTATCAGCAACGAAATCCAAAGATTGGTATCAATGATGATTTTATATTTTTGCATAACGCACCATTTTCACTTCGTCCATGATTTCTTTATCGGATATTGGAACATTTTTGGGGCTGTTCTTAATAAATTCGTCCCAAAGGTTTTGTTTAAAATTAATTTGCCAGCCCATTCTATCCGCAATTTGCCGAAAAAACACAACATCCGCTTGTGGTATATCTACAAAAATTTTTTCTCGCAAAAATTTATTCTTTGCGCTTTTTGTATTTTTTTTTAATGATGTGGTTTCCATAAGGCTCTATTTTTATTCAAAGATAAAAATATTTTTAACCTTTACCCTAAA
The DNA here is from genome assembly GCA_031277475.1 of Flavobacteriaceae bacterium. Classification (GTDB taxonomy): domain Bacteria; phylum Bacteroidota; class Bacteroidia; order Flavobacteriales; family Weeksellaceae; genus JAITMJ01. The sequence continues at coordinate 9,278 of JAITMJ010000140.1, forward strand.
AATTTGCTTTTGAAAGTGGGAAAAAAGGTTTAAGCGATGCCGCAGAACATTTGGGTTTTAAGAGTTTGGGTGTAAAAATAGATTTTAATTTTTTGCGATATCCCGTAAAAACTCTATTTCGGATTTCAAATGTTCTATTTCTTTTTCCAATGCCTGAACAAGTTTTTGAGTGGTTTCTTTGTTTTCTTGATAATAATTCTCAAACTCTTGATGTCCTATAAAAGTGGCGTTGTCATTGTTATTTTGATTATAAACAGGAGAGGTGTTTCCGCTGAGCAAATCATTAATGGGAATTTCAAGTATTTCACCTATTTTAAGCAATCTTTCCACAGAAAGTTTACTTTGGTTCATCTCTATTTTTCTGTATGCCGAAGGAGAAATCTGTAATTCCTTTGCCATATTTTCGTAGGACAATCCTTTGTTTTTCCTTGTAACGCGTATCTTTTTAATAATGTTTTCCATTCTATATTTTTTACGAAAATACAAAAAAATCGTAAAAGTAATATTTTAGGTTAAAAAAGTGCATTTTTCGATTGTAAAAGTGCAGAAAAAATTTTGCGGGTTAAAAAACTTGCCACATCTTTGTCCCGTAGTTTTTTAGCACACGCAAAAAAAATTACAAGTGTAAATCAATTAATATTAACTTTTAAATTTTAGTAAAATGAAAAATTTAAGAAAACTTTCGAGAGAAGAACTCAAAAATTTAGCTGGTGGAAGGGTAGCTCCGATAAGCGAGTGCGGAGGCTCAACATGGTGTATCAATGGCTCGGTATGGATAAACTTGGGATCTGATTTAGGAGGTAACAAGGAATACTGTTGTAGTTGAAAGGATTATCTCAAAAATGTCAAGAAAGTTTCTTGACATTTTTTTTAAATTTGTCATTATGAAAAAACTCGTTTTATATTTTTTATTTAATTTCTCGTTTTTAGTGGTTTTTTGCCAAAAAACGATAACGATTTCCAGTGTTGATGAAACCGATAGGTATTCAAAAACCTTATTATTGAGTGCGGCTTGTGATCAAAAATTTATGGAAAATTATACTTTTCGAAATTCCTCTACTGCAATAAATAACGAATTTTCTTTTACGATAAATTCTATTGAAGACGACTTTCCAAGACCTTATAAATTGGGGATTGTTGTGCAAGAGAATGTGGAATACATCAATTCCAATATTTTTTATGTTCAAAATACAAATCAAAAAATCACGTTTGACGCGACAAATGGTAGAATTCATTTCTCAAAAGATAATTTGCTATATGATGATATTCAAAACTTTAATCATTTTTTTGCAGATATATATTCTAAAAAAGGTACTGTAAGTCAGAAGTATTATAAATTGATTATTAATCGTAGCCAAGATATCGACAGTTTAAAATTGTTGGAACAATCGCTTTCAAAAATTGATAGCATAGAAAATGATCTTTATCTCCAATATGCAATAGAAAATCCTAAATCGTATGTCTTGTTTTGGAATTTAGTGTCTAAAACTTACAATCGATATAAGCCTATATATCAACAAATTTTCGAAAATTTAGATGATTCTGTAACTAAAACTAATATTGGAGAAATTTTTCGTAACGATTTAATTTATTTAAAATATTTTGAAAAAAATATTCCGTTTCCGTCAATTGAAATTGATAACATTAATATTCTTGATTCTTTGGGGGGAAAATATACTTTCATAGATTTTTGGTTTTCCTATTGCCAACCTTGTCTTATAGAAATGCCGAAACATAAAACGATTTATGATAAATACAAATCAAAAGGCTTTGAGTATATAGGTATTTCAACAGATGGAACACAAGACATAGAAAATTGGAAGAAAGTTATACAAAAATATGATTTGACTTGGAAAAATATTCTTGATGAAAACGGCGTAGAATCTAAAAAATATCTCATCAACAAATTTCCTACGACTTTTCTTTTGGATTCTGGCGGAAAAATTATAAAAAAAGACATTTCTCCTGAAGAATTAGAAAAATTTTTGGAAGAAAATCTTAAATAAAGACAAAGAATGTATCATAAACTTTCTGCAAAACTAAATCTCCCCGCCTCCGAATTCCACTTTCAATTCCAATCTCACCCGAATTATCCGTCTGCATTGGCGTTTAGCGATACACTGAATTTTTTGGGCGTGGGAAATTCTGCGTACGAATTGGAAAAAGAGTTTTGGCACGAACTGCCGCAAGAATTTATCACGATTTATAAAGATAATTTCGCGCTGGTAAAAAAGAATGGTGCGGATTTCAGTGTGTTTTCGGAGAAAGAAGAAAAAATTTCGCAACCTGAACTTTTGGAAAATAGTCAAAATTTCGTGCTGCTTTTTGATAAAAATGAGAGAGCGGACGAATGGCAGAATGTGCGAAAGGGCGAATGGAAAAATGCCGGAACAGAAAAAAATAAGAAAAAACCATTCAGCCTTTCATCCCTTCAACCTTTTGTTTTTCTTTTCGTTTCGGCATTTTCTTTTTGGCAATTTTCGTGGCAGGAAACGCTTTTCAATGTGCTGTCATTAGCGGGAATTTACATTTCTTTGGAAATTTTTCGGCAAAAATTCGGGCAAGAATCTCCGGTTCTCAACAATCTCTGCGGAAGCAACGCCGGAAG
>JAITMJ010000047.1 GCA_031277475.1 Flavobacteriaceae bacterium
CTCTTTAATCACTATTGTTTTCAGAGGAATCGGTGAACCTTGCGGTTTGTCTGTTGCTTTTCCAATGAGGTTTTTTCAAATATATTTTATTTTTCAAACTTATCACATTGAACCTTGAACCTTGAACCTTGAATTTTAGAATTTATGAACACAAAAATCTGGCTTTCTTCACCGCACATCGGCGGAAACGAACTGAAATATATTCACGAAGCATTCGATGAAAATTGGGTGGCACCGCTCGGTCCGAACGTGAACGGATTTGAAAACGATTTGGAAAAATTTTTAAATTCCGATACGAAAGTTGCCGCACTTTCGTCCGGAACCGCAGCCTTGCATTTGGCACTCATCATTCTGGGAATCGGAAACGGAGATGAAGTCCTTTGCCAAAGTTTTACATTTTCCGCATCGGCAAATCCGATAATTTACGCCGGTGCGAAACCCGTTTTTGTGGACAGCGAATCCGAAACTTGGAACATCTGCCCAAAATATCTCGAAATTGCCATCAACGACAGGATTTCCAAAGGCAAAAAACCAAAAGCCATCATCGTGGTTCATCTCTACGGAATGCCCGCAAAAATGGATGAAATCATGGAAATTTCCCGAAAATATGAAATCCCGCTGATTGAAGATGCGGCGGAAGCACTCGGCAGCACTTATAAAAATAAAAAATGCGGAACCTTCGGAGAAATGGCGGTTTTGAGTTTTAACGGCAACAAAATCATTACCACTTCCGGCGGTGGTGCTTTGGTTTGCAAAACCGATAAACAAAAGGAAAAAGCGGTGTTTTTATCGACTCAAGCTCGCGACAATGCTCCGCATTACCAACATTCGGAAATCGGGTACAATTACAGAATGAGCAATATTTGTGCGGGAATCGGGCGCGGACAAATGGAAGTTTTGGAACAAAGAATTTCGGCGAGAAGAAAAATGCACGATTTTTATATCGATATTTTTAAAAATTTCGCGGGTGTAAACGTTTTTTCCGAACCCAATTCGGATTATTTTTCCAATCATTGGCTTTCTGCAATCACCATAAATCCCGCAATCGCCGGATTTTCCCGCGAAGATTTGCGACTGAAACTTTTGGGCGACAACATAGAATCCAGACCGCTTTGGAAACCGATGCACTTGCAACCCGTTTTTTCCGATGCGCCTTTTTACGGCGAAAAAATTTCCGAAAATTTGTTTGAATGTGGGCTTTGTCTGCCTTCCGGAAGCAACCTCACCGATGAAGAAAAAGAGAGAATAAAAAACGTGATTTTGTCGTGATGCGAGATTCGAGATACGAGGTGCGAGTTGCGAGGTTCGAGGTTTAAAATTAGGATTAAAAAAATCCACGAAAATCTTGAAAATCTGTGTCATCTGCGTGCCAAAAAAAATAAATTTCCATACTTTTATCAAAAATTCTTATGAAAAAACTGCTGCTTATTTTTACGGTTTTTGCAAGTTTTTGTTTTGGTCAGAACAAAGAAAATCAATATAAAATCACGGGAATGCTTGCAAATTTCGCGAACAATACTTGGCTTTATTTAAGCGATATTTCCGATGGTTCTTATAAAGATATTGATTCTACCATTCTCCAAAACGAAAAATTTTATTTCGCCGGAAATCTCACAGATAAAGTCGTGAAATTCGGCATCCACACAAAAAATTTTGAAGACCGAGTTACTTTTTGGATTGATGATTCCGAAACCACGATTTTTGCCGAAAAAGGAAATTTTAAAAAGGCTTTAATCAAAGGTTCAAAAGAACAGCAAAAACAATATGAACTCGATTCTATCAGCGAAAACACAAAAAATAAAAAACAGGATTACATCGAATTTATCCAAAAAAATCCGTCCTCAATCGTGAGCGCAGATTTGTTAAAAATTTACGGCGATGCTTGGGGCAAAGAAACGGCTTCGGATTTGTATCAAAAACTCTCGCCGGATATGAAAAACAGCATCTACGGAAAACAGGTTTTGGATTTTCTCACGTTCAACGTCAGCCCGAAAATTGGCGATAAATTCGTTGATTTTCAACAAGAAAATATGAACGGAGAAAACATTAAACTGTCTGATTATCAAGGAAAAATAATTCTTTTGGATTTTTGGGGTTCGTGGTGTGCGCCTTGCATAGCAGAGTTTCCGAATTTGATAAACACCTACCATTCGTTCAAAGATCAAGGTTTTGAAATTCTGGGAATCGTAGCCGATACCGACAAAAAGAAACTCACGAAAGTGATTGAAAAACACGGTTTGATTTGGCAAAATTTATGCGATTTTAAAGGCGATCAAAATAAAGTTGCCCTGATTTACGGCGTTTCCTATTATCCCGCGAATTTTCTCATAGACGAGCACGGAATCATCATCGCTAAAGATTTGCACGGCGAAGATTTGGACAAAAAACTTCGGGAATTGTTGAGCAAAGCACACAGATGACACAGATTTTCAGGATTTTCGCAGATGGAAAAAATTTAAACATAAAGAATTGACAGGTAAAATTATATAAGCATTTTATGACGTATATAATGATTTTTTGTAAGATATTTAAAACGAGAAAGCACGCAGATAACGTAGATTTTCAGGATTTTCGCAGATGGAAAAATTTAAACATAAAGAATTGACGGATAAAATTATACAAGCATTTTATGGCGTGTATAATGAATTAGGATTTGGTTTTTTGGAAAATGTATATCAAAATGCTTTGTGTTTTGAACTTATGAACAGAGGCTTTAAAGTTGAGCCGCAAAAAGCCATTGATGTATATTATCAAACTCAACTTGTTGGGAAATACAAAGCGGATTTGGTTGTTAATGATTTGATTATTATAGAATTAAAAGCGGTTGACAATTTGGTAGAGGAACACGAATTTCAATTAATCAATTACTTAAAAGCAACCGATAAAGAAGTTGGCTTATTGCTTAATTTTGGTAAAAAACCCGAAATTCGCAGAAAAGTATTTGACAATAGCAGAAAAAATATGGCATGCAGATGACACATATTTTTTAGATTCGCAGATAAAGGAATGAAAAAATAAAAATTTGAATTAAAAAAACTCCGTGAAAATCCGTTTAATCGGTGTCATCCGCGTGCAAAAAAACTCTGCGAAAATCCTGAAAATCTACGTCATCTGCGTGCCAAAACGAAATGAATTAAGACAAAAATGAATTAAAAAAAACTGCGAAAATCCTGAAAATCTGCGTCATCTGCGTGCTGCGTGCCAAAACAAAAAAACATGAAAATAAAACAAACCCCGCTGAAAGATTGCTACATCATTGAACCTGCCGTCATCGAAGACGAAAGAGGCTATTTCTACGAAAAATTCAATCAAAAAAAATTTGAAGATATATCGGGAATGAACGGACATTTCGTTCAGGACAATATTTCAAAATCCTCTTACGGTGTTTTGCGCGGACTTCACCTGCAAAAAGGTGAATACGCCCAAGCGAAATTGGTTTCGTGCCTCGAAGGAAAAGTTTGGGACGTGGCTGTAGATTTGCGTAAAAATTCGCCCACTTTCGGAAAATGGTTTGCAGTCGAACTTTCCGCCGAAAACAAATTGCAATTTTACGTTCCGCGAGGTTTCGGACACGGATTTTGCGTGCTCTCTCAAACCGCAATTTTTGCATACAAATGCGACAATTATTACAACAAAGAATCCGAAGGCGGCATTCTTTGGAACGATAAAGATTTGAGTATCAATTGGAAACTTCCCGCTGCCGACATTATTCTCTCGGAAAAAGATAAAATCCAGAAAACGTTTGCGGAAGGGAATTTTTGAGTTTTCGACTTTAATGTTTCGCAAATATTCTATACTTAATTTTTTTTAATTTTGACACTTAAATTCATCTATCTTGAAATTCCCGCTGTATTTTTCGCGAAAAATCACGTTTTCCAAAGACAACAAAAACAATCTCTCACGCGTCATTGTCTTTATCGGAAGACTTTCCACAGCATTGGGAATCATCGTTTCGCTGATTACGGTTTCTACAGGATTAGGCTCGAAACGCGCCATAAAAGAAAGAACTTCCGATTTCGTGGGGCATATTTCCATCAAATCCGAACATTCCAACGCTTCCTACAATTCGTCTCCTTTGAGCGATGAAAATTTTAATCTCGAAAAAATAAAATCGCTTCCGGATGTGGACCATGTTCAGAATTTTGCGACTGTGAGCGGAATTTTGCGCACGAAAGATAATTTTGCGGGCATTATTTTCAAAGGTGTCGGGAAAGATTTTGACCGAAATCGGTTTCAAAAATTTTTAATCGAAGGAAATGTGCCGAAAATCACGGAAGACGGCTACAACAACGAGATTGTGATTTCCGAAAAATTGGCGGGCGATTTGAATTTAAAACTTACGGACAGCATCGTTGCCGTGTTTTCAAAAGCCGACCAAAAACCGATTTACAGAAAATTTGCGGTGGTCGGAATTTATAAAACCGATATCAAAATGATTGACGATATGTACATTATCGGCGACATCAATCACGCGCGTAAAATTCTGGAAATGAACGATAAACAAAGCGGCGGTTTGGAAATTTTCCTGAAAAACATCAACCGAATGGATGATGATTTTCCCGAAATTGAAACTTTGGCGGGCTATAAAAATTATGCTCAAAAAGCCACCGATATTTATCCCGAAATTGTGGATTTTATCAATATTTTTGATAAAAACATCGCGGTGATTATCGCTCTGATGCTGATGGTTGTGGTCATCAATATCATTATGGTTTTGTTGATTTTGATTATCGAACGCACGAATTCCATCGGGATTTTGAAAACGCTCGGTGCTTCCAATTCGCAAATTCGCACGATTTTCATCAATTATACTTTGATGATTATGATTCCGGGATTATTAATCGGAAATTTCGTGGGGCTTTCGCTTTTGCTCATTCAAAAATTTTTCGGCGTTATTCGGCTCAGTCCGGAAAATTATTACGTCAGCGTAGTTCCTGTGGATTTGGATATTTTCAATATTTTGGCGATTTCAGCGGGCATTCTTTTAGTTTCGGCATTGGCACTCATTCTTCCGAGTTTTCTCATCAGCAAAATTTCTCCGGTGAAATCCATTAAATATGAATGAGGGAAGGAGTTCGAGTTTCATTTAGGATCTCAAGTTTTGTATCAAATTTTAAAGTCTGCTTAAATCTTAATTAATGATATGAAACATGATTTATTGATTTAACAGTTTGAATAATCTTAAAAAAATCTTTAAAATTTTAAAATTTGTAGTGTTTAATTTGCCGGTCTCGCGAACCAACCAAAGTCCGATGAAAGCGAGAAGTCCGTTTAAAATAATGAGTTCTACGCCAATTTTGTAGTTCGTGAATTTGGTGATGAAAAAATTAATAAAATACGTCAGAACCGGTGCTGAAAGCGTAACCGCGAGAATGGCATATTTTTTTGTGATTTGATGTTTGGTTAAAATTCCAAAAGCGAAAAGCCCCAAAAGTGGTCCGTAAGTATATCCGGCAACTTCCATAATAAGATAAACGATGGATTTATCATTAATTTGTTTAAAAATCATTATTAAAATAAAGAAAACGACGGCAAACACGAGATGAACCTTCATTCTCGTGCGTTTTTTTTGCTTTTCGGTTTTGGTTTTGTTGTCGTTTAGGTTTAATAAATCCACGCAATACGAACTCGTGATTGCCGTCAGCGCGCCGTCTGCGGAAGGGAAAAGCGCGGAAACCAAACCGATGATGAAAATCACGGAAATTGCGAGCGGAAAATAGCCTTGCAAAGACAACGCCGGAAATAAATCGTCGCCCACAATATTGTTGATTTCTCCTGCGGAATTTTTAAATCCGAAAGTGCCGTCTGCTCCGTATTCCGCACCGTTTTGCAAAGCAAAAAGATAAAGCAAACCACCCAAAAACAGAAATGCGAGATTCACAAAAAGCAATGAGAACGCAAATGTTTTCATATTTTTTTGAGAATTTTTTACATTGTCCACCGAGATATTTTTTTGCATCATTTCTTGGTCGAGCCCCGTCATTGCAATCGTGATGAACATTCCGCCGAGCAAAGTTTTCAGAAAAAAAGTTTTGGAATTGATGTCCGTATTAATCAAATGTGTGTATTGTTTTTGCTGCAAAACGGCAACAGCCTCGCCAAAAGAAAAATCGAGTTGCGAAAGAATGTAAACAATGCAAGCAATCAAACTGAAAACCATAAACGTGGTTTGCAAAGTGTCCGTAATTACGATGGTTTTCACGCCGCCTTCAAAAGTGTAGAGCAAAATCATCAGCAAAAGAACGGCGGTGGTCGCCCAAAACGGAATTCCCAAATTTTCTAAAAGAAAAATCTGTAAAATATTGACAACCAAATACAAACGTGCCGTTGCTCCAATCGCTCTCGAAACGATGAAAAACACCGAACCGATTTTATGGGCTTCCACATTAAATCTTTTTCCGAGATAAGTGTAGATAGACGTGAGATTTAGGCGATAATAAAGCGGCAAAAGAATTCCGGCAACGATGAAATAGCCCAGAAAAAATCCGATGACCATCATATAATATTCAAAACCGCCGAAAGGAAATTCTCCTGCTGCAATTTTCCCGACGGTTCCCGGAACGGAAATAAAAGTTACGCCGCTCAAACTTGTGCCAATCATTCCGAAAGCCACGAGCCACCACTTGCTTTTTTTGTTGCCGATGAAAAAAGATTGATTGTCCGCATTTCGGCTTGTGAACCACGAAATCACCAAAAGTGCGGCGAAATAAGTAAAAACAAAAATCAATAAAACTGTTCCGGAACTCATCGAAAAAATTAAAGTTTCGCAAATATAATTATTTTAAGCGATGGGGTAGTGAGGTTATTCTTTCTCCAATTCTTTTTGAATTTTCTTAGAAAGTCCTGATACAACCAAATCATAGGAATTTTTAATCCGATCTTTAAATTGTTTTTCGATGATTTTCCCTTTCACGGAAAATAATAGAGTTCTGTCGTCGAAAAGGCATTTTTTCTTCCACACTTTTCAACGATAAACAGAACTCTCATAATTCCTCGATGTTCATTAATTTGTTTATACACAAAATTGCTCGACAAAAGTAATGTTTTCCGATTTTTGATAATTGTAAATATCGGACGCTTTTAATTATCGTTTTTAATGTTTCTATGTATAAATAATCTGAGTTCCTTCGCCGGCGGCTCTTGAATAGAAATCGCCTACTGTAAGCACGCCTTCAACTTCCGGAACCAGGTCGTTTTTGCTTAAATCAAACATTTCCATCGCTAATTTACAAGCCCAAAGGCGACATCCGGAAGCGGAAAGAATTTCTATAAATTCCATAATCGGCGGAATGTCTAATTTTTCCATTTTGGATTTCATCATTTTGGTGGCAAGTGCTTCCATTCCGGGCAATCCTCCGATCATCGTCGGCATGTGCATCGCAGGATTTCCTACCGTAGCCACGTGTATTTTATCCACAGTTTTTTTGTTCACGGCTTCCAAACCGAAGAAAGTAAAGAAAATTTCTGCTTCTATTCCTTCCATTCTTGCACCGTTGGCGAGGATGAGCCCCGGATATATGTCTTCCAACGTTCCTTTTGAAATGATGACCATCACTTTTTCAATCGGTTTCAGATTCGGATCAAGATCCGCAAGCGGAGATACTTCTATTTTAGTTTCCATTATTTTTTATAATTTTAATTAATTAAATACAACTTTTTGGTTTAGGGATTCCTGCGATTTTACTGGAAAGTTTCAGAGGTCCTTTGGGAAAGAGTTGATAAAACTCTTTGATGTCCACAACTCCGGAATTTCCAACGCCTCGAATGGTTAGGGCAACGTCTTTTTGTTGCTGTTCGCGCAAAAAATTCAATACTTCAAAATGTCTCGGCGTAAGGTTGATATTCACTTCTTCGGCGAGTGCTTTTGCAACGCTTTCGTTCCACTGATTCATGTCTGTCAGATAGCCTTCCTGATTGACATCGATGTTTTGTCCTGCAATGATTTTTTCCATGTTGATATGATTTTAAATTAATTTTAATTTTAGGTATTGATATCGTCTAATTGTTTTCCTTTTCTGCTCATTTTCGGAGTTACGAACGGAATTTTTCTTCCCGGAAGAAGCATATTCCAATAAATCCACTTGAACGCCATTTTTCCCCAATGGTTTACACGATTTTCAGCAAGAAGATTGAAAGGTCCTATTCCTGCAAACGGAAATTTTCCTTTCACCGGCTCTACATCATAATTGAAATCAATGAGCAAAGCCTTTCCGCGTCCTGTTTCAATGTAACAGTTGGCGTGTCCGTCAAAATCAGGTTTTAGGGTTTTTCCTTCGATATAATTTATAATGTTTTCCGTAAGAATTTCCGCTTCAAAATGCGCTACGGAACCGGCTTTGGATGCGGGAATATTTGTGGCATCACCGATTACGAAAATATTTTCTTTTATTTTAGATTGCAGCGTGTGTTTATCGGTAGGAACATAATTCAAATCGTCTCCGAGTCCCGAACGTGCAATACATTCGTCTCCTTTGTTCGTAGGAACGGTTACTAAAATATCGAATTCTACTTCATCGCCGCCATAATCGAACATTTTGCCGTTTTCACCTTCGATGTGTTCCACTGCAAAATCCGGAATGATGTTGATATTTTTTTCTTTGAGAAGATATTCCAGCGCATTGGTTGCTTTTTCTTTGGTAAAAGCCCCCGGAAGCGGTGTTACATAAGTGATTTCAACGTGTTCTCGTATTCCTTTTTTTGTGAAATAATCATCCGCCAAAAAAGCAAATTCCAATGGTGCTACCGGACATTTTATCGGCATTTCGGTGATGTGTACCACTAATTTTCCTCCTTGCCAATTTTTCAATTTTTGAGATAAAGCATAACTTCCTTCGAAAGTATAGAAATCAAAAATGGTTTTGTACCAATAATCTCCTTTCATTCCTTCTACTTCTTCCGGTGCTGTTTTGCAACCGGTGGCGATAATCAAAATGTCATAATTCAGAGCATTACCGTTTTTCAATAAAACCTGATTGTGGTCTTTATCAATTTTATCGATTTCCTCTCGAATCAAATTTACGCCTTTGGGAATAAATTCGTCTATGGTTTTCTTCACGTCTTCAGGTTGATAAATTCCAAATGGAAGGAACAAAAATCCGGGCTGATAATAATGCGTTTTATACTGATCTACAATAGTGATTTCGTAGTTTTTCGGATTTAATTTTTTTGTGAGGTGATTCGCCATCATTGTTCCGGAAGTTCCGGCACCGAGAATAAGAATTTTTGACATGATTGTAGGTTTTCTTTGTATTCGTTTTTTTTAGATAAAATGCATGATTTAAATCATATTATTCTGTTTTTTCAAGATGATTAATATTAACCGGAAATCAATATTCATCAGGTTTTATCTAAAAACTTTTCGACAAAGTTAGAACAATGAAAACTGCATGACAGCAACTAATGTCACATAATATTCTTTTTTTTATCGCTAAATTGTGAGATTGTTTTTTTATCTCTTTTCGGAATGATATGCCAATAGCGTATTTTTCATCAGCATTGCCCGCGTCATCGGTCCTACGCCGCCCGGAACCGGCGTAATCCAACTTGCTTTTTCGGCGCAACTTTCAAAATCCACATCGCCGGCAAGTCGGTAGCCTTTTTCGGAATCGTCCGCAACTCTTGAAATCCCGACATCAATAACCACGGCTCCGGTTTTTATCATTTCGCCTTTTAAAAAATACGGATTTCCGAGTGCAGTAATCACAATATCAGCATCTTGCGTATATTTTTCCAAATGTTCGGTGTGCGAATGTGTGAGCGTAACGGTGGAATTTCCGGGAAAACCTTTTCGGCTCATCAAAATGCTCATCGGTTTTCCGACAATGCGGCTTCTGCCAATGACTACGCAATGTTTGCCTTCGGTCGAGATGTGGTAGCGTTCCAAAAGTGTCAAAATTCCGAAAGGTGTTGCCGGAAGAAAAGCCTCCATTTCCAAAGCCATTTTTCCGAAATTTTCAGGATGAAATCCGTCCACATCTTTTTTCGGATCGATTGCCATAATTATTTTTTCTTGATCGATTTGTTTGGGAAGCGGAAGTTGAACGATGAATCCGTCAATTTCGGGATTTCGGTTCAGTTCGCCGATTTTTTCCAAAAGTTCGGTTTCGGAGGCGGTTTCGGGAAATTTAATTAAAGAAGATTTAAAGCCGAGTTCGGCGCAATCTTTCACTTTGGAATTTACATACGCTTTGCTTGCGCCGTTTTCCCCGACTAAAATTGCAGCCAAATGCGGTGGGCGTTTTCCGGAAGCGATGATTTTTTCTACTTCTGTTTTGATTTCGAGTTTGATTTCGCCGGAGATTTTGAGTCCGTCAAGAATTTGAGCCATTTTTTATATTTTTTTTAGATTTAATTTTAAGGATATTTTTCCGGATTTTGATGCGTGCAAAAAACGGAGAGAACAAAAACAGTTTTGGTATTTTCGTTAATTCTGAAAAGCATAATGTAAGGATATTTTTTAAACGGTAATCCTCTCACAGTCAAATATCTAACTTCAAAAAAAGGATTTTCTTTTAATCTTTTGTAACATTCGTGGAGTTGGCTTCTGAAAGATTTCATAGCCTGTTTTGAAAATTTGCCGTAATAATCGTAAGCAACCTCAATTTCTATTTCTGCATTGCGAGAAATAATAACCTTATATGCCATATTTTTCAGAAATCTTTTTTAATGATTCAAAGGCATCAACATACGTGCTTTCATCTTCCAAAAGCCTTTCATCAATCACTCTTTTCATTTCATCGGTGAGTTCAAAATCAAAGTCGTCTTCATCTTTTTCAAAATAGATTTCTTTTGTTTTCAGAAAGTTTTCTACTAAAATTTCTTCTTCTTTGTCTTTGGGTTGTATTGTGATTTGTGTCATTTTAATTTTGATTAAAAAAATATTTATACTTTGAAAAAATTAATATTAATGAGAAAATATGATAAATCAACCGGCCAAGTTTATATTATATTGCGATATTTGGAAACGAATATTCACCAAAATATTACACAAAACTAATCAGTGCTTAATGATTTTAAAACTCTTTCTGTAATTTTTGTTGTTAAATTCCAGTATATAATTTCCTTTAGGAATGTTTGATAAATTAGTTTCATTGATGCCTTGTTTGATATTTGCGGCGGTTTCAAATATTTGTTTTCCTTCAAGGCTGTAGATTATAATTTTTGTGTTGCCGAGTTCTTTGCTTGATCTTATGATAAGAGATTCTTTAATGGGATTTGTAATCTGTATATTGCTGATATCGGCGGTTTCCGTAATGTTTAAAACAGGCACATCTTGAAGTGCTTTGAACGCATTTGCTCTTCCGTATCCCATATAAATATCAAATCCTGCGGTATCTTCAGCCGGATTTCCAACCATATCATCCGCAGAGTCGCGGATTATATCTCTGATTTGATCTACGCTTAAAGTAGGATTTTTTGACAACATCAGCGAAATAATCCCTGCAACCAAAGGCGTTGCCTGAGATGTGCCTCCCCAATAGGTGTTGTAATTCGTATCGCTCGTATGAGAAAGTCCGTATATATAGTTTCCCGGAGCCACAACATCTATATGATTGCCGTAATTGCTGCCTCCTCCCCAAGAAAACGGATTGGTTCTGTAATCATTTGCGTTTGTGGAACCTACTGAAATCACATTATCATGACCGGCGGGATAATAGACTGCATTATTATTATCATTCATCATACAAGCCACAAAAACTACATTGTGATTATAGGCATAATCCACAGCATCTTTTAACGCTTGAGAAAAAGTCGTTCCCCCAATAGACATGCTTATTACTTTCGCTCCATTATCAACGGCATAATAAATGGAGTTCGCCATTGCAGAATATGTACCCGAATTATTTTGGTTTAACACTTTAAGAACCATTAATTTGCTGTTCCAATTCACGCCGGCATATCCGATGCCATTATTGGCTTTTGCCAAAATAATGCCTGAGCAATTACTTCCATGTCCGTAGTCGTCAGTAGGATCATTATCATTGTTAACATAATCCCAACCTTGATAATCATCTATCAATCCGTTGCCGTCATTGTCTATTCCGTCAATAGGGTCATTCGGATTATTCCAAATTCGTCCGGCTAATTCCGGATGCGTCATTCTGAAACCCGTGTCCGGCACGGCAATTATCATATTCGGATCTCCGGTTTCTATGTCCCACGCGAGTTCCATATCGGTATCGGAATCAGCAACCACAGAACCTATTCCGGACATTGTTCCGTCGTTATACAATCCCCATTGTCTGTTAAAAAAGGTGTCATTCGGAAAAGTAGAAATCGGATTAAAAGAATTGGATTCCAAATTAGATATTCCGGCACCTTTGGCTATGAAATCTTCTTCTACAAAATCGACATTTTCAAGTTTTTTGTATTCATTAATGTAAAAATCCAAGAAATCGTCCGGATTTAAATTTACCACAAGTGTTTTTGTTTTAGCGAAGTTTCCTATCGGATTGTGTTTATGACCGGAATTGTTTATGAGATTATCAAAATTCTCATTACCGGATTGATACTTTCCATTATAAGAGGTATAATTATTTTCCTTAAACTTAATAATAATGGATTTCTGAGCCTGCATCACGCCGAAACTCATGATAAATACAATGCTCAAGCAGATTAATTTTTTTGTCATGGTATTAAATATTTATTGTGCAAATATATGTATTCTACGGGACGTTCTCGTCCAAAATATGTTTGGGTTGTATTGTGATTTGTGTCATTTTAATTTAATTTTTGGTCAAATTTAATTAAAATCTGCTATTTATGCTCTTTAAAATAATTAATCAAACCGTTTGTAGAGGAATCGTGGTCTGAAATTTTTTGGTCGGTTTTCAGTTCTTTTAGGATATTATTTGCCAAAACTTTTCCGAGTTCCACACCGAATTGATCAAAACTGAAAATATTCCAAATGATGCCTTGAACGAAAATTTTATGTTCGTAAAGTGCGATCAGTTGCCCCAAAGAAAATGGTGTTAATTCATTGAATAACAACGAATTGGTAGGATTGTTTCCTTGAAAAATTTTGTAGTTCAACAATCTTTCCGTTTCATCTTTCGAGGTTCCGGATTTTTCCAATTCCGCTTTCGCTTCGGTTTTTGTTTTTCCGAAAGCCAACGCTTCGGTTTGTGCAAAAAAATTCGCCAAAAGTTTTTCTCGGTGGTCGGAAATCGGGTTGCAACTTTTCACAAAAGCGATGAAATCCGCCGGAATCAGTTCCGTTCCTTGATGAATCAGTTGATAAAACGCGTGCTGTCCGTTGGTTCCGGGCTCGCCCCAAATAATTGCTCCGGTTTCGTATTCCACAAAATCGCCGTTTCTGTCCACAGATTTTCCGTTGCTTTCCATATCCGCCTGTTGAAGATACGCCGGAAATCGGTCTAAATATTGCGAATACGGCAAAACTGCATAAGACGCCGCTCCAAAAAAATTGCGATACCAAATTCCCAAAAGTGCCATTAACACAGGAATATTTTCGGAAAAATCCGTGTTTTGAAAATGTTGGTCGATGTCGAAAGCACCTTTTAAAAGGTTTTCAAAATTCTCAAAACCTGCGGCAAGTACGATGCTCAGACCGATGGCACTCCAAAGCGAATATCTTCCGCCGACCCAATCCCAAAATTCAAAAATATTTTCTTCGGCGATTCCGAATTGTTTAACCTGTTGAATATTAGTAGATAACGCCACAAAATGTTTAGCAACATCTTCAGATTTTCCCGATTTCAAAAACCAATTTTTTGCGGATTCGGCGTTCGTCATCGTTTCTTGAGTGGTAAAAGTTTTGGAGGCAACGATGAACAGCGTGGTTTCGGGATTCAGGTTTTTCAGAATTTCCGCGATGTGATTACCGTCAATATTCGACACAAAATGCACGTTCAGCCTTGTTTTAAAGTGTTTTAAAGCCGAGCAAACCATCGCCGGACCCAAATCCGAGCCGCCGATTCCGATGTTCACAACGTCCGTAATCGCTTTTCCCGAAAAACCTTTGTGTTCGCCGGAAATTATTTTTTCGGAGAAAGATTTCATCTGTTGCAAAACTTTCCCGATTTTCGGTTTGATGTTTTCGCCGTCCACAAAGATTTCCTTATCCGAAAAATCTCGCAAAGCGGTGTGCAGAACGGCTCTGTTTTCGGTTTCATTGATTTTATCGCCGGAAAACATTTTGGAAATCGCGTCTTTCAAACCGCATTCTTCTGCCAAATTCAGCAGAAGTTTTTTAGTTTCCGCATCTATTAAATTTTTGGAATAATCGAAAAGGAAATTTTCTTTTTTCACGGAAAATTCTTCAAAACGTTTCGGGTTTTCTGCAAAGAGTTTTCTTAAATCAAAATCGTTTTCGATGAAATGTTCATCCAGCAATTCCCAAGATTTTGTGTGTAAAGGATTGATTTTCGGGAGCATTATTTAATAATTCAAAGTTTAAAATTCAAAATTCAAAGTTATGGAAAATATCATACGTATTCTCGGGAAATTCGGGTAAAATTTTATAATCTTTAAATCCTTGAAAAATCGTATTTTAGCAAAACCACAAATCAAAAAAATGGATAGAAGTTTTGGAGCATTGAAACTCCTCGCAACACAGGTTCGCAGAGATATTTTAAGAATGGTTCACGCCGTAAATTCGGGACATCCGGGCGGAAGTTTGGGTTGCACCGAATTTTTTACCGCCCTTTACGGAAAAATTTTAGACTACAAACTTCCTTTCTCTCCGGAAGGAAAAAATGAGGATATGTTTTTCCTTTCAAACGGACACATTTCGCCGGTGTTTTATTCCACTTTGGCGAGATTCGGTTTTTTCCCGATACAGGAGTTAAAAACGTTCAGAAAATTAAATTCCAGATTACAGGGACATCCGACTACGCACGACGGATTGCCCGGAATTCGCGTAGCGTCGGGTTCTTTGGGACAAGGTTTATCGGTCGGAATCGGGGCGGCACTCGGAAAAAAATTAGACGGCGACAAAAATTTAATTTATACGCTTCACGGAGACGGCGAATTGCAGGAAGGGCAAATTTGGGAAGCACTGATGTTTGCGGCGGCGAAAAAAGTGGACAACATCATTTCAACGATAGATTACAACGGCAGGCAAATCGACGGAAATACGGACGATGTTTTGAGTTTGGGAAATCTCCATTCAAAATTGGAAGCCTTCGGCTGGCGGGTTTTGGAGGAGAAAAACGGAAACGATTTGGAAGCCGTAATCGCTATTTTGGAAAAGTCAAAATCTGAAACCGGAAACGGAAAACCGGTGGCGATTATTCTCCACACGGAAATGGGATTCGGCGTAGATTTTATGACGGGAACGCATCTTTGGCACGGAAAAGCACCGAACGACGAACAGTTGGAAAAAGCGTTGGCACAGTTGCAGTTGGATGAATTGGCGGATTATTAATACTTAATGTAACAATTTATCGGTGTAACAATGTAACAATAATAGAAATTAAAAAAATGAACATAAAATTATTTGAGAATAAAAAAGTCCGCTCGTTGTGGGACGGCGAACAGGAAAAGTGGTATATTTCTATTGTGGATGTGATAGAAGTATTGACGGAAAGCCCTAATCCAAGAAAATATTGGAGTGTGTTGAAAGCCAGACTCAAAAAGGAAGGAAGTGAGTTGGCTACAAATTGTAGTCAACTGAAAATGCAATCTGCTGACGGCAAATTCTACAAAACTGATGTTGCCGATGTAGAGCAACTTTTCAGGTTGATTCAATCCATTCCTTCGCCAAAAGCGGAACCTTTTAAATTGTGGCTTGCCGAAATCGCCCGCGAACGTTTGGAAGAAATTGATGATCCGGAACTGGGAATTGAACGTATGATGGAATATTATCATCGTAAAGGTTATTCGGATAAATGGATTAATCAGCGTTTGAAATCTATCGAAGTTCGTAAAGAATTGACCGACGAATGGGAACGAAGCGGCGTGAAAAAAGGACAGGAATTTGCAGCACTGACGGATATTATTACCCAAAGTTGGTCGGGAATGACGACAAAACAATACAAACAGCACAAAGGTTTGAAAACCGAAAGTCTGAGAGATAATATGACCAATTTGGAACTCGTGTTCAATATGCTTGCGGAAGCATCGACCACAGAAATATCAAAAGAAAAAAAACCAAAAACACTTGTGGAAAACACGAAAATAGCCAGATTGGGAGGTTCTGTTGCCGCTACCGCTCGGAAAAAATTGGAATTGGAGTCCGGCAAAAAGGTAGTTTCCAAACTCAATGCAAAATATTTAAAATCAATTAAAAATTAACGGCAAAAGTCTTTGCTCTTTATTTTTTATTCAATTAAGTCTAAACAAAAAATTATGAAAAAATCACTTTTAATTTGCACGCTCGGAAGTTTTATTTTCGGGTTTGCGCAAGAGAAAAAAATCGCTTTTACGAAAGAGTTGAATTATGAAATGCTCAGCAACAACAAGAGAAATTATCCCGATACTTTTTCAGAAACAACCATGAAAATGTATGCCGGAAACAACGGCGAATTTTTTTCTATGATGAATCTTAATTATTTCCCGATGTCTTTTTATACAGACGCGTTGGGAACATCCGCAGTTACTTTGGAAATGGGAAATCGC
Source organism: Flavobacteriaceae bacterium (assembly GCA_031277475.1). Classification (GTDB taxonomy): domain Bacteria; phylum Bacteroidota; class Bacteroidia; order Flavobacteriales; family Weeksellaceae; genus JAITMJ01. The sequence continues at coordinate 16,582 of JAITMJ010000047.1, forward strand.
CTTGCGAGTTCCGACAATATCGGTTTATTGTATCGCTATTATTATGGAGAAGATGAAACCAATATTGAACCCGAAAATTTGGGAACCAAAGAAACTATTTTGGGAATTTCGTGTAACAATTATTTGCTCGAACTCAAAAGAGGCGACAATTTTAAAATATGCGTTGATGAAAAATCAACATACAATAATGTTCCTGTTCTTGGCGGAATTATTAAACAATTTTATGGGAAAACAAACATCGGCAGCAGTTTGAAAGGACTGATTTTAAGAGCCGCTCCCGAAAATTCTTATGACAATGAATACATCGTTCTAACTTCCATAAAAGATTCCAAAGATTTTGTTTTTTTTAATCATTCAAAAGCAATGACCGACCGACAAAGAAAATTGGATTCTTTAGCGTTGGCATATCAAGAAATAGAATTAGAAATTGATTCTACCGAAGTTGCACCGGCTATCGATTATGATGACGATTCTTATGTAGGATTGCCGCCGATTGGTCAATTATAATGAATATGTTTCCGAATATAAAAACGATCCGAACGGTGAAGGTTCTTTGGCGATAGACAATATGCTGAGTTCGGATTTATGGAAAATCATTCCCGAACATTGCAGAAATATAGATGACAATCTCCCTGAATTTCAGAATAAAGAATTAAAAAAACATTTGAAAAACTACGTCGGGCAAATGTGCGATATGTATCTCACGCAATCCGATGAAAACAATGTTGCCATAAAAAATACATTAGACGAAATTCGGCGCGAAGTTTTGTATCTCAATGAAAATCAAGACAAACTCAACGAATCCGATAAAAAGAAATTGAAAGAATATTTAGACGGCTTGGATTGAATTTGCGGTTGGCGATTGGCTTTTTACTGTCGCACTGAGCACAGACGAAAAGTCTGCGAACAAAGTTCACGAAGTAATTGTTACAAGATTTTAATATGAGTGGGTTTTTGACGAGTCAAAGACATTCCGAATTTTTTGTAAATTTACCGAAATACCAACTTTCAAAAAGATGAAACTGAAATTTCTCGGAACAGGAACTTCACAAGGGATTCCGGTTATCGGTTCCCGACATCCGGTTTGTCTTTCCGAAAATCCAAAGGATAAAAGATTGCGTACTTCTGCGTTGATAACCACGAATTCCGGAAAAAAAATCCTCATTGATTGCGGTCCTGATTTTCGCTGGCAAATGCTTGTGAATCGTGAGGAAAACATTGATTCTGTTTTGATTACGCACGAACACAACGACCACATTATCGGTTTGGACGATATGCGTCCGCTGATTTTTAAAAATCAAAAAAAAATGCCGGTTTTTTGCAGCAGTAGAGTAGCGGTAGAAATTGAAAACCGCTTTCCTTACGCTTTTTCAGAGGAAAAATATCCCGGAGCACCGTCTTTTGAACTGATAAAAATAAATTCCGAATTTCAACTATTCGACCTTAAAATTATTCCCATTGAAGTGATGCACGGAAAAATGCCGGTTTACGGCTACAAAATAAAAAATCTTGCATACATCACCGATGCCAATTTTATTTCCGAATCAGAAAAACAAAAACTTAAAAACCTTGATATTCTGATTATCAACTGTTTAAGAAAAACCAAACCTCATCCTTCGCATTTCATTTTGCCGGATATTTTAGAACTGACAGAAGAACTGAAACCGAAAACCACTTTTATGATACACATCAGCAACGATTTCGGATTTCATGACGAAGTAGAATCCGAACTTCCCAAAAATCTTCACTTGGCGTATGATGGTCTGGAGATTGAGTTTTGAGAAATTTTTAAGTTTGAAAATATTATGGTATTGAAACAATTCAAAAAATGGAGTAATAATGCGGGAATTTGTCAATCTTCCTCCCATCTTTCGGACGAAGCAAAACAAATTTTGAAAATTCGTAAATTCGTGCCGTGTTTTTTTAAACAAATTCTGTACATCAAACATTGTGTACACCGGACATTATACAAAACAAAAAAATATGGATATTAAAAAAGAATTTAGAGATTTTTCCGTGAAGCATATGGGAAACAGCGGATTGGCAACCGACCAATATTTACAAACTTTTAATCCGACCAATCTCACGCCGTACATTATGGAAGAACGCCGATTGAACGTAGCGCAAATGGATGTTTTTTCCCGATTGATGATGGACAGAATTATTTTTCTTGGAACGGGAATAGACGACCAAGTCTCCAACATCATAACCGCTCAACTGCTGTTTTTGGAAAGCGCCGATCCGGCAAAAGACATTCAAATTTACATCAATTCTCCGGGCGGAAGCGTTTACGCCGGTTTGGGAATTTATGACACGATGCAAATTATAAAACCAGATGTTGCCACGATTTGTACGGGAATGGCAGCGTCAATGGGAGCCGTTCTTTTAGTTGCCGGCGAAAAAGGAAAACGTTCCGCTTTGAAACATTCACGAGTGATGATTCATCAGCCGAGCGGCGGCGCACAAGGCGTGGCTGCGGATATGGAAATCAATTTGCGGGAAATGCTAAAACTGAGACAAGAACTGTACGAAATTATCGCACTTCATTCCGAACAAGCCTATGAATGGGTAGAAAAATCTTCTGACCGCGATTATTGGATGACTTCAGAGGAAGCAAAAAATTTCGGAATGGTGGATGAGGTTTTACTGAAGAAATAGATGCGTAAGAAACCAAGTATTATTTAGAGATTTTTCGTCTCAATAAAAACTAAAAATCTGCCATCAACTTTCTTCATTTTTTTTCTTTTTCCTAAACGGTTTTGTGATGCTTTCCCAACCGAAAAACAGCACCAAAATTAAAACGGCAATCCACCAATACGAAGTTTTATGCGCTTCGCCGGTGTTTGTGGCTTTGAACATTCTGTTCCAGCGCACTTTAAATTTCGGTTGATACATAGAAAATTCGTCGCCAAAAGCACCTTGCAAACTCATCCATGTGAACATCGGTTTTCCGATAATATTTTCTTCCGGCACGAAACCGAAAAATCTCGCATCTAAGGAAGCATCGCGGTTGTCGCCAATCATCATAAAATAATTTTGTTTGATGGTGTATTGGTCGGTTGCTTTACCGTTAATAAAAATTTTTCCGTCTTTTTCTTCCAAATGGTTGTGTTCATATTCGGAAATAATCCAGCGATATTCCGGCAAAGTTTCTTTATTAATCGCAACTACATCTCCTTTTTTTGGAACTTTTAAAGGTCCGTACCAATCGGGATTCCATTTTTTACCAAAAGGAAATATCGTGTTTGTAGTATCTACTTTTGTAGAATAAACCGGCTGATGATGTTCATCATAAACCTGTATTCCATTTTCTTTTACAGGATAATAAGCAATGTCGCTTTCGCCTTGATTTTCAATAATTTGCTCGACAGATTTTACAATCGGAATTTCTTTGATTTCTTTTGCTGTTTTATCCGTCAATCCTTGAAAATGATAAACGTAACCGTTTCCGGCTTGACTTTCCCTAACCGGTAAAAATCCGTATTTATCAAAAAGTTCGTAAACATCAAGCATTTGCGTGGTTTCTACAAGATACCCGTGCTGTTTTTCTTGATCGCCGAGAATTTTTTCGGGTTTTCCGTTCACGAAAAGTTTTCCCGCACGAAGTTCGACAACATCGCCGCTGATGGCAACGCAGCGTTTTACATACGGATCTTTTCTGTCAATCGCTTTGTGAACGGAATCTTGCGGATAATTGAAAACCACAATATCGTTTCTCTTGATTTCGTCCCAACCCGGAATCCTGAAATACGGCAGTTTCACGGCTTCTATGTAGGATTTCGGATCGTCTTTCGGGTTTCCTTTTTCGCCCGTGTCTTTTATCGTTCCCTGTAAAAACGGTAGTGCGAGCGGACGCATCGGCATTCGGTAGCCGTAGCTCCATTTGTTTACAAAAAGAAAATCGCCCACTAAAAGTGTTCTTTCCATTGAACCGGTCGGGATTCCGAAAGGTTGTATCATAAATACGTGGATAATCGTGGCAAAAACCACCGCAAATGTGATGGAGCCGACAAAAGTTTCTTTTTTCTTTTCCGATGTTTCGCCCGGAAGCAGAAATTCCTTTTTTTCCTCAAAGATTTCGGGTTTTCCATAGTTCACGAAAGCCATATAAACAAACGGAAAAACGACTGTGAGAAGTCTTTCGAGAAAGGATTTTTTCCCGAATTTGCTCATTAAAAAAAGATGAAAAACCGACATCATTATCGGACCGACAATCGGGAGATAAGACATCACCGCCCACCATTTCGGATGTTCGGTTTGTTTTAAAATGGCGGCATAATTGTAAAACGGAACAAACGCAAAGAGCGGATTGTAACCCATTTTTTTGAACAGTTTCCATGTGGAAATTCCCATTAATACAGATAAAATGAGAACATAAACGGTGTAGATGATAAAATAATTCATAGTTTTTTAAATTTTGCTTTAGGCTTTAGGCAGTAGGTTTGAAGCCTTTTGCTTGCGGCTTATTGCCTATTGCTTATAATATTTGTTTAAAAATTTCGGGGTTTGTTACATTAATGGATTTCGTGTTCTATTTTTTTTCATTAATCAATTTATCTTTTGCCTCATTGCCTCATTTATTTCTATTGTTTTCAATGGAATCGGCGAATCCTTCGGATTTGTCTTTTTTCTAATGGTCTAAAAATCACAATCCCAAAACATCTTTCATACTGAAATTTCCGATTTTTCCTTTAATCCATTCGGCGGCGACTACGGCTCCCAACGCAAATCCGTTTCGGTTGAAAGCGGTATGTTTTATCTCGATTTCATCCACTTCGCTGCGATAGAAAACGCTGTGAGTTCCGGGAATTTCGTCTTCACGAACGGCAAAAATTCCGAGTTGATTTCCTTTGGTTTCATCCAATTTCCACGCATCGAATTGGGGATTATTTTTAATAATTGCTTCCGCCAAAGAAATCGCGGTTCCGCTCGGAGCGTCTTTTTTTTGCGTGTGATGAATTTCCTCCAACTGAACGCGGTATTCATCAAAATTTTTCATCAGTTCGGCTAATTTTTCGTTCAAGGCAAAAAATAAATTCACACCCAAACTGAAATTCGAGCCGTACAAAAATGCGGTCTGGTTTTCTTCGGAAATTCTCTCGATTTCGGGCTTTTTTGCGAGCCAACCCGTAGTTCCGCAAACTACAGGAATTTTGTGTTCCAAGCAGATTTTTATATTCCCGAAAGCCGCTTCCGGCTGCGAAAATTCTATGGCAACATCGGCGTTGTTTAGGTTTTCTTTGGTCGGCGTTTCGTTCAGTTTGGCAACGATTTCATGCCCTCTTTTCGCGGCAATTTCATCAATGATTTTCCCCATTTTTCCGTAACCGACTATTGCTATTTTCATTTGTTTTTTGTTTAAAGTTTAACACTTCGACTTCGCTCAGTGTGACATTTCGACAGGCTCAACGTGATAAAAGTTCAAAGTTACCCAATTATTTTTTTAATCCAAAAATAGCCATCCTTCTACAAAAAGAAAAATAATCCACGCCAATATTGTAAGCAAATTTAAAAATAGAAAAAATCGGTGTTTTTTAAATTTCTTTAGAAAAAATAAAATTATTGTGCTGAATAACAAACATACAACAATGTAAAAAGATAGTATCACCAAATCGTTAATAAGAAAAATTGAAAGCAAGGAAACAGAGATGAAAATAATTTCTATCGGTCTCATTTTCAATTCTTTTCTAATGATTAAAAATCCGAGAAGTATGGTTTGGAAAAATGATAAATACGAAATGATGTTCCAAGGATAAAAAAATCCCCAATTTCTAAACCTTGCCAATTTTTCGTTATAATTAAAAATAGAAGTAGATTCTCTGTAATATGGATTTAGATAGGGGTTTGAAATATAATCCCGATTTAAAATAAGAAATATCCCGAACGCCAAAAAAGCAACTGACAGCAAGAAAACAATAGCATAATTTATCTTTTTTGAAATATCCATGCGATTTGAACATAAACCGTTACCCCGAGATAATATGATGGAGTGTGGCTTTCAAACTTTCGATTTGAGATTTTTTATCGTCTATTTTTTTGAAAGTATCTTTCAGCAGCGGATTTTCTTTAGTAGAATTGCTGAAAAATCCGAGATTGTTTTCCAATTTTGAAACTTCGGCTTCCAAATCCGAAATCTGATTTTTAATTTTTCTCGCTTTGTCCGTCAGTTGATCTCCGGAAAGACCTTCTTCACGCAAATCGAACTCATTGATTTTGTTGAGGACAAGTTTCTCTTTCAGCGTTTTATTAAACTCCAAATTGATGTCCATTTTGCTTCTCGGAACTTTTCCCGTGTTGTTCCACGCCGTTTTCAGAGCCTCGATTTTTTCCACGCTGCCCTCCTCGTCGGTTACGTTTTTCAGTTCGTCCAGAATTTTCCTTTTCTGTTTGTAGTTTTCCTTCCAATTATCGTTCGGAACCTGATTTTTCTCACGGAAATTATTAAAAAATATGTTGCAGGCATCGCGAAATTCGCTCCAGACTTTGTTCGTCAGATTTTTCGGAACGTGTCCCGTTGCCCGCCATTTTTCCTGAAGTTGCTTGAACAGCGGAACGGCGGTTTCCCAATCTTCGGAATACATATTGTCTTTTGCGGTTTGTATCAATTTTTGTTTTTCCTCCAAATTGGTTATTTGCACGCCTTTCAAATTCTTATAAAAGTCGTTTTTCTTGGAATTAAATTCCCGCAAAATGGTTTTAAATTCGTTCCAATTTCGGTTGGAAAGTTTTTTCGGAACGCTGCCGGTTTTCAGAAATTCGGTGCGCAAATCTTCCACTTTTCTGATGGCGTTTTGCCAATAGCTGTGTCCCACTTCTTTTTCGGGATTGATAATGTTTTTAATGGTTTCCAAAATCGAAGTTTTCTTCTCCAAATTTGCGGTTTGTTCTGCTGCAATTTGTGCGTTCAGTTCGGATTTTCTGGAATGGATTCGGTCTGAAATCGCCTTAAATTCGTCCCATGTTTTTTCGCGAAATTCTTCGGCAACGGGCTCTGCTTCTTCTTTCCAAAGTTTATGCAAATATTGGAGTTCGTTCAGTGCTTTTTGAACGCTCGGCTCATCTTCGAGTTCTTTTGCGCGCTCGATGATGTGTTGCCGCGTTTCCAGATTGTGCGTATATTCTTGTTCTAAATATTCTTTGTTGAGATCCAACATCTGATAAAACATTTTCAAATGGTGGAAATAATTGTTATTCAGCAGTTTAAATTCGGATTTGGCAACCTGACCGGCGTTTTTCCATTCGTCTCGAATTTTTCGAATTTCTTTAAACAAATTGGTTCCGATTTCCGTATTGGTATAAAGATTTTTCAGTCTTTCGACGATGCTTTGCCGAATTTCCATATTTTTTGCCTGTTCGATTTCCTGATTTTTCAGAAAGGCATCATTTTTTTCTTTGAAAAGATTTGATAACGTGTTGATTTTCTGTTGCAGTGGATGTTCCCAATCGTCATTGCGGGCTTGACCCGCAATCTCCCGTTCCTCTTCGTCATTTTCTGAACCGTCATTGCGGACTTGTTCCGCAATCTCTCGCTCTTGATTTATTTTTAAAATTGCCAAATTTTTCAATTCGGTAAAAGCGCGATATTCCGAGCCTCCGTTTGGTTTTTCCACGATTTTTTCCATTTCCGAAACCAGAGATTCAAGGTCAAGCCCCCTGTCGAGCCCCCTGTCCCCCGAAGGGGGAAAATGCGGCAATTCGGAGTGGATATTTTCCGTTTCTTCCAAATTTTCATTATTAATTTCATTAATAATTTCGGTTGTAGTTTCTACATTTTCGGGAATTATTTCTTCTGAATTTTCATTAATAATTTCTTCAGCAATCGGTTCTGTTTCTTCATCTCGAATCTCGGAACTCGCATCTCGAACCTCGTCTTGAATTTCATTAATAGCTTCGGTTGCGGTTTCTAAATTTTCGGGAATTATTTCTTCTGAATTTTCATTAATAATTTCTTCAGCAATCGGTTCTGTTTCATCATTAACGATTTCATTCGCAATTTCTTCATTATTAATTTCATTAATAACTTCGGTTTCTATATTTTCAGCAATCGGTTCTGTTTCTTCATCTCGAATCTCGGAATCGGAACTCGTATCTCGAACCTCGTCTTGAATTTCATCGGAAATTTCGTCCGCGATTTCTTCGTGAATAATTTCGGTTTCTTCATCTCGAATCTCGGAATCGGAACTCGAATCTCGAATCTCGAAACTCGTATCTCGAACGTCATTTTTTTCTTCGGAAGTTGGTGTTACTTCTTCGTTTTCAGAAAAATTATTTTCTGTTATCATAATATCAAATCTTATTTTTTTAATAGACTTTGAAACATAAAGGGCAAGGAATGAAGACTTTGCGAAATATTGATTTTTATTCTTAAAACAATATAAAAATCTGTAAATCAGTCTTTTGTCTTTTGTCTTTCATCTTTTCAGTCCAAATAACCGCACGAATATACTAAAAATTCCAAATTTTCCAAGTTTTTTCTGCTTGTTGTTCCAGCATATAATATCCGTTTGTGGTTTTTGCGCCGCGATTTGCAGCACGTTTTATAAATTCCGTGTATGCAGGATTGTAAATTAAATCTATAATTAAATGTTTGTCGGAAAGTCCGTCGAAAGGGAATTTTAAAACGTTTTCAACATCGGGAAAAGTTCCGACGGGCGTGGTTTGAACGATTAAAAAATGTTCCGAAACTTCTTGTTTTGTGAGGTTTTCAAAATTCAGATTATGGTTTCGGGCAACGGTTTTATACGGAATATTTTGTTTTTCCAAAACGTATTTCACGGCTTTTGCAGCACCGCCGTTTCCCAAAATCAGTGCCGATTGGTGGTGATTTTTTTTATGAATCTGCAAAGTTTTCTCGAATCCGAAAGCATCGGTATTGAAACCTTTGGTTTTTCCATCGGTAAAAAGAATACAATTTACGGCTCCGATTTTTTCGGCTTCCTCGCTTAATTCGTCCAAAAACGGGATGATTTCTATTTTGTAGGGAATACTTACATTGAGACCGGCGAATTTTTTTTTGGAAATTAATTCATTAAAATCGTTGATATTCTGCAAATTATACAATTCATAGAAATGGTTTTTCAGCAGCAATTTTTGAAATTTTTCTTCAAAATATTTTTTTGAAAAAGAGTAGGAAATATTTTTTCCGATAAGCCCGAAATGTTTGGTTTCCATTGTTTTTGAAATTATAGAGATATAAAGTTATGAAGAAATTTAATGAAAATCAAAATATTTTTTTGAACCAAAGGCGTTTTGGGGCTACAATATAAATTTGTTTAAATTTAGAAGTCAATAAAAAATAATTTTTTATTATATTCGCATAACTAACTACATAAAACTATGAGAAATTTTCAATTTTTCACAGCCTTTTTACTATTTACGAATTTTCTTTTCGGACAATCCATTATAGTAAATCCCACCGGTGCTCCTGAATCAAATATGGATGCAGAAACCCTTACGGTGGAAGTTCTGATAGACGGCGGGGATTGTTCTGCCATCGAAAATTTTCAAGTAAAGCAAAATTCTCAAGCTATGTATCCAAATGTGAACAGAAGTTGGGGATATTTTGAAAAAGGCAATTCGAATTTTCCTTTTGAGAAAGGCATTGTTTTGACTACGGGATATGCTACGGAAGCACAAGGACCAAGTAACGGAGGTGCTTCACAAGGTAATAACAGTTGGATAGGAGATTCGGATGCAAATACTTTAGCAGTAACCGGCACCAATAATGCGACTATATTCGAATTTGATTTTATTCCGCAGGCAAGTGAAATAAAATTCAATTATATCTTTGCTTCTGAAGAATATGTACCGGCATATGCTTGCACTTATAATGATGTTTTTGGTTTTATCATCAGCGGTCCGGGAATTGTAAATGATCCGGGTTTAAGCGGAAAAAATATTGCTTTGTTGCCCAACGGTCTGCCTGTAACCATTAAAAATGTAAATAATTTCGGATGTGGAGACCCCACATATTACGTTCCGGGACCATTCCCTTATATCAGATATGACGGTAGAACCGCTACTTTAACCGCTCAATCAGCGGTGATTCCGGGGCAAACCTATCACATTCGTCTATTGGTTGCCGATGCTATGGATAGTGCGTTCGATTCTGCGGTATTTTTGGAAGCCGGTTCTTTCAAATTGGGAGGAACAATAGTGGATTTGAATGGCGTGGAACTCGGTGATAATGAAATTATATGCGGATTGACCGAATATACAATGAGCGTAAACGTAGAGGCTACCGGCGTTCAATTTCAATGGTATTTCAACGGCGTTCTGATTCCGGGAGCGACCAATCAACAATACACCGCAACCCAAAGCGGAACTTATTCTGTAGTGGTTTCATCCGGAACTTGCCAAAAAGAGGTTTTTATTGATTTGAATTTCAGTGATGTTCCGGAAATTTCACCAACACCTGTAGAAGATTCCAAATGCGACGATAGCGGAAGTTTTGTTTTTAATTTAACAGATTATAATTCCCAAATTTCCACAACTCCGGGTGTTCAATACACTTATTATACCACACAAAACGGTGCGCAAAACGAAATTCCGGCAGACCAAATCCTTAATTTTACAAATTATCCGGTTACCGGAGCGGTTACAGTTTGGGTGAGAGTTGAAAATGCAGACGGTTGCTACGCCGTCGCCGAATTACATCTTGAAGTGAAACCAAATCCTATTGTAAATCCTCAACTTTATACCGAAAAAATATGCGATGAAAATGTAGATAATGTGATTGACGGCATTTATAATATGGATTTGAATACGATTACCCCTTTTGTTCTTGCAAATCCGGCGAATTATACGGTAAGATATTATACTAATCTAACATCAGCACAAGCAGGCGGAACCGACAACATCACCGGAACTTTTTCTTTCACCGGAAATACAAGCGTTTGGATACGTGTGGAAGCCGATGAAAGTTGCGTTACCATTAAAGAAATTCCTATAAATATCGGGGATAAAGTCGCTCTGGTCGCAGATACGGCTGATGTCGTGATTTGTAATAATGATCTTGATAGTACGGAAGATATTGATCTTGCAAACTATATAAGTCTTGTTTATACGGGAACCGTTACAGTAATAAAATATTATGAAACCCTTGAAAATGCGCAAAATGATGTTTCGGCGATTGGTGCAAATCAAAGTATTTCCGGCGATAAAACTTTCTACTACAGAATAGAAGCACCGGACGGATTTCCTGTATGCGACAATATCGCGACTTTGAATTTTATATTCAGTACTCCCAGTCCCTCCCCTGTTCTCCTCCCTACCTACACGACATGCGAAGACAAGACGATCGTTTTAGATCCGGGTCCGGGTTACGCTTCGTATTTGTGGAACACGGGTGCTGCTACGCAGACGATTAC
>JAITMJ010000053.1 GCA_031277475.1 Flavobacteriaceae bacterium
GAAGGTGTAACCATTGTGGACAAAATAGAAACCTACGACTACGGCAAATTTGTTCATATACTGGACATAGAAGGCAATAAAATTGAATTATGGGAACCGAACGATATTGAATATGAAAAATTAGGAAAACAACTTGGTAGCGAGACAACAAAGTAAGAAACTGACTAATAACAAAAAAACAATCCTCACCATTGACGGCAGCGATTGCAATTTCATTGACCACGATATTCTCGAAGTCATCAGCGACTACAAAACATTTGGTGCGGATTGATGGAGTTGTGATGAGTAGAGAATAGAAAATGTATATTCGTGAGGCGGCTATTATTTTGAAAAACCGAACGTAAAAAATGATAAAAGAAAACAATTACATAGAAATAAATCGACAATCTTGGAACGATAGAACCGACACACACTTAAAATCTGAATTTTATGACTTGATAGTTTTCTGAAAAGAAAAAGTTCTTTAAATGATATTGAATTAAACTTGCTTGGCGACATTAAAGGAAAAACTATTTTGCATCTGCAATGCCATTTCGGGCAAGACACAATTTCCTTGGGCAGACTTGGCGCAAACGTTACAGGAATTGATTTCTCAGACAAAGCCATTGAAAATGCAAAACAAATTGCAAAGGATACCAATTCCAATGCAAAGTTCATTTGTTGCGATATTTATGACTTGCCAAATTATTTAGACGAAAAATTCGACATTGTTTTTACAAGTTACGGAACAATTGGTTGGCTACCCGACTTGGACAAGTGGGCAAAAATTATTTCCAAATTTTTAAAGCCAAACGGATAATTTGTGTTTGTAGAATTTCATCCTGTTGTTTGGATGTTTGATGACAATTTTGACAAAATCGGTTACAGATATTTTAATTCGGGAGCAATTATAGAAACAGTAAGTGGAACTTATGCCGATAAAAAATCAAACATAACCCAATCGTGTATAATGTGGAACCACAGCATTAGCGAAGTACTGAACAACCTGATAAAAAACGGACTCGAAATAAAATCATTAGACGAGTTTGACTATTCGCCCTACAACTGTTTCAACAAAACAATAGAAATTGAATCTAAAAGATTTAGAATAGAACATTTGGACGACAAAATACCAATGGTTTATTCAATAACGGCGAGAAGAAAAAACAACATCTAACAAGCGGAAATCCATCGCCCGCCTTCATCGTCACCGGATAAATCATACATTAAAAATCATCCGCAACTACAAAAACAAAAGACCGACCCAATCAAAATAAAATGAATATCCGCAATCATCAATAAATAAGTGAAAATCTGATATTTTGGAACTGATGTTTTTAATGCGTTTGGACTGCAAGAACATTGTCCACGTTATATTTAAAACAAAAATAATCCGTAAATTTGTAGGCTCAATTTTAAGTTTTTATATCAAAAAATGGCAACAAACGAATTTAAAATCATCGAGATTTCAACCCGAACAACAAATAAAAACGATCAAAATAATAATCATTTTCTACAGAAAGATTAACTTTATCAAAACTTTATAAAATCGAAAGTTTTGATAAAGCAAAATTTAATCAATTAATTATCAGCAAAATATGTCGGTTTTGATTTATCGGAAAAATTATATTCAACAATTAGAAAAGTTGAAAGACGAGCATATCATCAAAGTGGTTACGGGGTTGAGGCGTTCGGGAAAATCTACTTTGTTTGAAATTTTTTCCGGACAAATTTTGGATTCCGGAGTTCCTAAAAATCGTGTTCAACGCTATAATTTTGAAAAACCGATTTTTCCTGAAACATACACTTGGCTCGATATTTACAAAGAAATTTTGGCAGAAACAGACAAGGAAAAAATGAATTATATTTTTCTTGACGAGCCACAACAAATTCCCGAATTTGAACGGCTGATAGATGCGCTTTATGTCGAAAAATTTATTGATTTGTATGTTACTGGTTCCAACGCCTATTTTTTGTCCGGCGATCTTGCAACTTTGCTTTCCGGTCGCTACATCACGATTCATATTTTACCGTTTTCGTTTGATGAATATTCCAAAAGTCAAAAAAATACAACATTAAATAAATACGAATTGTTTAATAATTATCTTTATGAAACTTCGTTGCCACAGGGAGTTTTGTTGCGAAATCAAGGTGCCGACATTCAAAATATGTATGTTCAGGATGTGTATAATACCATTGTTGAAAAAGATATAAAACAAAGATATAACATCCAGAATATGAGAAGTTTTGACAATCTTTCAAAGTTTTTGATGGGTGCAATCGGAAATGTTGTTTCACCGAGCAATATTTCAAAAGCGATGAAACAAGACCGCCAAGATATTCATCATAATACGGTAGAAAAATACATCGAATATTTGGTAAATTCTTTTGTTTTTTATCAGGTAAATCGTTTTGATATAAAGGGAAAACAACAACTCGCAACGCAGGAAAAATACTATTTGGCAGACATCGGTTTTCGGAATATGAAACTCGGAAAATTTCAATATCAGGACGTAGGACATATTTTGGAAAATATGGTTTATTTGGAATTAAATCGGCGCGGCTATCAAATTTGGATTGGAAAAACCGGAGAATATGAAGTGGATTTTATTGTAAAAAACGCATTAAATAAATTTGAATATTATCAAGTAACTTGGTCTATGGCTGACCCGAAAACGGCGGAGCGAGAAATCCGTCCGTTGAAAACTATTGATGATAATTACCCGAAATACATTATTTCAACCGACATTATCACCACCGAAATCGAAGGAATTGAACATATAAATATTGTAGATTGGCTTTTGAAAAAAAATTAAACAAATGGAAAACAGTGATACAACAGAAGAAACATTCACAATCAAAAAGAAAAAATCTCCGATTTTCCCAATTATTCTCGGAATACTGATTATTGGCGGCGGATTTTTCGGAATTAAAAAATACACTTACGGTCTGCATCACGAGGAAACGGACGATGCACAAATCGTAACCAATATTGCGCCCGTAGTTTCTAAAATTTCAGGATATATCGCGGAAGTGAAAGTTCAAGACAATCAATTTGTACGAAAAGGAGACACGCTGATTATCCTCGACAATCGGGATCAAAAAATGACGCTCGCACAAGCGGAAGCGGCTTTGGAAACCGCACGAAGCAATATTTCCATCGCCGAAGCGTCTGCAAATGCGGCTTCCAAAAACATCAATACGTCTAATGCGGCTGTAGCAACGGCTGACGCGCAAATAGAAGCCGCAAAAATAAACGTCTGGAAAACCACACAAGATTTGAACCGATACGCCAATTTGGTGAAAGATCATTCCGTAACCCAACAACAATATGAACAGGCTTTGGCGGATAAACAATTAGCCGACAAACAATTACAGGTTTTAATCGACCAGAAAAAACAAGCGGCGGAACAAATCGGTGTGGCGACTTCCCAAACCGACGCTTCCTCGCAACAAATCGGTTCTGCAAACGCGATGCTTCGTCAGCGGCAAGTGGATGTGGAAAATGCAAAACTCAATCTTTCCTACACCGTAATCGTGGCTCCGGAAGATGGTTTTGTTTCTAAAATTCCCGTTCAAACGGGGCAATTCATCCAAGCCGGAGCGCAACTTTTCAGTTTGGTTCGCGATAATGAAGTTTGGGTGGTCGCAAATTTCAAGGAAACTCAACTCGCAAAAATGACGGAAGGTCAGAAAGCGGAAATCAAAATAGATGCGTTTCCCGACCGGAGATTTGAAGGCATCGTTCATTCGTTTTCGCCCGGAACCGGCTCCTCGTTTTCCATTTTGCCTCCGGACAATGCCAGCGGAAATTTTGTGAAAGTGGTTCAGCGCATTCCCGTGCGAATAGATTTTAAAAATTTAGACAAAGAAATCGCTAAAAAACTTCGTGCCGGAATGAACGCAACTGTGGAAGTGGAGTTTTAGAGTTTGTTAAAATTTTAATAATGTCTGACGGCATTTTTTATACGCACAATATGATAATATTATTCTGAATTTAAACAGGCTCTAAAAATAGAGAGAATAAATTTATGATGCTTCGGGGAAATAGTAAAAGCTCTGAAAAACACAGGAAAAACCATAGATGTTTCACGTTTGCAAAACGGGGTGTATCACTTGGAAATCTTTACGGATAGAGGAAATACTAAGAAATTAAGAATTAAATGGGGTGAATTTTTTTGCTCTTATGATTTAAACGCAATGCCGAAAAAAGTGCTGCGTTTTTTATTTCAGCATTTCAAGTACCCAAACTGCTAATGCAGTTTTCTGTTCATTACTCTGTCCATATAATCCTGATACCATGCTTTGGCGAGAAGTTTTCCTTTTTCGGTTTCGGGAGATTTTATTTTTCCGAGTAAATTTTCGTCTAAATTCAGGTCGGTTTTATTGTAAATTCCGATTACATCATTTCCATCAAAACTGTAGATATAATTGCCGATAATGAATTTTTCCACAATCGAATCCGGACACATAATGATATGCAAATCATCATCTTTCGATACTAAACTTTTGCCCCAACTTCGGATTTTTTTGTTGTAACCGATTAAATCCGCCAACGTGGGATAAATATCAATTTGTTGAGCAAATTCCATATTCACGTCTTTTAAATCGTATTTCGGATTTGGGGAATAAAAAATAAGCGGAACTGCAGATCCGTTCAATGCTTTTTTGTATTCGGAATAATAAATTTTATTGGTGTGATCTCCCGTGAAAACAAAAATCGTATTGTAAAACCAAGGTTGTTTTTTTGCAGTTTCAAAATATTTTTTAATGGCATAATCTGTGTATTGAATCGGTTCGTGCATTTCATTTTTTCCTCTCTTGAATTTTCCCTCATATTTTTCGGGAATTTTAAAAGGATGATGTGAAGATGCTGTGAAAACCGCTGCCATAAAAGGTTGAGATTTTCCCACGTTTTTCGCATAATATTGGAGAAACGGCTCGTCCCAAATTGCCCACATTCCGTCGAAATCCGCATCATTGTTGTATTCCGTTTTTCCGAAATAATGTTTGAAACCGAGAATATTTGCAAATCCCAAAAATCCCATACTTCCGTTTGGTGCACCGTGATAAAACGAGGTATCGTAACCCAAATCGTTGCAAATCGAAACAATGCTTTGGATTTTTTGATTGGAATACGGCGAACTCGTGAAAGCGTCTGCCAAACTTGGAATTCCCGCCAAAACACTGCTCATTGCGTGAATGGATTGGCGTCCGTTTGAAAATGTGTTCGGAAAAATTAAACTTTCGGCGGCGAGGCTGTCAATAAACGGTGTGTAGGAAACATAATTTTCAATATTTTTATGTTTATTAAAAGCACCTGAATATTCTCTTCCGAAAGATTCCACAATGAAAATCACGATGTTCGGTTTGGGTTCCGGATTGTCGCGAATGTATAATTTGTAAGGTTTTATGTTTTCATTAATGAATTTTTCATTAACGAAATGGATTTCACGAAAATTGTTCGTATTTATAGTTCTGAAAAACGAGAAAACGCTGTTTAATACGATGTTTGCTTGATTTGGATTTTTAACGTGTCGGTTCGCATCCACCAAATTTACCGGTCGGGAAGAATGTTCCACGCCGCCGCGAATTCCGATGATGGAAAGTGCTATTGCCGCACAAAATGTGAGGATTGACAAAACAAAATACGGAATCAATTTCACCGGTTTTCGCTCTTTAATTTTTACTTTTTTATAAAGAAAAATCCAAAATCCCATCAAAACGATGAACCAAACCGGCACAAACGGATGTTGAAAAACAGAAACCCAAAACACTTTTCCCAAATTGTTTTCGTGTTCGGCAACGTGGAATACGGCAGTTGTGAGCCGCGATTGCGAAAATCGGAAATAAATAAAATCGCCGAAATTCATCGCGTAAGTGATTCCATTGGTAATGAAATACAGCCAAAACAGAATTTTTTGATAATATTTTTTGGTATTGATGACAATCGGAATTAAACTCAACACGATAAACAGCGAATTGACGTATAAAATCGCAGTCGTATCAAATTGCGTTCCGTGAAAAGCGATTCGAAAATATTCCGAAATGCCGTCAATTTCGATGAGGTCTTTATTAAAAAACCAAAACAGCAATCTGGCGATTTGATAGAAAACATAAGCCAAAAATATCCGATAAAGAAGTACCAAGACTTCGTTTTTCCTAAATTCTTTAAAGAAATTCATTTTGCAAAATTAATGAAAAAAGAGATTTTGGGTTTGAGGTTTGAAATCATTAATGTTGCATTGCTTACAAACGGAACTTTTGTAAACGCCGGTCTATTATTGCCATATTAATGTATCAATCCGGAGGAAAATCTGTCGCCTTTAGGCGGTTCTATCAAACCTTCTCTTATAAGACAAGGATAGTTTAGTTATTAATCATCTTTAAATCAATCACATATCCTTCGTGCGAACGCACATTTATAAAATCACCGTTTTCAAAATTGAGATATTGACCTTTGATTCCTTTTAAAATGCCTTCAAATTCCGGTTTTTTTTCAAGCGTAAAAACATTGATTTTTTCGGGTGTTTCGTAGGGATAATCCAGCTTCACGATTTCGGCGTCGTCTTTATAAAAATTCCGAAAATCAGCGGGAAAATATTTTTCGATTTCGTTTCGAAAATGTTGCAAATCCAAATCGCTTTCATAATCATTTTGAAGCATTTTTTTGTAATTGGTTTTATCGGGAAGATGTTTTTTTAGTGCCACTTCAATCATTCCCGCTTCGTAGCGATTATCGGTTTTTGCAATCGGCAACGCAAAAGTTGCGCCCTGATCAATCCATCTCGTCGGGATTTGCGACATTCTGGTAACGCCTACTTTCACATCGCCGGTGTATGCCAAATAAACGATGTGCGGCTGCAGTTGGATTTCTTTTTCCACTTCCAAATTTCGTTCTTCAATTCCGAGATGAGCGGTAGAAAGTTCCGGACGAATGATGGTTTCGCTGGCGTATGGACTTTCAAAAAAACACTGTTTACAAAATCCCATTCTGAAAATCGGCTTATCCAATCCACATTCAACACATTGAAAACCAACGTGTTTTATTTTTATTTTCCTGTCTAAAAGTTGATTCATGCAAATTAAATCGCCGGAAAGATTGAGATAATATTGAATAGGTTCTGCCAAAACGGAAGACATTTTCAGGATTTGCCCGTGAAAAATCATATCGTATAATTTTAGGTAAAAATAAAGAATAATGTGAAAAAAGCCAAGAATCAAAAGTCGAATAATTTTAGCCGAGTTCGGCGGAGCTAAACTTCATTTTTCTTCTTTTTTTAAGACAAAACAACAAGATATAGAGAATCAATAAGTTATAATTTTAATTGTAAATTTATTACACAATGTGAATATTCAGATGATTTTATAAAAATGCAAATTTATTTACTTATTTTAATTTATTGTAAACCAATATTTCTATGAAGAACAAGTCGCTCAATTTGGCTTGTGGAAAATAATTTGCCATATAAATAGAACGAATTATAAAACTATATTCATTCAAATACTTCTTAATATCTTCTTCAATCTGAGTTTTTTCATTGTTTTTAAACCCTAAATTTAAAAAAAACAATGTATCTTTACCCCCAAAAAACATAATTATGATTGAATTTTTAAACAGTATCGAACCGCTACACCGCACTTTTTGGTATATTGCAATGGGATCGAGCGTTCTTTTTTTATTGCAAACCGCTTTTACATTATTGGGAAGTGATGCGTACGACGGAACCGTTGCCGATTTTGACGG
>JAITMJ010000150.1 GCA_031277475.1 Flavobacteriaceae bacterium
ATCATTACTGGACAAATCTCCTGTAAATCAATTAATTAAAAAACAATATTACAAAAACACCAAAGAACAAAATTATAACTTGTTCTCTTTCAATTAGTTTAAACGCAACACTTGTGTGAAGGGTTGTCTAATGGAAAATTGGAATTCTCTCAGAAAAACCGGAGAATATAAAAGAATAAAACCTTTAATATAAGATATTATGATGCGGATAATAGATGCAAAAAAAGCGGAAGGAACTTATGAAATTTGGGTGAGATTTAATGATGGTAAAAATACTGTCGTTGATTTAAAAGACACCATTGAAAACGACCATCGCCCTATTATCAGAGAGTTGCTTGATGTAAATACGTTCAATTCTTTTACGGTTGCAAACGATACGGTTTGCTGGAAAAACGGAGTAGATTTTGCCCCGGAATATCTTTATGAAATCGGAAAATTTGGTCAATGAAACAACGACCAAAAGCCACCTCACACATTCCAAAACTCCCTATCCAAACTTCTGTATTGAATGGCTTCGGCGATGTGTTCGGGCAAAAGGTTTTCGGAGTTTTCCAAATCGGCGATGGTTCGGGCTACTTTCAGGATTCTGTCGTAGGCGCGAGCGGAAAGATTTAGTTTTTCCATCGCATTTTTGATGAGATTTTGCGAAACATCGTTCAGCACGCAATACGCCTCCAATTCTTTCGGTCCCATTTGCGCGTTGTAATTTATGGCAGAATTTTGAAATCTTTGGGTTTGCATTTTTCTGGCGTTCAAAACGCGGTTTCGGATTTCCAAACTCGTTTCGCCTTTTCGCTTGTCGGCAAGTTGTTCAAATTCCACTTTCGGAACCTCGATATGGATGTCTATTCGGTCTAAAAGCGGACCCGAAAGTTTGTTCATATACCGCTGCATTTCGGATAAAGTGGAAGTATTGTTCGGATCGTCCGGAAAATATCCGCTCGGACTTGGGTTCATACTCGCCACGAGCATAAAACTCGCCGGATAATTCACCGTAAATTTCGAGCGAGAAATCGTAACTTCCCGATCTTCAAGCGGTTGGCGCATCACTTCCAAAACGGTTCTTTTAAATTCCGGCATTTCGTCTAAAAACAAAACGCCGTTGTGCGCCAAAGAAATCTCGCCGGGTTGCGGATAACTTCCGCCGCCGACCAATGCCACATCCGAAATCGTGTGATGCGGCGAACGAAACGGACGAACCGTCAGCAACGAAGTTTCCGCCCCGATTTTTCCGGCAACGGAATGTATTTTCGTGGTTTCCAACGCTTCCTTTAAAGTGAGCGGCGGCAAAATACTCGGAATGCGTTTTGCGAGCATCGTTTTTCCGCTTCCGGGCGGACCAATGAGAATGATGTTGTGTCCGCCGGCGGCAGCGACTTCCATCGCGCGTTTTGCGGTTTCTTGTCCTTTCACTTCGGAAAAATCAAACGGAAAAATATTCACTTTTTCTTGAAATTCCTTTCGCGTGTCAATTTGCGTTCGCTCCAAAGGTTTTCCTAAATTAAAAAAATCAATAACCTGCTGAATATTGTCCACGCCGTAAACTTCCAAATCGTTTACAATAGCGGCTTCTCGGATGTTTTGTTTCGGGAGAATGATGCCTTTAAAACCTTCTTCACGCGCTTTTATCGCAATCGGGAGCACGCCTTTTATCGGTTGCAAACCGCCGTCTAAAGAAAGTTCGCCCATAATCACATAATCGCCGATATTTTCTGCGATGATTTGTTCCGAAGCCGCCAAAATTCCCAAAGCGATGGATAAATCATAAGACGAACCTTCCTTTCGCAAATCTGCCGGTGCCATATTGATGGTGATTTTTTTCCCCGGAAGTTTGTAGCCCACGTTTTTCAGAGCGGCGGAAATTCTGTAGCTGCTTTCTTTTATGGCGTTGTCCGGAAGTCCGACCAAATGATAACCGATTCCGGTGTCCACATTCACTTCAATGGTGATGGTTTGTGCCGAAACTCCGTAAATAGCACTGCCATAAATTTTAACAAGCATCGTGATTTGTTTTTTTTGAGTTTCTAAAAATAAACTATTTATTTTTAATGAGGTTCGAAATACGGATTTCAAGGTTTTGGGGTTTCGATCTTACTCAGCCTGACATCCGGTTACTATTTACTACCCTACTGTTTTATTGGATTTTTCGTCTGTGTTCGAGACGACAAAATTCAAGGCTGTAAAAAATTACTTCAAACCTCAGACATCAAATTCTCAATCGTGTCAAATTCAAATCCGCGGCTCATCAAATAGCGTGTGGTTTTGATTTTTTTTTGATAATCTTTCAGATATTTCAGTTTGGAAAAATAGGTTTTGTAGAGATTGGAAATCGTGTTTTTATAATCGTTTTCATCAATTTCATCAAAACATTTTAACATCAATTTTTCGGAGATTCCTTTTTGTTTCAGGCGAATTTTAATTTTGTTTCTACCCCAATTTTTGATGTAAAATTTTCCCCGAATATAGCTTCGCGTAAAACGTTCTTCGTTCAGATAATTTTCTTTAATCAAATAAAGCAAAATTTGGTCTTTCGCTTCGGGAATTAATGTGAACTCCCGCATTTTCTGCTCTACTTCAAAATGGCAACGGTCTTGATAAACGCAATAGTTTACCAATTTTTGTTTTATTTCCTCGAAAGTGAAAGATTTCATCTGTTTATATTTTATTTTTTTCAGCGGTCAGATGGAACACTTTGTACAATCATTGCCTCTGTCATTTTTATTATTTTCAATGGAATCGGCGAATCTTCGATTTCGTTTGTGTGTCAATATTTTGTCATGGGTGTTTCATTTGATAAAGATAAAAGAAAAAATGCAAAAAAAATGGTCGGAATTTCTTCTGAGCATTTTCGAATAATTTTTTCATTAAACTTCTACTAAGGAAGTATGTAAGCCGCTTGTGCCGAAAGCATTTCCCCTTGAGAAGTTGCTTCTTTTACTTACAATGATTTGTCCTTTCAATGTAGAATTTTCATCTACTCCGCTTGCTGCAGCCATGATCTGAACTGCGCCTTCTGCTTTTTCTACAGAATATTCTTCGCTGGTCCAATTCTGTTTGGTATAAAAATATGTATAATTACGGATATTTTTAAGTAGTGCAAAGCGATGAAACTCTTTATTCAAAGACTTTCACAAAGGAAAGTAACCCGATACAAAAGTACAACAAGCGGTCTAACAATCTATTAATTTGCTTGCGTTTGGATTCGTTGGAATTTTAAATACCTTTGAAACAGGCACTTTACAGCAATCCGATGAAGGAGGAAAAAATATGAATAACTTTGATAAAGTATTAAACCTCACAAATCCACTGCTTTCTCCACTGCCTTTTCAATTCCTGCGAGATTTTTTCCGCCGGCGGTTGCAAAACCGGAATTTCCGCCGCCGCCGCCTTCGATGTCTTTTGCTAATTCTTTCACAATGTTTCCGGCGTGATATTTCGTTTCCAAATCTGCAGAAACGCCGACTGCAATTGCAGGTTTCCCACCCGAATCGGAAAGGATGACGATTACGGAATTTGGAACGTCTTTTTTCAGTTGAAACACGATGTCTTTCACAGAAGCCGCATCCAAAGAGGTTTTCTTTACCAAAAGTTTTTTATCGCCTTTGTCTTGGAAATCGTTTTTCCAATTTTGGATTTCGCCTTTTGCTTGTTCTTTTTTCAAAGATTCGATTTCGGATTTCAAAACCGCATTTTCTTCCAAAAGTTTTTCTACGGATTTCACCGCGTCTTTCGATTTTAAAAGCGCGGCAATTTCAGAAATTTGCGTTTCCAAATTCGTGAAATATTCTTCGGATTTTTCTCCGGAAATCGCTTCTATTCTTCGGATTCCGGCGGCGGTAGAACTTTCGGAAACAATTTTAAAATGCCCGATTTCGCCGGTGGATTTCACATGAGTTCCGCCGCACAATTCTTTAGAATCCCCAAACTGAATCATCCGAACATTTTCGCCGTATTTTTCCCCGAAAAGTGCCATCGATCCTTTGTTCATCGCTTCGGCAATCGGAATATTTCTAAACTCTTGCAGCGGAATATTTTCCTTAATCTGTTCATTCACTTTTTCTTCCACGAGTGCCAATTCTTCCTCCGAAAGTTTTGAAAAATGCGAAAAATCAAAACGTAAATAATCGGGACCCACGAAAGAGCCTTTTTGTTCCACGTGCGTTCCCAAAACTTCGCGCAAAGCATTGTGCAAAAGATGTGTTACGGAATGGTTTGCCTGCGTATTTTTTCGATTTCGGACGTTCACTTTTGCCAAAAATTTTCCGTTCACATTTTCGGGCAGATTTTTAATTAACGAAATTATCAGATTGTTTTCTTTTTTGGTGTCGAGAATGTCCTCACCCCTAAATCCCCTCTCCGAAAGAGAGGGGACTTCGTGCGCTCCATTGTTTGCGTTTATTTTTTCAATATTTTCAATTTTCCCTTTATCGCCGATTTGTCCGCCGCCTTCGGGATAAAACGGTGTTTTTGCGAGTACGATTTGATAAAATTCGCCGTCTTTATTTTCGATTTTTCGATATCTTGTGATGTGGGTTTCGGTTTGGGTTTCGTCGTAGCCCGTAAAAATTTCGGGTTCATCTTTTAAAATAATCCAATCATAAATTTTGGAAACGGAGGATTTTTTGGAACGCTGTTTTTGTTTTTCCATTTCCGATTCAAAACCGACTTCATCAATCGTCAAGCCTTTTTCTTCGGCGATAATTCTCGTCAAATCTGCCGGAAATCCGTAGGTGTCGTATAGTTCAAAAACCTCTTCGCTCGGAAGTGTTTTTTTGTTTTCGGAGATGGTTTGCGAAATCAGTTTTTCCACGCGGTTCAAGCCGTTTTCGATGGTTCGCAAAAAAGATTGTTCCTCTTCTTTGATGACTTCGGTTACCAATTTTTCTTGCTTTTCGAGTTCGGGAAAAAATTTGCCCATTTGTTGTTTCAAAACGGGAATCAATCGGAAAAGAAAAGGTTCTTTCATCCCCAAAAATCGGTAGGAATAGGAAATCGCGCGCCTCAAAATTCTGCGAATCACATAGCCTGCGCCGTTGTTGGAAGGCAGTTGTCCATCGGCAATCGCAAAAGAAACCGCACGAATATGATCCACCACCACGCGAATGGCGATATCTTTTTCATGGTCTAAAATTGCCTCGTATTTTTTGCCGGAAAGTTGTTCCACTTTTGCAATCAGCGGCGTGAAAACATCGGTATCGTAATTGGATTTTTTGTTTTGAAGTGCCATACACAAACGCTCGAATCCCATTCCTGTGTCGATGTGTTTTTCCGGAAGGTTTTCCAGCGAGCCGTCTGCTTTTCGGTTGTATTGCATAAAAACCAGATTCCAGATTTCTACGACTTGCGGATGGTCTTTGTTCACCAAATTAACTCCCGGGATTTCGGATTTTTCTTTGTCGCTCCTCAAATCAATATGGATTTCCGAGCAGGGTCCGCAAGGTCCGCTTTCGCCCATTTCCCAGAAATTATCTTTTTTGTTTCCGTTGATAATGCGGTTTTCGGGGATGAATTCTTTCCAAAAATTAAACGCATCGGTGTCTCTTTCGAGGTTTTCGGAGCGGTCGCCTTCAAAAATGGTAACATAAAGATTTTCTTTTGGGATGTTGTAAATTTCCGTCAAAAGTTCCCACGCCCAAGCGATGGCTTCTTTTTTAAAATAATCTCCGAAACTCCAATTTCCGAGCATTTCAAACATCGTGTGGTGATAGGTATCTCTGCCGACATCGTCTAAATCATTATGTTTTCCGGAGACTCTCAAACATTTTTGCGTATCGGCGATTCGTTTGCTTTTCGGGATTTTGTAGCCGAGAAAATAGTCTTTAAACTGCGTCATTCCGGAGTTGGAGAACATCAAAGTCGGGTCGTCTTTCAAGACGATTGGCGCAGACGGAACGATGAGGTGCTGTTTGCTTTGAAAAAAATCTAAAAATTGCTGTCGAATTTCCTGTGAAGTCATAATTTTTGCGATTGGCGATTTGCTTTTTGCCGATGGCTTTTCGCCGGTTGCAAATTTAGTGAAAAATTTTACGGATAGCAGGAAGTAGGAATTATCAAATTTCAATTCATCCTCACCAATCTCTCCTTTTCAAAATCCAATACGAACCGGCGATGAACAAAATGCACCAAATTCCGCACGCAATCATACTTGCAGTCGGATACTGAAATTCAAAAACCACGCCTTGCATTTTAAAAAATCCCAATCTGAAAAGCGGGCTTGGAACAATGTTCGACATACTGCTCAAAGGAAGGAAATCCGAAAACATAATCGTGTTTTTTTTCGCATCTATTTGTTCTTGAAGATTCATTCCGTAAAACCTTATTACACTTTCAATTACTCCGAAAATAATTTCCACAATCCACCAAACAAAAAATGCCAGAAATACGAAAATGGATTTTCTGAATAGTATTGACAAAAACATCAAGAAACAGAAAAACGCGAGGAGTTTCAGAAAATAATGCCCGATAAAAAACATTTCTTTGAACACCAATTCCGAATCCGTAGATTTTGAATACGAATAGCCGATGATCAACGAGATGATGAAAACCAGCAGCGTGGAAACAAAAGCGAAAGTAAAAATCGTGAGGAGTTTTGAGGCGATGAATTCTTTTCGGCTGAGCCCGTCAATCACATTTTGTTTAAACATTCGGTTGGTGAACTCCTGACAGATGGAAAACACGATGATTAATCCCAAAAATATTTTCAGCAGAGCCACAATCCATGTGATGAAATTCCAGATTTCGGGAAAATTGTAAATGCCTTGTTCTTTGAGATTTATTTTTAAACCGCCCAAATTAAGATCCACCAAACCGATGAAAAGCATCGCGATTAAAATGGCAAAATACAAAATCGAAAACACCTGAAACGGTTTGTACGTCAGGTTTTTGTAATATTCTAATGTAAATAATTTTTTCATTGTATATCAATTTTATTTGTTAAAAAGTTTGTTTAAATTTCAATCGGTGTAAAAGTGTTTATTTTCAATGGTTAATAAAATTTTAATCCCGTTAGGGATTTAATCTTGGTAGAAAAATGTTACCCCAAAATTGTCCGACCCCGAAGGGGTCGAATATGAGAGGGTGGGATTGTTTTTCTACAAAGGTTTGAATCCTACGGATTCTTTTTGTCCTAATCATAAATCACAAAAAAATGTTTTAACATATTGATTTATAGAAAATTATATAATTATAAAAAATTTAAACAAACTCTAAATGTCTTTTGTCTAATGTCTTTTGTCTATCGTCTATCGTCTATTGTCTTGACTAATCATTTTTTCACAAGTTCGAGGAATTGGGTTTCGAGCGATTGTTTTTTCTTCACCAACTGCGAAAGATAAATCCCTTTTTCCGCCATTTTTTTGTTGAGTTCGGAAGCCGAAATATCTTGGTCGATTCCCGCAATAATCAAGTTTCCGTCTGTTTTCAAATTGGAAAAAATATTCAAGTTTTGCAGTGTTTTCATCAGGAGTTCGCTGTCGTCCGCTTTCAGTTCAAAAAATCCTTTGGAGTTCGTCATTTCGTCCACACTTCCGCTGTAAATGGCGGTTCCTTCTTTCAATACGATGACGTGGCTGCAAATTTTTTCGATTTCATCTAAAAGATGGCTCGCAATAATGATTGTAATTCCTTGTTTTGCAATGTTTGAAATGATTTCTCTGATTTGGATGATGCCTTCCGGATCCAATCCGTTTGTGGGTTCGTCTAAAATCAAAACCCGGGGATTGTTCAGCAAAGCGGAAGCAATCGCAAGCCGCTGTTTCATCCCGAGAGAATAAGTTTGAAACGCATCTTTTTTTCTTTCCAAAAGCCCGACCACATCCAAAACTTTATCGATTTCGGAATGCGGCGTTCCTTTGATTTCGGCTACGATTTTCAGATTTTTTTCGGCAGACAAATACGGATAAAAATTCGGTTGTTCGATGATGGCACCGATTTTTTTCAGCGTATCGGCAGAAGTTCCGCTTTCGCCGAACCACGACCAATTTCCCGAAGTGGGATTTATGGTGGTGAGCAACATTCCGAAAGTGGTGGATTTTCCGCTTCCGTTCGGACCGAGAAGTCCGTAAACATTGCCTTTTTCTACATCAAAAGAAATATTGTTTACGGCAATTCTTTTGAATTTTTTTGTAAGATTTCTTACGGATAAAACTGTTCCCATTTTTTTTGCTTTTGGCATCAGTACAAAAAGTCTGAAAAAATTTTGAAATGTTACAACGTCTTTTTACCTTTTGATTATTATATTTTACAAAAAACTCTTACCGCCTTTCGACGATAAGAGTCCCTAACAAAATGCAATGAATCAAATATTTAAAAGATGTTTTTAAGTTTTCTTCAAAAAAGCGTGGGATGATACAGTCAAATTAGATTATTAAGGATTATTTGCAAAATATTTACTGGAATATTTTTGTATCGAACCCACGCTTAGTAGTAAAAAAATTCAGTGTTTTTATTTTTTCATGATTGTTAATGAATTTTTTTACATAATTTTAATCCATCGTTTTAGTGTTTTTGTGAATTAGATTTTACGGGACAAAATTATTTGTTTTTACAAATACAAGTCAAGTTTTGCATCCCCTCAAATTCACGCAAGTCGCCCCTCAAAATCACGTTGTATTGATTTTCAGGAGATTAAACTTGAATAACTGCTGATTTTTTTTAGAAAAACAAGAAAATTTTTAAATATTTTAATCTTAAAATCTTTCAATTTCTAATATAAACTTTGAATTTTTGAACCTTAAGCCTTGAATCATTATTGCGTTGAGATTGTCGAAACGTTGAAGTTTTGAACCTTGAATATTGAATTTTTGAACCTTGAATTTATGAGCATTTGGGAATCCGAAACATTTTACAGAAAACGCGATATCGCGATTATCGGCTCCGGTTTTTCGGGACTTTGGGCAGCCATTTCCATTAAAGAAAAATTTCCGAAAAAATCGGTTTTAATCCTCGAAAGAAACTCGGTTCCGACCGGTGCTTCGACGCGAAATGCAGGTTTTGCGTGTTTTGGAAGCCTCACCGAAATTCTCGCCGATTCCGAAAAAATGGGCTGGAAAAAAACACAAAATCTCGTGAAAATGCGCTTGGGCGGTTTGAAGAAAATTCGCAAATATTTTAAACCCGACGAAATTGATTTTAGTTTATGCGGCGGCTACGAAATTATCAATAATAATGAACCTTTGAGCAGAATAGAAGAAGTTAATTTCAAATTAAAACACATTACCGGAATTGAAAAAACATTTTCTTTAAATCAAGGAAAATTAGAAAAATTCGGATTCGGAAACTCAAAATTTTTGGTTGAAAATCCTTTGGAAGGCAGTTTACATTCAGGAAAACTCGTGATGAAACTTTTGGAAAAATGCCATAGATTAAACGTGGAATTTCTTTTCGGAGCCGAAGTGGAAAACGTTTCGGAAAATGATGAGAATGTTGAAATTTTGCTTTCAAACGGAAATTCCGTAGCCTCCGAAAAAGTGATTTTCTGCACCAATGCTTTCAGCAAAAAATTTTTAAAAAACGAAGAAATCATTCCTGCTCGCGGGCAAGTTCTTTTAACAGAACCGGTTGATAATCTCAAACTTAACGGAACATTTCATTACGACGAAGGTTTTTATTATTTCCGAAATTTGGGAAACAAAATTTTGCTTGGCGGAGCGAGAAACCAAGATTTTAAAACCGAAGAAACCACAGAATTGAAAACTACACAACGGATTCAAAATCATTTGGAAACATTTTTAAAAACCGTGATTTTGCCGAATCAAAACGTTAAAATCGAACAACGTTGGAGCGGAATTATGGCGATGGGTTCAGAAAAAATGCCAATCGTAAAACCACTTTCCGATCGGCAATTTTGTGCGGTTCGTCTTTCCGGAATGGGCGTTGCCTTGGCTCCGAAAATCGGGGAAATTTTGGCGGAAATGTTGTGATTTTTTTCAATCAAAATCTTGATGTTTTCCGGCGTCGTTCTTATAGAAAAATTTCAGACCGATTCCCAAGCAAACACTTCCTACGGATGCGACTAATAAAGCGCGGTAAAGTCTGTCGGATTCCTCGTTTCCGATATAGTTCATTAAAAATAAAATCACAAAAGTGATGGCAAGAATCAGCCAAAATTTTAAACTTTTGATATCCATTTATTGCAGTTTATAAGAAATCATAATTCCGCCTCTGTATGGAAGAAATTCACCGCTTCGGTTCCATTTTCTTTCGCCGAGTCCAAGTTCATTTTCTTTGTGTGAATCAATTCGTTTTCCGGTGATTTTGTCGTATCCGCGATAAAAACTTTGCATCGTTCCGCCACCCAAATAAATGTCCATATTCCAGTTTTCGCCGAGTTTGAATTGATAACCAATCGTGGCTCCCAATATATAGCTGAAACCTTTTTGGTAATAATTGGCGTTGCTCATTTCAATGCCGTCCACAATATAAGTATTATCATTCCAATACGTCCATTTTTGAATATTAAAAAGGGCAAAAGAAATATTTGCGCCGACGTACCAATGCTTGAAAGCCTCGTCAAAATAATATCTTCCTTCGGTTCCGAGGATGTAAAATTGCGCATTGTGTCCGGCAAAAGATTTCCATGGAGAAACAAAAATATCGCCTTGAAATGTGTATTTATCGGCAAGTTTGGTTTCGATTCCGACATTGATCATACCAATCGGCAGAAATACGGCGTTCGCTTTGATGTAGGTTTTTGCACTATTTTGATTTTCAGAATCTTGATTTTCAGTTTGAGCGAACAATCCCGAAAATATAATAAGTGAAAAAAATAAAGCGGTTTTTTTATAATTAAGCATAATTTTTTATTTTAATTGTTGAATGGCTTTTAAAAGTTCGGCGGCTTTTGTGGAATCTTTGCCGTTTTGTTCGGCGATATTTTTAGAATATTCCGCATACAATTCGGCGGGTTCTTTTTCTCCGGATTTGTAGTAAAGTTTGGCAAGAACATAAGTGTTTTCAGCATTTTCACCTTGCATTACCGTTTGTTCCGCCCATTCTTTTGCTTTTTTTATGGAGTTCGGATTTTCGATATGTTCGCTGAAAATAAATGCAGCCTGCAAAAGTTCGTTGGCATTAAATTCATTCGGATTTTGATAATATTCCAAAGCGGCTTTTTCATATTCTTTGAAATTTTGAACCGCCGGATAAAAATTGATTTTCAATCGGTTAAGTGCTTTTTTCGCTTCTTTTTCACCGACTATCGGAATAGCGTTTTTAAGGAAATAATCGTCTTTTACGGTTTTGTTTTTTTCATCTAAAGCGTTTTCCAAAAATTTCGCCACTTTCACATTGTCGTCAAATCCTTTATAATCCGCCTCTGAAATGTATTTCAAAAGTTCGGTTTTGCGGTCGGAGAATATTTTATAATTTTCGTCGGAAGTGCTTCGGGTAAAGAACAAAAGCATATTTGCATCATCCTTGGTCCATTCGGAAATCGGCTTGTTTTTGAAATATCTTTCGGATGCTTTTTTCGCAAAATCGTAATCGGTTTGATAATTTTGCTGCATTATCTTCATCAAAAAATCGGGATTTTTGTCGCCGTTGTCAAAACGTTCCCGTAATGAAACACCGCCATTTTCGGGATCCAGCACTTCTTTTCCGATGGTGATGAAATCATTTTCTCCCAAATACCCGAAATTTCTGGAAACCAAATCGCCGTCCCCATTGATAAACAGATAAGTAGGATACGAAAGCACGTTGTATTTTTTTGCAATTTCTTTGCCTTCGCCTTTTTCCATATCGAAATGTGCGTTGATGAAATTCGTGTTGTAAAATTCGCCCACAGACGGCAGCGGGAATATGTTTTTTTCCATCATTTTGCACGGTCCGCACCAAGAAGTATAAGCATCCAAAAAAATAATTTTGTTTTCTTTTTTGGCTTTATCAAGAATTTCTTTGAAAGTGGAATTTTCAAAATTAATCCCTGCCTGTGCGAAAAATGAAAGGGGTATTATTAAAAATAAAAAATTATAAACAGACTTCATGATATTAAAATTTCTTTGCGAATATAACCAATTTTTGAAAATCGGAAACGGAGATATTTCAATGCCAAACACATTTTTAGCCCGACCGAAAAAAAATGAGTAATTTCGCCAAACATTAATCGTAAAAATGGGGCTTTCGGAAAAAAAAATATTGCTTATCGTTTCCGGCGGAATTGCGGCATATAAAATCAATAATTTGGTAAGAGATTTTATCAAAAAAAACGCTGAAGTTCAAGTCTTAATGACGCCAAATGCCGAACATTTTGTTTCAAAACTCACGCTTTCCACACTTTCCAAAAAACCGATTTTCACCGATTTTTTTACGGAGAACGGAACGTGGAATTCCCACATAGAACTCGCACATTGGGCAGACGTGATTTTGGTTGCGCCTTGCACGGCAAACACTTTAGCGAAAATGGTTCACGGAATTTGCGACAATTTGGCGATTGCAACTTATTTGTCTGCAAAATGTCCGATTTTCATCGCTCCGGCAATGGATTTGGAAATGTATCAACATCCGTCCACTAAACAAAATTTGGAATCGGCGCAACATTTCGGACATCAAATTATTCCTGCGGAACACGGCGAATTGGCGAGCGGACTTTTCGGATTGGGAAGAATGGCGGAACCCGAAACCATTTCAAAAACCATCGAAAATTTTTTCAATTCTGCCGAACATTCACAAAAACTGAAAGGAAAAAATGTTTTGATAACCGCCGGTCCTACTTACGAATCCATTGATCCTGTGCGTTTTATCGGCAATCATTCCTCCGGAAAAATGGGATTTGCTTTGGCGGAAGAAGCCGCAAAACTCGGTGCGAAAGTGGTTTTGATTTCAGGTCCGGTTTCATTAAATATTAATTCAAAAAATATTGATATTCAAAAAGTTACGTCTGCAAAAGAAATGTTCGACGAAGTTTTTAAACATTATGAAAATTCGGATATTGCGATTGCTGCCGCTGCCGTTTCCGATTATGCGCCTAAAGAAATTGCCCGAGAAAAAATTAAAAAAAACGATGACAATTTCACTCTCGAACTCGTGAAAAATCCCGATATTTTAAAAGCGATGGGCGAAAAGAAAACCAAACAATTTTTAGTGGGATTTGCTTTGGAAACCGAAAATGAGGAGCAAAATGCGAAGGAAAAATTAATCCGAAAAAATCTCGATATGATTGTTCTAAACTCGCTTCGGGACGAAAATGCGGGCTTTGGAAACGATACAAATAAAGTTAAAATTTTCACTAAAAACTCCGAAAAAGATTTTCCGCTGAAATCAAAAACCGAAGTGGCGAAAGATATTTTGGGTGAAATTGTTAGGTGATGAAAACGATAAAGTTAGAGCCTTTCGAATCTTATAAATTTTCATTTTTTTCGCAGATTCTTAAATTACCTCAATTAAAAAGCATTTTCGTGATGAAATCTTTTTCGCCTTTTCCTCTTGCGGGAGAATATTCCCGACCGTAGAAAATAATTTGAAGGTGCAGTTTGTTCCACCGGTTTTTCGGGAATATTTTTTTGGCATCATTTTCCGTTTCGACTACATTTTTTCCTGTCGTCAGTTTCCACTGTTTCATCAATCTGTGGATGTGCGTATCCACCGGAAATGCCGGAAATTCGAAGGCTTGGCTCATCACCACCGATGCGGTTTTATGCCCGACTCCGGGAAGTTCTTCCAATTCCTCAAAAGTTTGCGGCACAATTCCTTTGTGTTTTTTTACCAAAATTTCTGCTGTTTTTTTCAGATTTTTTGCTTTCTGATTGGCAAGTCCGATTTCTTTAATCAGTTCTTTAATTTCGGAAACATCCAATTTTGCCATTTTTTGCGGAGTACCGGCAATTTTAAAAAGTTTCGGCGTGATTTCGTTCACTTTTTTATCCGTAGTTTGTGCGGAAAGCGCGACTGCCGTCAAAAGCGTGAAAGCATCCTTGTGTTTCAGCGGAATCGGAACTTCGGGATAGAGTTTTTCTAATTCGTTCATCACGATTTCGGCGCGTTGTTTTTTTGTCATTTTTTATTCTGTATTAATGTAAAATGTAATCAATTAACTTACCGCATTTTCAATTTCGTAGTACATCAATTCTTCGGGATCTCCTTCCATAAAGAATTTTTTCACGAATTTCAAGCCCAATTTTTCAAGCAGTTTCCGGGAGCGGTGATTGTATTCCACCGTAATTCCGCCGATTTTCTTCATACCAAAATCCGAAAAACCAAGGTTTTTTATAAAATTTGCGGCTTCAAAAGCGTAGCCTTTTCCTTCAAATTCAGGAAGAAATGCAAATCCGATATCGGGATTTTCCATCTCGTTTCTCACAAAAATACCACAGGTTCCCAATTTTTTATTATCGAATTTTCGGATGATGGTGAAATTTCCATAACCCAATTTTTCGATTTGAGGAAGGCATCTTCTTTTAATATAATTTTCGGCATCTTCTAAAGTCCTCACATTTCTGTCGCCGACATATTTTAAAAAAGTTTCGGAATTTAGTAATTGTACGATAAGTTTCACATCGTCTAAACCTGTTGGTTTTAAAATCAATCTTTCGGTTTCGTATGTTTTCATTAAAATGTTGGTTGATAGGGATTTTCAATTATCTCATTACAAATTCTTAAATGCCTTTTTTTCCGGCAAGAATCATCTCAATCATTTTCAATTTTCGGGCTTCGCGCGTTTCAAGTTTTTTGGCTTCAAGAATCCAGCGTATGTATTCTTTTTTGTGGGTATAGCTCATTTTTTCAAAAAGTTCAAAAGCATTTTTATTCAGATTAAAAATTTGCATCACATCTTCCGGAATTTCCACGATGCGTTCTTCTTTGTCTTCCCAAAGTTTTACGGAAACCTTATCGCCGAAAGTTTTCCCTAATTTCTTCCGAATTTCCCGGGGCAATCCGAGAATGTGGCAATCGGTTTTCATTTTCGCCAAACTTCCGCGATATTCCACATTTCCATCAAATATTGCTTTAATTTTCACCTGACTTTTCTTCCCGAAAAGTTCTTCCGTAGAAAAAGGAAATTCTACGAAAGCCGCATTGATGCTACCGCTTTGTTTGATTTCCGGTTCAAAAATAATTGGTTTCATTTGGATTTTGGATTTGCGCTGCGACTGTACATTGTCGCGCTGAACGAAGTCGAAGTGTTTGGGTTTCGAGGTGTAAAATTACGAATTAGAAATTATATCAAAGTGTCAATTAACGATTATGATTAATTTTTAGAATTAATTTTAGAATTTTTAATTGTGACGAAACTTTTTAGAAAAGCCAAAGATTGATTTATCATCTCAAAAATTTCTGTGAAACAAAAAAATGTTTAAATTGCGGAACCGAATTGAGAATTTTGAGAAAATAAAAATTCCCTTGTCCCGCGAAGAGGGAAAAATGGCAAAAAAAGAATGATAAAAAAAATCCAAAAATTTTCTAACTAAATTGGAGCATGCGAAGTTCCTCTCCTTTGAAAAAGGATTTAGAATGTGGATAAAAATATGAAAGAGCCCAAATTTATCAACAATTTACGCCACAAATTGGAACGCGAATGGTTTGGCGTACTCACGAGATATGGTACAAAATTGGGAATTCCCGTTTCCAAACTTCGTGTTTTTTTCATTTATTCCACGTTTGCAACAGTCGGGATTTTCTTTCTGTTCTACCTTTGGCTGGCGTTTATGCTTTGGGTGAAAGACATTTTCATCACCAGAAGACCGAATGTTTTTGATTTGTGAAAAGATGAACATCAAATATAATTTTTTAAATCTTAAAATGCTTATCCTGCCCGGAACTGTTGTTGTCTTAAAAGTAATTTGGCACACAGATAACACCGATTGTATGGATAAACGCCGATTTATATCTGAATATCAGATTATTATAAAAATGATATTTTCTTTTATCCGCAATAAATCTGCAAAATCTGCGTACTTTCGCGAGACAGCCTCAATTCATAACTTAAATCCTATCTCATAAATTTATTATAAAAATAATGTCTCTTCTAAAATTAATATTAACCGTCATTATCATTTTCTTCGTTTGGAATATTCTTAAGCGTTTATTTTTCAATTCATTTTACAAATTCACAACGAGAAACGACAATATGAAAACCTCGAAAAAAGAAAAAATGAAACCCGGAAAACACGGTTTGAATTGGGATGCAGAAACCATTGATTATGAAGAAATTAAAGAAGACGATAAAAATAAAAAAAAATGATTTGAGATTTATTGACAAAGATTTTTTATACCTTTATTCAAAAATTTCAGTATGAAAAATATTTACATCATCTGTTTTTTGGCAACATTTCAAACATTTTTTGCTCAAAATTCCAAACTTGAATTTCAAAATTTTATTGATTCCGAAGCGAAACATTACATGTTAATGACGGACTATAACGTGAATCCAAACACTTTGAACTACGATTTGCGCTACCAAAGATTGGAATTGGAAATAGATCCGGCGGTAGTTTTCATTTCCGGAACCACAACTTCTCACTTCATCCCGAATGAAAATATTTCCTCGATTTATTTTGATTTATCCGATAATCTCACAGTTTCCGAAGTGAAATATCACGGCGCAAATCTCGCGTTTTCGCAACTTTCCACAAAAGAAATAAAAATTGATTTTCAAAATTCCTTATCCCAAAACGTATTAGATTCATTATCAATATCTTATCAAGGAACGCCCGATAATACGAGCCGAGGAATGTATTTTGCAAATCATGCAGACGGACCTGTTGCTTTTTCGCTTGCAGAACCTTACGGCGCGCAAGAATGGTTTCCCACCAAACAAAGTATGAACGATAAAATTGAACGTGTGGATTTGAAAATCACAACACCAAATCAATACAGCACCGCCGGAAACGGAATTTTAGTTTCGGAAACCGCTTTGCCAAACAACAAAACGCTCGCTTTTTGGAAAACCGAATATCCAATTCCCGCATATTTAGTGGCAATCGGCGTTGCAAATTATATGAAATTTAATGATACGATGGGAAATCCGCCGTTTGCGTTTGTAAATTATTTGTTTCCGTCCACTGCCGCAAATCCTACAAAAATGAATGATATCAATTGGACAAAAAATGCAATGGATTTGTTTGAGGAATATTTCGGCGAATATCCGTACAGAAACGAAAAATACGGACACATGGAAATGACGCTCGTCGGCTCGGGAATGGAACACGCAACGATGACAACGGCAGGAATCGGAAATGATTCCAAAGGACTCATCGCCCACGAACTCGTACATCAATGGTTTGGCGATAAAATCACTTGCGGAGCGTGGAATGATATTTGGCTGAGCGAAGGTTTTGCAACATTTGGAGCGAATTTCGCAAGAGAAAAACTACTGATGACCCCAACCGATTTTTTGAATGTTATGTTGAATGAAAAAAACTTTATTACTTCAATTTCAGACGGTTCTGTTTATGTTCCCGACAGTGAATTGGGAAATGTAGGCAGAATTTTCAACGGCAGATTGTCCTACTCAAAAGGCGGTTATGTTTTGCGGATGCTGAATTGGATTTTGGGCGATGACGATTTTTACAGTGCGATTCAAGATTATGCGTTTCGTCCGAATTTATCTTACAATTACGCAAAAACCGAAGATTTCAAAACTTCCGTAGAACAATCCACCGGCAAAAATTTCACCAAATTTTTTAACGATTGGATTTACGGCGAAGGTTTTCCGACCTATCACATCGAGTGGAAACAAACCGGTAGCGGCATTGCTTTTGTTGTAAACCAAACGCAAAGCCATCCTTCCGTAAATTTCTTTGAATTGCCGCTGCCCATAAAACTGAACGGCACAAATAATGAAACAGCTTTTTTGGTTTTAAATAATACTTTTAACAACCAATATTTTACAGAAACCGTAAATTTTTCGGTGGCTTCCGTAGAATTCAATTATGAATATCAAATTTTGGAAAATGCCTCAACAGTAATGAATAATCCCAATCTTTCCGTAGATTCCATTAATAAAAATCAAATTAAAATCTATCCGAATCCGGTGAAGAATGTTCTGTATATAAGCCCCCTTTCCCCCGAAGGGGGAACAACGCAGACTCCCCCTCCGAAGGAGGGGGACGGGGGGAGGATCTATGATTTATCAGGAAAATTGGTAAAAACGTTTAATGGAAATTCTGTGGATGTTTCCGGTTTGCAAAAAGGTGTTTATTTGCTGAAAATAGGAGAGGAAACGTATAAATTTGTGAAGGAATGAGATTGTAT
>JAITMJ010000037.1 GCA_031277475.1 Flavobacteriaceae bacterium
ACAATTTTTTGGGGAGGCATTTGGGGGGCTTGCACCGAAAAAAGAGGAGGCATTTAGGGGGTCATAATTTTATAAATATATGATAAATAATGATTTGTGTGTTCTTAATGTGATTTCAAAGAAAAAAATACGAAATATGGAATTTAAGATCATGTCAAGCGCATTAAAATTTCAAATGTTCATAGCAAATAAATTAAATATGTTTAGTGTTTACTAAATATTTAAGTATAGTTTTAACACAAAGAATTTTTATAAAGGTTTGAAAATATTTTAACCGCAAAGTCGTTTCACTCTGCAACCGGAAAAACGCATTAAGAGAACACAAGCCTTTGCTAAATAAAATGCCTTTGAGTTTTCGAGAAATCCGGATGATAAAAATAGAAATCTTTACGTGAAAAAAAAGACGGCGGATTAACATTTTTTAATGCGTTTAGCCTGGATTTAAGATGGCGGGAATTAGGAAATGCTACAAATCTCAATTCCTGTTCTTCACCAAAATCCAGCCGGAAAAAGATTTTTGTTCGCCGGTGTCGGGTTCTTCCCAGTTCAGAATGTACCAATAAGTTCCCGTGAAAACGGGTTTTCCGGAAAGTTTGCCGTTCCAAATGTAGTTTTTGTTTTTGGATTCGTGAATTAAAGTTCCGTATTGATTGTATATTTTCAAGGAAACATTGTTTTTAATGCTCAAATCGCTGTAGTCCAAAACATCATTTTTGCCGTCTCCGTTTGGCGTAATCACGTTGATGAGATTGATGATTACAAATTCTTTTTCCGCCACAAAACATCCGTCCGCAGATTTCACATAAGCCGTGTGCGAACCTCTGGAAACATTGGAAAAAACGTTGGACGATTGATAATTTACGCCGTCAATAGAATATTGATAAGGCTGAGTTCCGCCGGTTGCGAAAATGGTAACCGTATTTCCGTTCACGTCCACATTAATAATAATCGGCGGTTCGGCGGCAATCACCGAAACTTCCTGCCGATAAACGCATCCGTTAAAACCCAAATCCACCCAATAATTCCCGACTCCTGCGGAAATACTTTGCGTGGTTTCGCCGGTGTTCCACAAATAAAAATCAAAACCGGAGCCCGCATCCAAAATCGTGGTTTCATCGGGACAAACGGTTTTATTTTCAAGTGTGGTCGATTTTTTCGGCGATTTAATAATGAACGTCAAACTCCCGATTTGCGGACAAAGCGCGGACGATTCAAAACGATAATAAAACGTGGAAGTGTTTGAAATCTCAATTTCCGGGTCGAGGATTTCGGAAATATTGTTTTCGGCATCAGTTTGCGAATTGAAATAATGCGGCGAAACATCAGGATCTGTGGTAAAAAGCGAAACATAATCGGCGAGATTTATTTCCACGATTCCGTCCAAATCATTATCGCAAATTTCAACATCCGGCGGATTATTTATAATAATTCTGTCGCCAATCTTGAAATGAACAAGCCCAACATCAAATGAACAACCACTCGTTACTTGCACAAAAAGTGTTGTATCGGAAGTGAAAGACCAATCGTTCGGAAGCGGTACTGCATTTGGCGGAATAGGATATTCTACATACAAAACTTCAAAATGCGGCGCATAATTACTGACAAGTTGTGAATTGAGTTCTTGCAATTTAACTTCAATTTCTCCGTCAAAATCATCATCGCAAAAAG
Organism: Flavobacteriaceae bacterium; assembly: GCA_031277475.1. Taxonomy (GTDB): domain Bacteria; phylum Bacteroidota; class Bacteroidia; order Flavobacteriales; family Weeksellaceae; genus JAITMJ01. The sequence continues at coordinate 1,669 of JAITMJ010000037.1, forward strand.
TAAAAGTTTTTTCTTCAAATAGCGGTTCTTCATCGTATTCAACGGTGATGGAACCTTTCAATTTGCAACCGGCAGAATTGATTTCCACTTCGTAAAATCCGGCTTGCGTTACAGTGTAAGTTGCCGAAGTTTCACCCGCCAAAATACTTCCGTCTTTAAACCATTGATAAGTGGAATTTGGATAAAAAGCGTCTAAAACCAACGAATTTCCTTCGCAAATAGCATTTCCCGATGAAATCAAATGGTCGGCTCCTAGGTCTTTGTTTCCGACAAAACTTCCGGATTTCAAAAACACGCCGGAATCGTATAAACCGTTTCCCTGATCGGCGATGACCAATTTTATATGATAAATTTGTCCCACGACAACGTCTGTGGTTGCGGTGAGAATTTTCGTTTGTCCGTTGTAATTCGTGGGGCTTCCGTCCGGATTGTAATGTCCGAAAAATTCGGGATTGCTTGCGGGACATCTTCCGCCTTCGCCGCGAACATTGTTGGAAGTAATCGGAATATTGCTGCCCGGAATTACGGCGAGATTGGTATAATTTTGTTCATTGTTTTTCCGAATTAAAAATACGAAACCATCTGTAAATCCGCAAGTTCCGGGGTCGCCGAATCTTAAATATTGTTCGGAAAGAAACATATATTCAAAACTGATTTTGTTGCTTTCAAGAGAGATAAAATCAAACTCCAAAATTGTGGCATTCGTGGTATTATTGATTTGTGCGGCACTTTCCAAATCCTGATCGCCGCCCCAATTTCCCGGACTTGCGCTTTGGATTCCGGAGAAAAAACCGCTTGCATTTGCGGCAATTCCGGAAGTGAGCGCAATGCCTTCGTCCATTTCAAAATCCGAAGTATTTTTGGTAAAATAGCCGTAACTGAGTTCTCCGTTTCCGAAATCATAACCGGAAATTTGCGGATTGAAAACCGAGATGCAAGTGGTTTGTCCCACGAATTTATCCACCAATTGCTGCACATTGTAGTTGGAATCCACAAAAATATACTGTGCAAAAATTTTGCTGCCGATTAGAAAAAACAGGCAACTTGCAAGTTTGATTTTTTTTGAAAACATCATCCGTTAAAAGGAATTGCAAAATTACCTATTAATTGTGAATTGTGTATTAATTTTAGCCGAAAAGAAATTGACGATTAGCGTAATTGACTTTCGATTTTTCGGATAATTTAGTTTTTGATCTTTTATCTCATTTTCAAATTACTTGATTATATTTGCCTTATGAAGTTGAACATTACAAATGAAACCGGAAAATTGAAATCCGTAGTTTTGGGAATACCCGATTCCATCGGCGAAATCCCGACTTTGGAAGAAAGTTATGATGCGAAATCCTATCATTCCATTCAGAGCGGCATTTATCCGAAAGAAGAAGATATTGTGTTGGAAATGAATGCGTTTGAGAGCATTTTAAAAAAATACGATGTCGAAATTTACCGCCCGAAACTCATCCGAAATTACAATCAGATTTTTGCCAGAGACGTTGCTTTTGTGATTGACGATAAAATGATTATTTCAAACATTATTGACGAAAGATACGATGAACAGGACGCTTATCGGAAAATTTTTGCAAGAGTCGGTTGGAAACACATCGTCAATCTTCCGGAAACGGCGCACATCGAAGGCGGAGACGTGATTGTTTGGAACGATTTTGTGTTCGTCGGCACAAGTTACAATCCCGATTACAGAAGTTTAAAAACCGCCAGAACCAACGAATATTCCATTGAAATTCTAAAAGAATATTTCCCGAAAAAACGTTTCATAGATTTGGATTTAAAGAAAAATGACCAAAATCCGCATCTCGGAGTTTTGCATTTGGATTGCACGTTTAATCCGATTGGAGCCGACAAGTGCATTATTTACAAAAATGGATTCGTGGATGAAAGTGATTATCAATTAATTATAGATATTTTTGGCGAAGAAAATTGTTTCTGCGTCAGCGATGAAGAAATGTTTGAGATGTTTCCCAATATTTTTTCCATATCGCCGAAAGTAGTCGTTTCCGACCAATCTTTCAAACGGATGAACGATTTTTTGCGAAGCGAATGGAATTTTACGGTCGAGGAAATTCCGTATCGCGAAATCTCAAAAATGGGCGGATTGTTGAGATGTTCCACAATGCCGCTGATTCGGGAATGATTTTTTTTAGACTAAAAGACAATAGACAAAAGAAGAAAGACTTTTCAAGATGTGGTTAAATTAATCATTATTAAAAATATTATGAAATCTTTGCGTTAAAAAAAAGACGGCAAATTAACATTTTTTTAATGTGTTTGACCTGAACATTAATTTTACAAAAAATGAACTTCTACAAATATCAAGGAACCGGAAACGATTTTGTGATGATAGACAACCGCAATCTCGCGTTTGCAAAAGATAAAAACATCATTGAAAAACTTTGCAACCGAAAGTTTGGAATCGGTGCGGATGGATTGATTCTCCTCGAAAATGCCGCCGATTGCGATTTCAAAATGGTGTATTACAACGCTGACGGAAACGAAAGCACAATGTGTGGAAACGGCGGAAGATGCATCGTTGCTTTTGCCGATTTTTTGAACATTATTGAAAATCAATGCAAATTTACGGCGATTGACGGGCTGCACGAAGCCGAAATCCGAAACGAAATCGTGAAACTGAAAATGTCGGACGTGGATAAAATAGAAATTATAGATGGAAATTTTGTGCTGAACACCGGTTCGCCGCACGTTGTGAAATACGTTTCCGATGTGAAAAATTATCGCGTTTATGAAAACGGCAACGAAATCCGAAACTCCGAAAAATATAGAAACGGCGGCATCAACGTGAATTTTACGGAAGCGATTTCGGAAAATGAAATCTTTGTGAGAACCTACGAACGCGGCGTGGAAAACGAAACCTTGAGTTGCGGAACCGGCGTTACGGCGGCGGCTTTGGTTTTTATGAAAGATAAAAATTTAAACACCTTGAACGTGAAAACTTTAGGCGGCAATTTAAAAGTTTATGCCGAAAAAACCGGCGATTCTTTCAAAAATATATGGTTGGAAGGCGAGGCGGTTCAAGTGTTTGAAGGAAATTTTTTAATGAGGTAATTATGGTTAAATGTTCAACGCTTTGATTTTATCTTTCGTTCAAAAAAACGGAGAGATGAGATTTCTAAATTTCTTACCTTTGTCGTCCACGAGAAAATCGGCTTGTTGCTCCGAATTTTTTTTCGGGGAGGAAAGTCCGGACACCAAAGAGCAGCAAATCGGATAACATCCGCCGTTCGCGAGAACAGGACCAGTGCAACAGAAAGCAAGTACAGTTCGGCTGTAGTGAAATCGGGTAAACTCTTTGCGGTGCAATGATAAGTATATCGGTGTTTTTCAGAAATGAAAATAGGAGTTGCTCGCTCCGAAAACCGAGGGGTAATCAGCTAAAGTTTTGCAGCAATGTAAAACGCAGATAAATAACAAGCTTCTCATTTTTAATGGGAAACAGAATCCGGCTTACAGATTTTCTCGTGGATTTTTTATCGTAATATGGCAATGATTTCTTTTCGGGTACAAAATGCGAAAAGCCAACCGCGAAAAGCAGAAGGAAATTTACTGCGGAAACTGAACACCATTCAGAAAAAATTCTTGAAGTTCCGGTATCATTTCTTTTTGGGACGACATAAAAAGGACGGCAATGTATTTTCCGTCCGTCCATCCTTTAATTTTAAATTCTATTCCGTCCATTGTTTTTCCGAACCCCTGAAATCCTTTTACTTTAGGCTGATTTTTCAGTTCAAGATTTTGTCTGATGTTTGTTTTTTCATATAATTTAAGCGTAGAATCTTCCAGATAAAACATATAATTTTCCAAAACATTGACCGGATCTGTAATGCTTTTCATCGTGTCGGGAGAAAATCTTATTACCACAGCACCGTAATCAATGTCTGCGAAATTAACAGCGGTGGTATAAATATCGCTTTTGTCGTCGGAAACAGATTTTTCCCATTCGGGTGCTTCCGGAAAATAAATTTCCATCACCGTGTTCCCGACTTTAAATTTTTTGAATTTTGAAAACAGAGGCGGTGTTTTTTTGAGAGTTTCTGACGATTCCGTAGGTTTTGTTGTTGGTTTCGTTGTAGAAGGCTTTGGTTTTGTAGAGTTGGATGTATTGGTACTGGGTTTTTCCGGTGTTTTTGGTGCAGATGCTTTACCGTTATTTACTAAGGAAATCAGTTTTTGTTTCAGTTCGCCGACTTTAGGATGATTGGGATTATTTTTAATAAAAGTTGCCACAGTTTTCGGATTGTCGGATTCCGAGGCTTGTTTAAAAGTTATACCTTGCGAAAGTACTTTGAAAGGCATCAAAAGCAGTAGTACGAATGTTATTCTTCTCATGATTTCAGTTATTGGTTGTTGTTTTTTGGTCGTTGGTTTTTGATTTTTCTGATTGTATGGAATTCAAAATTCAAATTTAAAGTAAATTCAGGGTATAACCTAAAATTTCTGATTCTCGATTCTAAAAAAAAACCGCCTCAAAGAAATGAAGCGGTTGATAAAAGAATTTTATTTTTATTTTGTTGTAGCAGGTACGGCTGCTGATACTGATGCTGCTGCTGTAGCGGGTTGCGCATCTATTCTTCTCGCTTCTGCTCTTGTTTCCAATTTTTGAGCGGAAGCAGCCGGTCTTAATTCCGCAGATCTTGGTGAAGTTGCCGGTGCTGCTGTTTCTACCGGTGTTGCCGTAGTTGCTCCCTCCACATTTCCTTTGATGTGCAATACAGATCTTCCGCTCGCAGGGTCATTAGACAATACGGTAATAGTTTTAGCAATCATTCCAACATTCTGTGTATTATAAACCACAGTTATTGATCCTGTTCCTCCCGGAGCCACAGGTTCTTTACTCCATGTCGGAACCGTGCATCCGCAAGAAGATTCAACTTTGCTCACGATTAGAGGTTTATCGCCGGTATTTGTAAACGTAAATTGACGCTCCCCGTTACTTCCTTTAGCTATGGATCCATAGTCAATCGTTTCTCTATCAAATTTGATAGTTTGTGCGGATGCAAAAGCAACCAGTCCTAAAAATGCAATTCCTGCAAAGATTTTTTTCATTTTGATTTAATTTTAATTTAAAGATTAGACATAAATTTAGAAAGCAAATATAAAAATAATTTTTAATCCGCAAAATGTTTTTTTTTGTTCACACAGGATTTTTAATATAAATTAACACGAATAAAAATCATATTAACTTTTAGAGTCTGTTTAAATTTTTGGCTAAAGCCGATGGAAAAAATTTTAAAAAAAACGGGCTTTAATCCGTGATTCGCATAAAGTAATAAATATTTGAGCATAAAATTCTGAAAACAAGAGTGTAGTTTTGGAATAAAGAAAAATTCGTATATTCACATTAAATAAATAAAAAACCTCCGTGAAAAAACAAAAACTCATTTTGAACGATGAAGAAGAAAGCAACATTTCCGTAGGTTTGATACGGCTTTCGCAACACATCCCCGACCACGAATTTTTCTTCCAAACCAATCGGCTCAATCCGTTTAAATTTCAAAGAACAGAAGATTTGAAAATCGAAGGAAATTATTACGATTATTATTTCCCAAAATTTGAAACCTACTGGCAAGACCGCCAAACGTGCATCTGCATTATCACCAACAAAAGTTCGGAAAGCCGTCAAAAAAAACCGATTCCGGAATTGTTTTCAGATGAAGAAAATGAGAAATTACTATTAAATAATTTTAAAGATGTGGATTATATTATCAAAACTTCGGACACATATCGCGATTTTTCACTAATTTTGTTCCCTGAAAATTTATCTTCCGAAATTCAAGAATTTTCTGTGGGTTTGCAGAGTGAACTTTATGCCGTACTTCAGGATTATGAATAAACACCTAAAAAAAACAAAAATTATAGCAACGCTCGGTCCCGCATCGTCCGATAAAGAGACGATGACGGATTTGATACGCGCCGGCGTTGATATTTTCAGGATAAATTTTTCCCACGCCGATTACGATCTGGTTCGACAAAATGTAGAAACCATTCGCCAAATCAATGAAGAAATGGGAACTTCCGTAGGGATTTTGGGAGATTTGCAAGGTCCCAAACTCCGAATTGGAGCCGTGAAAGAAGGTTCTTACTTGAATCCGGGAGATATCCTCACATTCACCAACGAAAAAATAGACGGCGATTCCAAAAAAGTTTATATGACGTATCAGGAATTTCCGAAAGACGTAAAAACCGGCGAAACCATTTTGATTGACGACGGAAAATTGGTTCTGGAAGTCATCGAAACCAACGAAACGGACACCGTGAAAGCAAAAACCATTCAGGGCGGACCGCTGAGTTCCAAAAAAGGCGTGAACCTTCCGAACACCAAAGTTTCATTGCCGGCACTCACTGAAAAAGACATTAAGGATGCGAATTTTATGCTGGATTTGGAATTGGATTGGATTGCGCTTTCATTCGTGAGGCACGCTCAAGATATTATTGATTTAAAAAATTTAATTAAAAATCACCCGAAAGGAAAAGAGTTCAGAACGCCGATCATCGCCAAAATCGAAAAACCTGAAGGCGTGAAAAATATTGACGAAATTCTTGCAGAATGTGATGGATTGATGGTTGCTCGCGGAGATTTGGGTGTGGAAATTCCGATGGAACAAGTTCCTGCCGTTCAGAAAAATCTGGTAGAAAGAGCGAGATTCTTTTCAAAACCCGCAATCATCGCCACACAAATGATGGAAACGATGATCAACAGCCTGACACCGACGAGAGCAGAAGTGAATGATGTTGCCAATTCCGTTTTAGACGGCGCCGATGCAGTGATGCTTTCCGGCGAAACTTCAATCGGGAGATATCCTGTGGAAGTGGTAAAAAATATGGCGAAAATTGTGGATAACATTGAAAAAACCGATCTCTATCAAAACAAAAATACTTCGGTAGAACACGAATATAATTGCATTTGCGAGCGCTTCATCACGAACAGAATTTGTCTTGCCGCCGTGAGAATTGCGAAAAATACCAATGTGGAAGCCATCATTACGCTTACTTATTCCGGTTACACCGCGTTCCAAATTTCAGCTCATCGTCCAAATTCGCACATTATCGTTTATAGTTCGCATCGGCGCGTAATCACGATGTTGAATTTGCTTTGGGGCGTCCACGCATTTTTCTACGATTTGGAAAAATCTACAGACGAAACCATCATCGAAGTAAATGAAATCACCCATAAAAACGGCTACGTGGAAAAAGGAGATTTCGTGATTAACATCAACGCAACACCCGTCAACGAAAACGGAAAAACCAATACACTGAGATTGACAAATATTTGAGATTTACTGCTCCTGAAAAATTTCTAAAATTTATCCCCAAAACAAGAACTCTTTACAAGAGAAAAAACTTTATCTTTGCAAACCAAAAACGATTTTTTATTCGCCGATTTTATGAAAAAATATATTGCAATAATAGCCCTGATTTTCACAACTATAAGTTGTATGACGGAAGTGGAAAAAGCCAAAAGAAGTGCCGACAAAGATTTTATATTAAAAGTAGCCGACAAAAAATACGAGAAAAAAAAGTGGAATGATGCTTTGGCTTTGTATGAAAGACTTGACAAATTAGTTGCCGGAACAGATGATGCTCCACACGTGGTTTTCAATTCTGCTTACGCCAATTATTACAGTAAAAGTTACAAATTGGCAGGTCATCAGTTCAAACAATTTTCAATCAATTTCCCAAGCGATCCGCGAAAAGAAGAAGCGGCGTATATGTCTGCGCTTTGCTATTACAAAGACTCCTATGATTATAATTTAGACCAAAGCAGTACAGATTTGGCAATCAATGAATTACAAAGTTTTTTGGATAATTATCCCGATTCCGAAAGGTCTAAAAACATCAACGAATTGATTGACGAACTTTCCTACAAATTAGAATTTAAGGCTTATGAAAACGCCAGACAATACTATAAAATGGCGAATTATAAATCTGCAAGCATCGCTTTTGAAAATGTTTTGGACGATTTTCCGAGCACGAAACTCCGTCCGAAAATTTATGATTTCATCCTAAAATCCAGATACGAACTCGCGCTAAATTCTGTTTTCGATTTGAAAAGAGAACGTATTGATGAGGCACTTTCTTTCACGCGGCAAGTGGAACGCGAACTTCCGGATTCCGAATATTCCAAAACGGCGGCAGATCTTCGCGACAAACTCGTGAAAGAAAAAGAAAATTTTGCCAAAGCAGAAGCCGAAATGGAAATCCGAAAAGCCGAACTTTTGAAAAAACAACGAGCATTGGAAGCCGATGAACAGAATCGTTTGGAAAGAGATGTCTTGAAAAATTCGCAAAAAGCGAGAAGAGACAGTGCCGCTACAAGTACGCCGCCGCCAACCATTAATTTTAATATTCGAAAATAAAACGTAAATTTGCCCCCTCAAAAAAATACTTTACCCGAAATGGATTTGAAAGATACAAAAGCAGAATTGACGACCATCACCTACGACCGCGATAAAATCGAGGAAAATGTGGGTTCAATCTACGAAGCAATCGTGATTATGGGAAAAAGAGCCGAACAAATCAACGCGGAAATTCGCAGCGAACTTCATAATAAATTAGACGAATTTGCGGTTCACAACACCACTTTGGAAGAAGTTTTTGAAAACCGCGAGCAAATCGAAATTTCCAAACACTATGAAAGCCTCGCTAAACCAACATCCATCGCCATTGAAGAATGGTTGAACAACGATATCTATTTCAGAAAAGTGGAGGAAACGAATTAATTTTTCTTTGGATTTTTTTTACTTTCACCTGATTCCTCACAAATTCCCATTCCGTATTTCAAATTTTCGTTCACCAAAACAGGCAGTTTTCCGCAGATTTTGGTTTTTCCGAGAAACGCATCAGCCGTTGAAATCATAGAATCTTCATTGTTTTCGTAGGCGATTAAAACGGTGGAGGTTTTGGAAATATCTACATCTTTCAATGCGTATGGACTGCCGAAAACCGCGAGAATCACATTTTGATTTTTATTCAAATTTTCTAAAATTTTCTTGCTTTTTTCGGAAATTTTGTAAGGTTGATACGCGGTGGAATTATCTTTGTGAAAACCGACAATCACTTTGGAATTGACAGGAATTGTAGAAATTTCTTCGGATTTTTTAATGACGACGGCGGTTTCCGAGTTCAACCGATTCAAAAAAACATCGTAAGGTGCTTCTTCCAACGGAACGTAATAAAAAGTTTCATCACGATTTAGCGGAAGCAATTTTTTTTCGTCTTTTAACAAAGTTAAAGCGTTGGAATACAGTTTTTGAACGAGTTTTTTATGAGAATCGTTGTTCAAATCTTCATTGATGTTTTCGGGATTTCGCGGAACATATCGGCTTAAACCGAGAAAATATTTCGTGAGTAGAATTTTTTTCACGCTCTCCTCTACCCTACTTTGCGGAATTTCACCGGTGTCAATCGCTTTTTGAATTAATTTTTTTCCGCTCGCCACATCCTGTGAAAACAGCATAATATCGTTTCCCGCTTTGAACGCCAGCGCATCCAATTCTCCCGCGTTGTATTTTTTGGAAACCGCTCCCATATTCAGCGCGTCTGTGATGATTAAACCTTTGAAATTCAATTTGTTTTTAAGCAAATCGGTGATGATATTTTTTGAAACGGAAGCCGGAATTTTTTCTCCGTTTTCCAAAGCCGGAACATAAAGATGAGCAATCATCACGCCGCCGATTCCTTTATTCATCAGTGTTTTAAAAGGCGCAAGTTCTACGGAATCCAATCTTTTTAAATCATGCGAAACCACCGGCAAATCCAAATGAGAATCGGTATTCGTATCGCCGTGTCCGGGAAAATGTTTTATCGAAGCGAGTATTCCCGAATCTTGCAAACCGCCCGAATATGCTGAAGCAGAACGAATTACGTTTTCCACATCCGAGCCGAAACTTCGGTTTCCGATAATCGGATTTTTGGGATTGGTGTTCACATCAACCACAGGTGCAAAATCCCAATTTATGCCCATTCTTTTGCAATCTTCCGCAATTTTTTGAGCCATTTCGTAAATCAGATTTTTATCCCGAATCGCTCCCAAAGTAATCGCCCACGGAAATTTGTGCGCCGTTGCAATTCTCTGAAAAACACCCCATTCCGCGTCCATTCCTATCATCAGCGGAACTTTGGATTTTTTTTGAAATTCGTTTACCAAATCAATTTCTCTCGCCGCATCGTCTTGCATTAAAATCAATCCGCCGATGCTCTCTTTTTCCGCAATATTGCGAACATTATCTATAAAATCTTCGCCTTTATTCGTGTATAAAGCCACGATAAAAAGTTGCCCCAATTTTTCGTCCTGCGAAAGTGAATTGTAAGTTTCATCCACCCATTTTTCTGCAATTTTAATTTCTTCTTCGGAAATATTTTTGGGTAAATATTGTGCTTTTGTATTGATTATCAATAAAATAAAAAAAGTAAAGATGAATTTCATTATTTTAAACTTTAAAGATAAAAGACTTTTTAAATTTTTTGATTTGCCCCGTGTCCCTCATTTCTCATCTTGAGTCTATAATAAAACATCGGAATAATCAGCAGTAAAATCAGCGGTTGGATTACAAATCTTCTCATATAAAAAGAAAACAAATGTCCGATTTCAAATTTTGTGGAAACGCAATACAGATAAATCGGGAAAGTAATGATGAATACAAGGCAAATCATCAAGATTGCTTGCAAAGTCCAAACTCTTCTTTTAAACATAAATTGAATGATGATTGCCGAAAAAATTAAATTCAATCCGAAACGAAACAAATGGCTCAAAATCAATTTATTCCATTGAAAATCAGGAAAATGCGTTTGTTGATTGATGCCTCGAAAATAGTTTAAAAAAGGATCGTAAAAAATTTTATCCTCCAACACTCGCACCCCAATTAATCCGAAAATGGCGAAAATTATGACCAACCAATTAATGATTTTTTTCATCTTTTCTGTTTTTTAACGCAAAAAATTTAATCCAAATCAACCAGAGCAAAACCACGCTTCCGTAAATTGCTGCCGGAAAAAAATAATTGTGCGCCGTTTTGGAATATTGCGGATAATCTGTAAATACAATATTCAATCCGGCAATTCGTAACACATTCATAATGTGAAGAATAAACAATCCGACAATCGCAAAAACAAAAGTTTTTTTTCCTTTGTAAAACGCAAAAATAAAAGCGAGAAAAAGAATAATCACCGAAACAGCATTGCAACCTTCCACCATTCGCGAGCGATAATCTCCATCCACAAAAATCCAACCGGTTTGATATTCAGGCTGATAGACAATTTTGGAATCGTGTCCCAAAACATTCAAAAGCCAAATTACTTGTTCCAAAACCCATTTTGAAAGCACATCCAAATCGTCTTTCTGCGTGTTGAGATAAAACTGATAAAGCCCCAAAAAAGCAAGATAAATCAGCATAAAACGCAGAAGAATGACGAAAATCGGTTTAAAATCTTTGAACATTTCACAAATATAGAAAAAATTAAAACACGAAAATCGCTATATTTGCGGAGTATGATTCGGGAAAAACGTATTAAAATTAGCACATTTGATTGTTGAATATTTAAGTATAATTTTTTAACGCAAAGTATTTTTTAAAAAGGTTTGAAAATATTTTAAACGCAAAAACGTTTCACTCGGCAAATGAGAAAACGCATTAAGAGAACGCAAACCTTTGCTAAATGAAATGTCTTTGCGTTTTCAAAAAATCAAGATAAACATAGAAATCTTTGCGTTAAAAAGACGGATTAACATTTTTTTAATGCGTTTGGTCTGGGGTTTTGTGGGAAATAGAAAATTAATTTTATCTTTACCATCGTAAAAATCAGAACAGATAAAAATATGGAAACAACGTTTCATTTTTCATCGGCACAGGAAATTACACCCGAAATTTTGGATGTCATCCGACAAGCGTATCAAAAAAAACCTGTTTCTATTTATATTCGAGAGGAAGAAGAAACCATACCGGATTGGCAAATCCAAGAAGTAAGACGCAGAGATGCCGAAATGAAAAATGACAGTTTTTATTTGCTTGATTTTGAAACAGTTATTAATGAATTGGAAAGATATTGACACTGAAAACGAAATCCACATAAAGGCTATTTTTCATACATCGCGAAACCCTAAAATTTGGAAACAACGGACATAAAATATCCGCATCCTAAATACCAACAAAATTTTTATGATTCGGAAAAAAGCACAACATTTTTTTGAAAAATTTGCCGGAGAAAAAGCAACCGATTTCTCAGTTTTGGCTCAAAGCGGCTCGGCGAGAATTAATTTTTTGGCGGCAAATTCAAAGCAAAAATTTATCGTTACCTTCAATGAAAATCTGTCGGAAAACGAAGCATTTTTCTATTTTTCAAATCTTTTTTCCGATTTAAAATTGAACACACCGAAAATTTTTGAAATTTCCGAAGATCGAAAAATCTATGTTCAAGAATTTTTGGGCGAACAAACGCTTTCGGAAATCATTGAAAACGAGGGGTTTTCGGAAAGGGTAAAATCTTTGGTAAAACAATCTTTGGAAAAACTTTTTTGGCTTCAGCAAAAAACTTCGGGAAAAGTGGATTATTCCAAAACTTTTGAATACGAAACCTACGACGAACTCCCTATTTTTCACGATTTGAACTATTTTAAATTTCTTTTCGTTGATATTGTCGGTGCCAATTATCACAAATCCTCGTTACTGAAAGAATTTCGGGAATTGACAAAAAAAATAGAAAATATTTCACCAAAAGGTTTGATGATGCGCGATTTTCAGGCGAGAAATATTATCGTGAGTTCCGAGAACAAAATTTCATTTATAGATTATCAAGCCGCAATGAAAGGACCTTTGATGTATGATGTGGTTTCGTTTTTGTATCAGGCAAAAGCAAATTTTTCCGAAGATTTTCGTGGTGAAATGTTGGAATTTTATTACGCGCTGTGGAATGATGAAACCAAAATTTCCGAATTGAAACTTTCGCTGAAACCGCTGCAACTGATTCGTTATCTGCAAGTTTTGGGCGTTTACGGATTGAGAGGTTTGGTTCAGAAAAAACCGCATTTCATCAAAAGTATTGACAAAGGTTTGGATAATCTGAAAAATTTTTCTGAAAATTGGGAGGAAATAGAAAATTTTCCCGAATTGAAAAAGTTGATTTTCGTCCTCAATTCACCTGAAACAAGGATGAAGATCTTAAATTCTACATCGTCTTAAAACCTATCCGTTTTTCACGTCAACATTCCGCCGTCCACGTTCAAAACTTGACCGGTAATGTAGGATGATTTTTCGCTCGCTAAAAATACGCAAGCGTTAGCAACATCTTCGGGAAAACCGCCGCGTTTCAACGGAATTACATCTCGCCAGCCTTGAACGGTTTTTTCGTCTAAAGCGGCTGTCATTTCCGTTTCTATAAATCCGGGAGCAATCGCATTGCAACGGATATTTCTGGAACCCAATTCCAACGCAACGGATTTTGTGAAACCAATCACTCCGGCTTTGGAAGCGGCGTAATTGGCTTGTCCGGCGTTTCCTTTAATGCCGACCACGGAAGTCATATTGATGATGGAACCGGATTTTGCTTTCATCATCGGTTTTATGACGGCTTTCGTAAGATTAAAAACAGAATCCAAATTCACTTTGATGACGGTGTCCCAATCTTCTTTCGACATTCTGAGCATCAAATTATCTTTCGTGATTCCGGCGTTGTTCACCAAAATATCTATCGTTCCAAATTCTGCAAGAACGTCTTCCGTCAATTTCTGGGCAGCGTCATAATCCGAAGCATTCGATTGAAATCCTTTTATTTGTGTAATTTTTGAGAGTTCGTTTTCCAACGTTTTGGCTTTGTCCACAGACTCGGCGTAAGTGAACGCAATTTTGGCACCTTCTTTTGCAAAAATTTCCGCAATTCCTTTCCCGATTCCTCTGGTTGCTCCTGTAATCAATGCGGTTTTTCCTTCTAATAGTTTCATTTATTTATTTTTTTGATTTGAAAGATAAAGATACATTTTTTTTTAAAAGCCACGAATCAAGAATGAAATCAATAATTGTAAGTTTATGATAATCATATTATTTATGGAGGTTTGAAAATCTCCAACGGATAAAATTGAAATTGAATTGGAAGAACAGACAACTTGTCGGAGTTTCCGACAAGTTCAATACGAAGATAACAACAAAAAAATAAATGTGGTGTTATATAGTTAAAGACCAGCATTAAAAATGATTACGCAATACAATTTTTTCAGGACAAAATACGGCGAAGAACTGCTCATTGATCTTATTCGTCTCGAAGATTTGAACAAATACATCAAATCGTCTCCCGTACAACGTTTGTCGTATTATGATATTACGGTTATTACGGACGGCAACGGAACTTTTACCATTGATGATCATGAACAGGAATTGAAACGGGGCAATATCTTTTTTTCTTCACCGGGGCAAATTCGGAAATGGAACACAAACCATACACCAAAAGGTTTTGTTCTGATTTTTGAAGACGAATTTTTGAGTACTTTTTTCAACGATACACAGTTTACAAAACATCTTTCTTGTTTCAATTTACACGACAGTCCGCCTGTTTTGGAATTAACCGCAAGCGAATTTTTGAAATTGATCGAATTATTTCAAAACATCAAAATCGAAATATTGTCTTTCAAAAAAAATGACAAACATATTCTGCGGGCGTTGCTGTATCAAACGCTGATTTTTCTGAATAGAAAATTTATTGCAGTGCATCCCGAATCAAATAAAAATGCAGAAAACAGATATATGCACCGCTTCATTCAATTGGTTGAAACCGACTGTTCTCAAAATAGAAATGTTGATTATTACGCCCAACAATTGTATATCACAAGCGGACATTTGAACAGTCTTGTCAAAAAACATTACGGCATCAGCGCTAAGAAATACATTTTGAATAAAATGATTTTAGAAGCAAAACGATTGTTGCAATATACTGAAATGAGTATTGACCAAATTGCCAATCGGTTGCATTATGAGAACGCAAACTATTTTGCAAAAACATTCAAACAGCACACCGGTTTTACTCCATTGAATTTCAGAAAGCAGAAAAATCCCTGAAAAGTATCATTTTTTCCATGATTTTTATTCATAAACTTCTGATACGAAATGTAATTTTGTAGTATGAAATGAGCCATAAGAATCTTGTATACCAAAAGCAATGATTATTTTGGCGAATTCCATCTGACAATTTAAAAATAAACAGATGAAACATTTTATTTTTTTAACTTTCTTATTTGCAACAAAAATGGCTTTTTCACAAACAACCGACACAGATATTTCCAAAACAATTATTGCTTTGGAAAAAGCAGCGCTGGAAAAATGGAATCAAGGCAATCCTTCCGGCTATTTGGATATTTATGCCAAAGACATTACCTATTTCGATCCTTTTCATGAAAAACGGATTGATGGGTTTGAAAAAATGCAGGCATATTATGAAACTTTGCGCGGAACGATTCATGTGGACAAATACGAAATGATTGCTCCTGTTGTACAAATAACCGGCAAAATTGCCGTATTGACCTACAACTTAAAATCGTATTCAGGAACTGTGATTTATCATTGGAACTGTACGGAGGTTTACCGTCAACAATCGGATAAGCAATGGAAAATCATCCATAATCATTGGTCATTGGTGAAGCCACTGGGTTAATTGAAAAATTACGATGCTTCGAATTACCAAAATTTGGTAACTTTACACGTTTAGTAACTTTATCCGCAATTACTTTTGATTCTTTGAACCTACACTTTCCCTTCCGCAATTTCTTTCAAAGCATTTGCCAAAACATCAATGTCGGATTTCGTATTCAGATGGCTGAAAGAAATTCGCAACGGCGTAGAATTTTCCATTTCGTTTTCGCTCAAAAGCAACATCATAGCCATTGATGGCTGCGGAGAACCTGATGAACACGCACTTCCTTGCGAAACAGCAACGCCTTTCATATCAAGTTGCAAACCGATTAGCGGATTTTTAAACGGAAGCAAAACGCTCAAAATGGTGTACAAACTTTCGTCGGTTCCGCTTTTCCCGTTGAATTTCACATTCGGAACGGCTTTTTTAATTTCTTGAACGGCGTATTTTTTTATTTCTTTAATGTGCGCTGAATAGTTTTCTAAATTTCGCATTGAAAGTTCCATCGCTTTTCCCAAACCTGCAATTCCACAGACATTTTCGGTTCCCGCACGAAGATTTCTCTCTTGCGGACCGCCGACAATCATCGCTTTCAAACCGGAAGATTTTCTGATAAAAGCAAAACCCGCGCCTTTCGGACCGTGAAATTTGTGCGCGCTGCAAGAGGCGAAATCCACGGGAATTTTAGAAAAATCCAAATCCAAATGCGCCACCGTTTGCACCGTATCGGAATGAAACAAAGCACCGTTTTCTTTGCAAATTTTTGCCGCTTTTTCGAGGTCTAAAACGTTCCCGATTTCGTTGTTGGCGTGCATCAAAGAAACCAAAGTTTTTTTGTCCGAAGATTTCAAAGCCTCTTCAAGTTTTTCGAGTTCGATGTCGCCTTCGGAATTCGGACGCAGATAAACCACTTCCACATTTCGTCGTTTTTTCATATCCAAAACGCTTTCCGCAACGCATTTGTGCTCAATCGGCGAAGTGATGATTCTTTCAATTCCGAGATGTTCCACCGCAGATTTTATAATCATATTGTTGGCTTCGGTTCCGCAAGAAGTGAAAATGATTTCTGCCGGTGAAACTTTCAAATCATCCGCGATTTCGCGCCTCGTTTTTTCCAAAAGCGTTTTCGCCTGTTGCCCAAAACTATGCGTGGACGAAGGATTTCCGTAGTTGAATTTCATCACGTCAATCATTTCATCGATCACTTCCGGTGAAAGCGGCGTGGTTGCGGCGTTGTCTAAATATATTTTGTTCATTTTTTTTCGTTGTCGATTGATGGTTGAGGCAAGGTATACCTTGTCTTTGCGTTTTTTAGATTTTAGGTTTTTGGTTGATGATTGTCAAGTTAGCGAAGTAAAAACCTCACACGTTTTATTCAAAATTCAAAATTACGAATTTACAAACGGATGATTATTTTTTTAATGCTATTTTTTTCGATATTTTTAATTTATAATCAGAGTGTTAAAAGATATTTGCCCGAAAATATGACAAATGGAAAACAAGAAAAAAAATAATTATTATATCTCACGGATTGCGGATTGGCGGTGTAGAGTGCTGTTTAATCGATTTTCTGAATAGTTTTGATATTCCTGTCTTTCACTTTGGCAATACGGCGGCGTTCACCATTGTTTGATGCCGCAACCGAAACATATTTTAATCAACAAAGACGAAAACGGAAATTTCACCTACGAAGTTTTCCGCGAAGAACAAACACCGGAAGATGTTTTGAAACTTTTGGGGTATTGAAGCCAACCTCATCACCCATTCCCCAAAAATCCTTTCAATTTCCCTTCCAAAATCGCGATTTTTTCCTGTGCATCTTTTTGTTTTTTGCGCTCGGTTTCTACGATTTCGGGTTTGGCGTTGGCTACAAATTTTTCATTGGAAAGTTTCTTTTCTACGGAAATTAAAAAGCCTTTTAGATATTGCAATTCTTCCTCGGTTTTCTTTTTTTCTTCGGCTAAATCGAGGTTTTCACTTAACGGAATCGAAATTTCAACGGCACCGACCAAAAACGTGAAACTCGGTTTTTCGGTTTTTTCGGAATAATGAATTTCGGAAATATGGGCGAGTTTTCTTATCACATCTTCATTTTTGAAATCGGCGGCATTGGTGAAAATTTCCACGCTTTCTTTCGGAGAAATGCCTTTGGATTGGCGATAATTTCTGATTCCCGAAATCAAATCTTTTGCAAATTCAAACGTTTCGAGTTTCTGATTATCAAATGTTTTCGATTGTTTTTGTCGGGAAATAATCAATGCGTTTTCGGGTGTTCGTTCGGAAATATTTTGCCACAATTCTTCGGATAAAAACGGCATAAACGGATGAAGCAGTTTCATCAAATCCTCAAAAAATTCTGTGGTTTTTTCATAAACTTCTTGCGAGATTTTTTCGCCGAAATTCGGTTTTATCGCTTCCAAATACCATGAACAGAAATCGTCCCAAATCAATTTATAAATCAAATGCAGCGCATCGGAAATCCTGAATTTTGAAAATTGATCGTCAATCTCTAAAATCGTTTTATTTAATTGATTTTCAAACCATTCAATCGTTTGTCTGTCGGAATTATTTAGCGGTCGAATTTCTTTTTCCCAATTTTGAATCAACTTGAAAGCGTTCCAAATTTTGGTAGCGAAATTTCTTCCCTGCAAAAGCAAATTTTCATCAAAAAGCAAATCGTTTCCGGCGGTAGAACTCAACAAAATTCCCGCACGAACACCGTCTGCGCCGTATTTTTCAATCAGTTCCAAAGCATCGGGAGAATTTCCCAAAGATTTGGACATTTTTCTTCTTTTCTCATCCCGAACAATTCCGGTAAAATAAACATTTTTGAAAGGAATTTCACCGCGAAACTCCAAACCGGCCATAATCATTCTGGCAACCCAAAAAAAGATGATTTCCGGAGCGGTTACCAAATCCGAAGTCGGATAATAATATTGAATTTCTTTATTTTCGGGATCAATCAAACCGTCGAACACGGAAATAGGCCAAAGCCACGAGGAAAACCAAGTGTCCAAAGTATCTTCATCTTGTTTTAAAGAAAATTCTCTTAAGGAGGGAAACTTTGCGAGTGCTTTTTTTCGAGCTTCTTCTTCGTTTTCGGCAACTACAAAGAAATCTTCTTTTTCTAATTCTCCCCCTTCGGGGGAGTTAGAGGGGGCTTGTATATGCCACGCCGGAATGCGTTGTCCCCACCAAAGTTGGCGCGAAATATTCCAATCGTGGATATTTTCCATCCAATGTTTGTAAGTATTTTTAAATTTTTCGGGATGAAATTTTATTTCTCCGTTCATCACGGCATCCAAAGCGGGTTTTGCAATTTCGGACATTTTCAAAAACCATTGAACGGAAATTTTGGGTTCAATCACTGCTCCGGTTCTCTCGGAAGTCCCGATTCTATTGATGTAATCTTCGGTTTTCAGGAGCAGATTTTTTTCTTCCAATTCTTTGGCAATGAGTTTCCGAACTTCAAACCGATTTTTTCCGGCGTAATGCATTCCGTGTTCGTTCAAATTTCCGCTATCATCCAAAGAATCAATGATTTGCAGATTGTGTTTTTGTCCGATTTCATAATCTATAATATCGTGAGCCGGCGTGATTTTCAAAATTCCGGTTCCAAATTCAATGTCAATATATTCGTCTTCGATAATCGGGACAACTCTGTTCACAACGGGAACAATCACGTTTTTGCCTATCAAATGTTTGTATCTTTCGTCTTTCGGATTGACGCAAAGGGCAACATCTCCGAAAATGGTTTCTGGACGCGTGGTTGCTACGGTCAGAAAGTCTTTGGGTTCTGAGCCTGTCGGAGAATCAATTTTATACTTTAAAAAATATAATTTTCCGCTTTGTTCTTTGTAAATCACTTCTTCTTCGGAAATATTGGTTTTGGCTTCGGGATCCCAATTGACCATTCTGTAACCTCGATAAATAAAGCCTTTTTGGTACAAATCCACGAAAGATTTTATCACTTGTTCGGAAAGTTTGGGTTCCATCGTGAAGCGCGTTCTGTCCCAATCGCAGGAGCAGCCGAGTTTTTTCAGTTGTTCCAAAATAGTTCCGCCGTATTTGTGCGTCCATTCCCAAGCGTGTTCTAAAAATTCTTCGCGGGAAATATCGTTTTTGGAAATGCCTTCGGATTTCAGTTTGGCAACCACTTTGGCTTCTGTTGCGATGGAAGCGTGATCCGTTCCCGGAATCCAACACGCATTGAAACCTTGCATTCTTGCGCGGCGCACCAAAACATCCTGAATCGTATTGTTCAGCATGTGCCCCATGTGAAGAATTCCGGTAACGTTCGGCGGCGGAATCACGACGGTGTACGGCGGTTTTTCGTTCGGTTCGGAATGGAAAAAGCGGTTTTCCAGCCAATATTTGTACCATTTTTCTTCGGTTTCTTTCGGATTGTATTTTTCGGGAATCTGCATAAATTCTGTTTCTGCTAAATTGATTTGCAAAAATATTTAATTTAATGCGAATAACGGAATATTTTTATTTTGAGGTTTGATGGGTGTAAAGAATTTCGCTCCTGTCTTGAAAGCACGCAGATGACACAGATTTTGCAGATTTACGCGGATAAAAGATTATAATAGTCAGCGTTGCCCTACACTATTGACGAAAACCTTTTAGGCTTTTTTCACTTATCATTTGAAAAGTTGTTCGTATTCTTTTAAATGATTATACAAATAATATTTCTCCACAAACTTTTCTTCTCCCAGTCTTTCTCTTTCTTCTTTTAAAAATGTGGGTAGGTGGCGTTTGAATAATTCGTAGTCATAGTTTAATTTCCTGATTTTTGTTGTAAAAGTATTATGTTCAAACGTTCGTACAAAAGCAATACTTGCAGACATAATGGGTATAACTATGCTCATTGCTTTAAAAAGGTCTCCCAATGCACTTAAATATTTCGTTCTATTTTCCTCATCCATTTCCTCATTCATTTTTTTACTAAAATACAGCAACAGAGTTGAAGCGGTCTCGGCGGATATTTCCCCTTTTAGATAATAGTAAACAGCAAACACTATCGGATATTCATCTGTTGTACATTGTGCGATTTGATCTTCGTAGTCCGTTTTAGAGTGATGGTTTGCCACAGCAGTATCAATACGCAATCTGGCATCAACAACCTTTTTACCGATATTATTCAACATTGTTTTATCCAACTTATCCACGGCATCAATTTTATCTGTACCGGAAAAAGCAACAGCAAAACCGTAGTGCAATAATTTATCAAACTCTTTCAACTTTTCATCTCTATACCCTTCCCGTTCAAATACAGACATACCTTTCAGTATATTGTTTCTCCGTTCGGCAGCATGGTAATGGTTGGGACTGATGACCAGTACTTGCTCGTAACATCCTACGGCTTCTTTGTATTTATATAATCTTTCTTCCACAAGCCCTTTACTGTAATACGCTTCTGCATAGTCCGGTTTTAGTTCTATCGCTTTATCAAAATATTTTATTGCTTCTTCATATTTGCCTATATCATATAACGCACAACCTTTACTGATATACGCTTCTGCAAGGTACGGATTTAATGCTATCGCCTTATCAAAACATTTTAGCGCCTCTTGATATTTACCTAAATTACCTAACGCATTTCCTTTGTTGTAATACGCTTCTGCATAGTCCGGATTTAAGTCTATCGCCTTATCAAAACATTTTATCGCCTCTTGATGTTTGCCTAAATTACTTAACGCATTTCCTTTGTTAATATACACTTCTGCATTGTCCGGTTTTAATTCTATCGCTTTATCATAACATTCTACCGCCTCTTGATATTTACCTAAATAACTTAACGTAATTCCTTTGTTGTAATACGCTTCTGCATTGTCCGGTTTTAATTCTATTGCTTTATCATAACATTCTATTGCTTCTTCATATTTGCCTAAAATACCTAACGCACTTCCTTTGTTATTATACGCTTCTGCATAGTCCGGATTTATGTCTATCGCCTTATCATAACATTCTATTGCTTCTTGGTATTCGCCTTTACTAAAGTGTTCACTACCTTTATTAAACCAATCTTCTGCTTTCATATCTGTTCAGTTTTAATTTGTGTTTATATGTTTATCGTATAAGTGCATATACGGCAAATGTATAAGCGTATATACGGGTGTGGTATATGCGCTTATATGCCGATGATATATTAGGCTACGGTTAAAATTTTATCAAAAGTTGCCGTGCGCGGGTCTTTTAGCAGTTGTTTGCTGTTGCCGCCAAATTGCGTGGTAACCTCCACTTTGTACGTTCCTGCTGCCAATTCGGGAATGATGATGATGAGTTCGGAGGGATTGTTGGTTACAATTTCCGTGGCATCCACTTTCGTGCGTTCACCGGTGGTTTGGTTGATGAAATAGATGCCGCAGTCCGTGTTTTCGCCTGCAATTTTCAGTTTGCTGCCCGCGATTCGGAGGTTGCGGTTGGGGGTTAAAAGATCGTTCACACTGCCGGTTTTCACGTCTATCACTTGGGCAATGCTGAGCGAGGCATCGGCTATGCCGAGGATTTCCACCATCACCGAACCTAATTCTCGCCGCAGTTGAGAACCCTGCACGAAATCAAAGGAAAGGGTGTGTTTGGTTTTGTCAAAGGTTTCTTCAGGGCTACCGAACACGCCGCGGATGTGCGCATTTGCAACGAAATATCCGGTGTTTACGGAAAATCCATCGCAGAGATTGTATGCCATTTCTTTGA
This sequence comes from Flavobacteriaceae bacterium, assembly GCA_031277475.1. Lineage (GTDB taxonomy): Bacteria > Bacteroidota > Bacteroidia > Flavobacteriales > Weeksellaceae > JAITMJ01. The sequence goes on from JAITMJ010000037.1 coordinate 24,010, forward strand.
GCCAAAGGTTTACGGCGTGTTCCATTGCCGCCGCAGAAACGTCTGCCCCGCCTCTTGTAGCGGCTGATGTGCAAACGTCTTTCACGCTCAAAGAGCGTTCTGATGCTACCCTCGCGATGAAATCGTTCGGGTCTTCTGTCAATACATTATCATAAAGATAACATTTGATGGTGTGTAGTGTGCTCATAATTTTAAATTATTTTAGGGATTAATAGGAACAAATGTAAGTATTTTTTTAATACGGATGAAAATATTTTAAACGCAAAGTTTCACTCTGCAAACGGAAAAACGCATTAAGAGAACACATGCCTTTGCTAAATAAAATGCCTTTGCGCTTTCGAAAAATCAAGATAAAAATATGGCGAACCCTTTGCGTTAAAAAAAAGACGGCGGAGTAACATTTTTTAATGCGTTTAGCCTGTATTGTTATGAAATTTGAAGGATTAATCCGTATATTTGCAATACCAAACAGCAGCAAAATCATACAACAAAATATGGACAATAAAGTAGTACTGAATTATGACGGAAAGTCTTACGAATACCCGATTGTGGAAAGCACCATCGGAGACAAAGGCATTAACATCTCAAAATTGAGAGACGAAACAGGACTCATCACTCTGGATTTGGGATACAAAAATACGGGGGCAACGATCAGCGATATCACCTATCTCGACGGTGATAAAGGCGAATTGTTTTACCGCGGATATCCGATTGAACAAATCGCCGAGAAATCCAACTTCACGGAAGTGATGTATCTCCTGCTTCACGGCGAACTGCCGAACAAATCTCAATTTGAACAATTTGAAAGAAACATAAAAGCGCACAATTTCGTGGCAGAAGAAATGAAGAAAATCATAGACGCATTTCCGAGATCCGCTCATCCGATGGGTGTTCTTTCGGCACTCACTTCTGCGCTCACGGCTTTCAGTCCTGTTACCGTAGATCCAAAAACCAAAGAAGACCGCGCCGCAGAAGTGATGCTCGCTAAATTTGCGCATCTTTGTGCGTGGACCTACAGAAAGAAACAAAGTTTACCGCTAAATCACGGCGATAATTCTCTGAACTATGTAGAAAATTTCTACCGAATGACATTCAGATTGCCGAATGAAGAATTTGAAATCGATCCTATCATCGTAGATTCATTGGATAAACTCCTAATTCTTCACGCCGACCACGAGCAAAATTGTTCCACTTCTACCGTAAGAATGGTCGGTTCCGCACACACCGGAATTTTTGCTTCTATGTCTGCCGGAGTTTCTGCACTTTGGGGTCCGCTTCACGGTGGAGCCAACCAAGCCGTAATCGAAATGCTGGAAATGATAAACGAAGATGGCGGAGATGTGGCAAAATATGTGGCAAAAGCCAAAGATAAAAACGACAGTTTCCGATTAATGGGCTTCGGACACAGGGTTTACAAAAATTTTGACCCGCGTGCCAGAATCATTAAAAAAGCGGCAGACGGTATTTTAAATCAATTGGGAATCCATGACAATACCCTCGATATTGCAATGCAATTGGAAAAAGTGGCTTTGGAAGATGATTATTTCATTGAGAAAAAACTCTATCCGAATGTGGATTTCTACTCCGGAATTATCTACCGTGCATTGGGAATTCCTACGGAAATGTTCACTGTAATGTTTGCTTTGGGAAGACTTCCGGGCTGGATTTCACAATGGAAAGAAATGCGCCTGAAAAACGACCCGATCGGAAGACCGCGACAGGTTTATCAAGGCGCACAAAAAAGAGATTATGTTCCGATGGAAGATAGATAGTGATGGGCTTTTAGTTTAATCTTGACCGAGAGCAGTTGGCTTTAGCCAAACTTGTTTATTTTTGTGTATCAATGTTCAAACTTTAAACCTTGAATATTGAGCCTTGAACTTTGAATAATTAACCTTGCTCGCACAAATCATACTTCCGCTGAACCTCAAAGGAACTTTCACATACAGAGTTTCGGAAGAATTGCAGGCTGAAATCCAAATCGGAATGCGCGTTTTGGCACCGTTTGGCGGCAAAAAAATCTACACCGGAATCGTCTCCGAAATCCACGAAAACGAACCCGAAACTTTTATCCCGAAAAATTTGGTCGGCATTTTGGATGATGTCCCGATTTTGCCGAAATCTCAACTCGATTTTTGGAACTGGCTTTCCGAATATTATCTCTGCAACCTCGGTGAAATCTACCGTTTTGCGTTTCCGAGTTCGCTGAAATTGGAAAGCGAAACCTATTTAAAATTAAAACCAAATGCAGCGATTGATTTTGAAACTTTGGACGCAAACGAAATGTATCTCATCCAAGCGTTGGAAGTTCGGCAACTCGTTAATCTTTCTGATATTGAAGCATTTATACCGAAAAAAGACATCATCAAAACCATCAATTCGCTGATAGATTTGCAATACATTGAAATCGATGAAAAAATTGCGGAAAAATATAAAGCAAAAGAAATTGCGTATTTGAAAATCGGCGAGCGTTTTCTCGAAAATTCCCTGCTCGCAAAAGCACTTTCCGAACTCAGCAGAGCGGCGAAACAGAAAGAACTTTTTTTGCTGATTCTCTCCAAACAAACCGAAAATCCGAACACGCCGATTCGCAAATCCGAGATTTTTGCCGAAGGAAATTTCGGCTCGGCACAGTTGAAATCGCTTATAGATAAAGGTTTCGTGCAGGAATATTATCTTAAAAAAGATCGCCTCGAAAGTTACGCCGGCGAAATCGAAGACATCGAAGCACTTTCCGAAGCGCAAAAAAAAGCGATATCCGAAATTGACGAAGCCTTTGAAACAGGGAAAAATGTGCTGCTTCACGGTGTTACCTCCTCCGGAAAAACGCATATTTATTTGGAGAAAATCGAGGAAAGCATTGCCGAAGGAAAAAACGTTTTGTTTTTGCTTCCCGAAATTTCCCTCACGAAACAAATCAGCCGAAGATTAGAAAAAAAATACGGAAAACTTTTAGGATTTTATCATCAGAAACTCACTGATTTTGAGCGTGTTGAAGTTTGGAAAAAAATCAAAAACAATGAACTCAAAATTCTTATCGGCACTCGAAATGCGCTGTTTCTCCCGTTTTCAAATTTGGGGTTGATTATCGTGGACGAGGAACACGATTCGGCGTACAAACCGCGCGAAGTTTCGCCGTTTTTCAATGCGAAAGATGCGGCTTTGGTTTTGGCAAATTTCTACGGTTCAAAAGCAATTTTGGGTTCGGCAACGCCGTCTGTGGAAAGTTTTTATGCCTCGCAAAAAGACAAACTGAAATATGTGTTTCTCGGCGAGCGTTTTGGAAATGTGAAACTTCCTGAATATGAACTCATTAACTTGAAAGAAGCCACAGATTTCAAAACAATTTCGGGAAATTTTTCATCAAAACTGATTGAGGAAATTTCCAAAAATCTGGAAGAAAAAAATCAGACGATGATTCTCCACAATCGGCGTGGCTACGCCAATGTTGTGGAATGTGAAAGTTGCGGATACGTTACCTATTGTTCCAACTGCGATGTGGTGATGACGTATCACAAATTTTCCAACGAAATGAAATGCCATTATTGCGGACAGCGGGCTTCCAAACCGGCTTTTTGCCCGAAATGCCATTCGCAAAATCTCAATGCGCGCGGCGTGGGCGTGGAACAAATTTATGAGGAAATTTCAAAACTTTTTCCCGCAGCACAAGTCGATAGAATGGATGTAGATTCGATGCGGACGAAATTTGCATACGAAAAACTTTACGAAAAAATTGAAAATCGGGAAACGGATATCATAGTCGGCACACAAATGATTTCCAAAGGTTTGGATTTTGACAATATCGAATTAATCGGTATTCCGAAAGCCGATCAGTTGGTTTATGTTCAGGATTTTCGGGCGGAAGAAAAAGCGTTTCAACTGATTACGCAAGTGGCGGGACGAGCGGGCAGAATTTCCGGAAACGGAAAGGTTTTGATTCAAACGTTTAACCCGAATCATTCTGTGTTCCAACTGATTAAAGAAAATGATGTTTCTAAAATTTACGATTATTTTCTGGAAGAACGCCGAAAATTCAATTATCCGCCTTTCACAAAATTGATTTTAATCGAACTAAAACATCGCAAAGAAGACAAAGTTTCTCGTGCCTCCCAATTTTTGGGTTCGGTTTTGCGAAAATACCTTCCGGAATTGTGTGTTTTCGGACCGGAAAAATCGCCGATTCCAAGAGTAAATACGCTGTATCAGTTTCAAATTTTGCTAAAACTTCCGCGCGGAAAAAACTATCGCGAATTTAAAAATCACGTTTTAAAAAGCCTCGACGAATTTGCCGAAATCACGGCTTATCATTCCGTAAAAAAATCGGTTTTTGTGGATTTTTAGGGATAAAATTATACTTGGTTTACCGGATTTAGTAATCAAACAATCCCAATGAGCTTATGAATTATTCAAGTTTTTTCTGCCTTAAAAAATTTTCCACTACAAAAATGAAGAATCAAAAGAAAACGGCAGCAAATCCCGAATAGATTTGGTTTTGTAAATTTCGCCGTTCAGTGATGCAAAATAGATTTCTATACCTTCTTTCTGCTTGGTTTCATATTCTAAAATACTTTGTCTGCATGCGCCGCAAGGTGGAATTGGTGTGGATTCAACGGCATTTTTCGGAGCGCCGACCACGAAAAGTTTTTTAATTTTTACATTAGGAAAATTGGCAGAAGCCCAAAAAATCGTAGTTCTTTCCGCACACAAACCGGACGGATATGCCGCATTTTCCTGATTGTTTCCGGTAACGATTTCTCCGTTTTCCAACAACAAAGCGCAACCAACCCAAAAACCGGAATATTCTGCATAAGCTTTTTGTCGGGCTTCAAAAGCAGCTTCATATAATTTTTTATCGATTTCGCCAAGTTGATTTTTATTAGCAATAATTTCAAATTTGATGTTGATTTCTTTTTCCATATTTGAAAAAAACGGGAAGTTAAAGGTAATATTTTTTTTCGAGTTATGAATTTTAAATTTTCTTTCAATCTTTTAACATTTAAATTACCTCATTTTCAAATTGTATCTTTGTTTTTTGAAATTAAACAAATGCTTTATTCACCGATAAAATTTAGAAATCTGGAATTGAAAAACCGCTGGGTGATGTCGCCGATGTGTATGTATTCCTGCGAAAACGGAATGGCAAACGATTTTCATTTTGTGCATTATGCTTCTCGCGCTCAAGGCGGAATCGGGCTGATTATTATGGAAGCCACCGGCATAAATCCGCAAGGAAGAATTACCCCAAATTGTATGGGAATTTGGAACGATGAACAAGCCGGTGCACTGTCAAAAATCGTGAAATTCATTCATGAAAATTCGGAAACCAAAGTCGGGATTCAGTTGGCTCACGCCGGAAGAAAAGGCTCTACAACACCAAACGGAACTCAAATTTCCGAAGCGGAAAACGGCTGGAAAACTGTGGCTCCGAGCGCGATTCCGTTTAGAGAAAATGAAAAAATTCCGCACGAACTTTCCACCCGAGAAATTAAAAATTTGGCTCTCGATTTTAAAAACGCTGCCGTTCGTGCCGTGGAGGCGGGTTTTGATTTGGTGGAAATTCACGCGGCTCACGGCTATCTCGTTCATCAATTTTTATCACCTCTGTCGAATCTGCGAACCGATGACTACGGCGGAAGTTTTGAAAACAGAATTCGTTTTCTTTTGGAAATCGCGGATGAAATCAATACAATTTTAGATGAAAATCATCCGCTTTTTGTGAGAATTTCGGCGACTGATTATGCGGAAAACGGCTGGGATTTGGAACAAAGTGTTCGGCTTTCAAAAATTCTGAAAGAAAAAAATGTAGATTTGATAGATGTTTCGAGTGGCGGAAATATTGCCGGTGCAAAAATCACATTGTTTGACGGCTATCAAGTTCCGTTTTCGGAAGAAATCAAGAAAAAAACAGGCATCAAAACCGGAGCGGTCGGATTGATAAAAACCGCCGAACAAGCGGAAAAAATCTTGGAAAACGGACAAGCAGATTTAATTTTTATTGCCCGAGAAATCCTGAGAAATCCGTATATCGCCACAAAAACCGCGATGGAAAAAAGCGAAACCTGTTTTTTCCCGAAACAATATGAGCGTGCGAAAATTTAATTTTGCAACGAAAGAAAAAATTATTAATATTGTTCAAAATAAAAAAATACGATGGCTTTAGAAGATTATATGTTGCCTTGTCTGAACAAAAAACTTTTCGGAATAGAATGTTTCGGATGTGGGACTCAGCGGGCGTTTTTCCTCGTTTTGGAAGGAAAATTTTCAGAGGCTTTTGCGATGTTTCCAGCCATCTACACTTTGATTTTATTTTTTATTTTTACGGGATTGAATTTTATAGACAAAAAAAGAAACTACTCCGGAATGATGATTGGGCTTGCCATCGCAAACGCTGTGATAATGGTGGTTTCTTATTTTATAAAACATCATTTTAAATAACTTTAATTTTTTATAAATCTATTATGAATCAGCAAAATCTACCAAACGCAACTGCAGTTTTAGTTCTTGGAATTATTTCTATCGTAATGTGCTGGTGCTACGGAATTATCGGCATCATTACCGGTGGAATCGGACTTTATCTTGCAAGTAAAGACAATGCGAGTTATCAACTCAACCCAACAGAGTATTCCAATTACAGCAATCTCAAAACCGGAAAAATACTTTGTATTATTGGGCTTATTCTAAGCGTTCTATTCCTAATTTATATGGTTTGGATTTTTTCAGTAGTTGGAATGGATGCGCTTTCAGACCCGGAATTAATGAGAGAAAGAATAAGGGAATTGTCCGGACAATAAGGAATCAGATTCCATGACATTGTTTTCAGTCTTGTTTCTATAAATGAGACTGAGGTTTTTTTTTACATTCATTTAATCGCATTGGCATCCGTCTCTTTGTCGGCGCTTCAAATCGCCATCCCAAAACGCATTGATTTTCAAAGCGATATAAAAATCTGCAGCGTAAAATCTTTTGTGTTTGAAAATGATTGGTATGATATTTTCGCTGCCCATTACTAATGGTCCCAAACGGAAATATCCCCCGAACTGCAAATCTTTGTATTCGTAAAGCGATGTGGAAGCACCATAACCGAAAGCATTTTTTTGAAATGAATAGGAAACATTGGCGATATTGTTGCGTTTCAGGCTGTTTTCAAAAATGGGAGTTCGCTGCACAAGATTGAAATTCAGGTATTTGTGTTCTCCGATATTTTTGCTGAAATTGAAATGAAGACTCGTAGGCAATCCAATCGTAAAATCTGTGCCGACCAAAGACGCGTTGGGATTTCCATAAGTTTGCTCGCTGACAAAACCGAAAATTTCTTCAATCGTGTTGAATTTGGGTTTTCCCGATTGGTCAAAATCAAAAGGTGCGCCGTTCAGCAAATGATTTTTTCCCGTAAAATTCACATAGCCGACATCTAAAATATTGAAAGACAATTTGTAATAATATTCTTCCGCACATTTATCGCAGTTCACAAAAGCAAACCCAAAATCCAAACCCAAACCTTTTCCTTGTGGTTTCACGCTGTATCTGCTTTTTTCAAAATCGTATGCCGTAGCGTAAGAAAGCGCAATATTGTAATCCGAAGCCCAAGTGTGAACGGTACTGTTTGCCCATTCCACGCGTGTCAAAGTTGTAGTGTGGTCACTAACCGCATTCACAGCATCAAATCCGAGTTCGTATTTTAAATTCGCACCGACAATCCACCGATGTTGAGAATTTGGAAAAATTTCTGTGGAAATATGGATTCCCAATTCGCCCCAATTCATAAAATTGGTTTCAAAAGGTTTTAGGAAATAGACATCCGGAGGTGTAAGTCCCTGATTTTCATATCGCCAATAATTATCAAAATCTTCTACGGAACCTTGAGTTCTGAGCCTCGAAAAAAATCCGGCGGTATATTTTTTTTGTTTAATATTGAATGAAGCGGAAAAAGCCGGACCCATAATATCCGAACTGAAATGATAATTTCCGACATCTTTATTGAAATAATCCATAACATCCGGCATACTTGCTCCGGTGATTCCGTTTTTGATATCGGCGGCTTGAATGTCTTTTCTGATGATTCCCAAAGCACTTTCTTGCGAAATATAAGCGTAGTCGTTCCAAACAAAAACGTCTGTTGAAAACAAATTCACATCCCAAAGATTTTCGTTGAGGTAAGGTTGCGTGGGAGAAAACGGTGCCGAACTGATTCCGCTGAAACGGTCGTTGCCAAACAAAACCGATTCTTGAGCCGGAAAAAATACAGATGTTAAAAAAAATATCGACAATGCAAAAATCGATTTCATCTGTTCATATTTTATTTTTTTAGCGGTCAGATGGAACACTTGTATAATTATTTGACTGATTACCAGCAACTTGCTGTCGGCATTTCATCTGTTTACATTTTGTTTTCAGCGGTTAGTCAAAAAGTCTAAATTGTAAAACGCAGGATTTATGTTTTATATTTTATGGGTTGAGTTGCGAGTTTTGAAGATTTTAAAATTATCAAATTGTATAATTTTCTCGTTACCAAATCATTTCGGCGGATATTTTTGAATCAATACCTGCAAAATTGCCCAAGTTTCGCCATCCCAAATTCCGTCGTATTTTTCCGGTCGGAAATGAAATTGAAACGCTTCGATGGTTCTTTTCGTGGCATCGTCCAAAGTTCCGGAAGTTGCAACATCATACCCGAATTTTTTTAAATCGGATTGCACTTTATAAATATAAGTTGCATCTTGCATCAAAGCCGTAAAGTCATGATTTACAGTTTGATTGTAAAAATTTTCTTTCGCAGTTTCATCATACCACATCCCGATTTGATATTCGTCATACAATTTTTTCCATGGAAATTGCGGACCTGGATCTTGTTTTCTGGTCGGTGCAATATCGGAATGTCCCAGAATATTGGTAGCCGGAACATTGTATCTTTCAATTAAATTTTTCACCAAAGCCGCCACTTTTTTGATTTGAAAATCCTGATACGGCGGAAAAATCTTTTGTCCAAGCGAATCTTTCACATAACCGGAATTCACGATTTCAATGCCGATGGAAGTGTCGTTCAGTTGAGAATCTTTTCGCCAAGCACTCACTCCCGCGTGATAGGCGCGTTTGTTTTCATCAACGAGTTGATAAATTTCATCATCATCAAAATCATTAATTAAATAATGCGAACTCACGCTTTGTTGGGTGAGAACGGTTATGGATTTATCGTGGTCGAGCGCGGTATAATGAAGAATAATGTATCTCTGGCGAAAATTTTGGGCGATGGCGGGAAAATAAGTTTTCACCACTTCATATTTCGGAAGTTTTGCAGAAACGATGGAACCGAAACTGGCGGTATTGTCGTTTTTCGAGATGTCCGCAATATTGGTTCGGAAAAAATCTTCGTTGTTTTTGTGAATGATTTTTACTTCGGGTTTTTCTTCGGGAGCGGGATTTTTGGCAGTGTCAATCGGTTTTACAGTAGATTCTTTCGGCGTTGAAACCACTCTTTTTGTTCCACAGGAAACGATGAAAAAACTTAAACCGATGATATATAATGTCTTGAAAATTAATTTCATCTTTGGTAAAATTTGTTTCGCCAAAAATACAAATATTTTTGCGAGAAGTTTTTGGTAAATAGGCAAAAAATCATATATTTGCACTCGCAATTTAGGAGAGGCGTTCTTAAAAAGAAATTGGAGGGTTGCCGGAGTGGTTAACGGAGCAGTTTGCTAAACTGTCGACTTTCGGGTCGCATGAGTTCGAATCTCATACCCTCCGCAATTTTGAAATTCGCGGGGTGTAGCGTAGTCCGGTCATCGCGCCTGGTTTGGGACCAGGAGGTCGCAGGTTCGAATCCTGCCACCCCGACTTTTTGGAAATTCCTTCGGGAATTTTTTAGTTTAAAATAATTTAGACGTTTAGAAAAAAGAAAAAAGACTTTTTAATATTTTTTAAGTTAATGTGATAAATTTTCGGGTGCGTAGCTCAGCTGGATAGAGCATCTGCCTTCTAAGCAGACGGTCGCAGGTTCGAATCCTGCCGCGCTCACAAGCCATAAATAAAGTCTTCACAGAAATGTGAGACTTTTTGTTTTTTATACGGGTACAACATAGGTACAACAAATTTGAAAAAACTATTTTTCTTGTATTAGCGTTCTATTCTATCTTTTGTGTATTTTTGGGGAATGGAAATCAATAAAAATCCTTTGCAGTATTTTGAAGATTTGTTGGAATATGATAAAGTCAATTAATTAATTTCAGTATATTTCAAGATATCATCCGTCCACCGCTTCCACTTTTTCCACGAGTTCCGGAACGAATTGTTTTAAAATATTTTCAATCCCGAATTTCAAAGTTGCCGTAGAACTTGGGCAACCGGAACACGCACCCTGCAAAAGCATTTTTGCGGTTTTTTCTTTTTCGTCGTATTCCATCAGCGAAATTTTTCCGCCGTCGCTTTCCACAGCCGGAGCCACATATTCGTTCAAAATATCTGAAATTTTTTGCTCGTTTTCCGTGTATTCGCGGTTGGTGATTTTTTCCACGGGACTCGCGTGTTTTTGAGGTTTCAAGTTGGAAACATTTCCGCCGTTTTGAAGAAATTCCGCAATCAGGTTTCTCACCGCCGTCATCACTTCGTGCCATTGAACAGAATCATTTTTGGTAACGGCAACAAAATTATCCGAAACAAAAACTTCTTTCACAAATTCAAATTCATTGAAAATGGCTTTAGCCAAAGGAATTTCATCGGATTCCGTTTTGGATTTCACTTCCACAAAACCATCCAAAATCAGTTTATTGGAAACGAATTTCATCACAGCGGGATTCGGCGTCATTTCGGAATAAATCGGGAAAATTTCTTTTTTATTTTGGCGATAAATTCTCGGGTTGGCAAGCAATTCGTCTTCGATGACGTTTTTCAGATTTTCCGTAACCAAATCCCATTCCACAATGTCTTCTTTGGCTACGGCAATAAAATTGGCAGTGATAAAAATATGGGAAACGAAAGGATAATTAAACAATTCTTGGGCAACGGGAATTTCAGAAATATCGGAATTTCTGTCCAATTCCAAAGCACCCGGAATCAGCGTATAATCTGTCGTAAATTTCATCACTTTCGGATTTGCGGTCGGCTCAATATGGATTTCTCGCATTTTATTATTAAATTTGACTTACAAAATTACGACTTTTTTAAAGTTATGATATTGTGATGAACTTTGAGTCTTGAACTTTGAACTTTGAACCTTGAATAAAAAATGGCTGTCATAAAAGAACTTTTAGGAAAAACGCCGCAAATCGGGAAAGATAGTTTTCTGGCGGAAACGGCTGTAATCATCGGCGATGTAGTGATGGGAAAAAATTGCAGTGTTTGGTATAATGCGGTGGTTCGCGGCGATGTTCATTACATAAAAATCGGCGATAAAGTCAATATTCAGGATAATGCAATGTTGCACTGTACTTTCGAGAAATTTCCTTTGAATATCGGCAACAATGTTTCTATCGGACACAACGCGATTGTTCACGGCTGCACGATAAAAGACAACGTTTTGATTGGGATGGGAGCCATCGTTATGGACGATTGTGTGGTGGAAGAAAACTCTATTGTCGGTGCCGGTTCGGTGGTAACTCAAGGGACACACATCAAATCCGGCGAAGTTTGGGGTGGAGTTCCGGCAAGAAAAATCAAAGACACTTCCGCAGAACTCTTGGAAGGCGAAGTCCGCAGAATTGCAAATAATTACATAAAATATTCTTCGTGGTATAAATAGATATGGATTTTCATACGGAATGATACATTAAGAGAATGTTTAAATTTTTGGCTAAAGCCGATGGAAAAAAAATTAAACAGATTCTAAATTACAACTGAATATTGCTTATTTTTTGTCCGGTCTCGAAGCGCGAAATTCTATTTTGCTGGGCAAAACACGCGGATTCATATTCAAAATATCCAAAACCAAATTTCCCAAATCTTCGGGCTGAATTTTCCATTCGTCTTTTTCTGACGGAATATTTCCGTTAAAATAAGTGGAAACCGAACCCGGCATTATGGTGGAAACTTTGATGTTGTATTTTCGCAAATCTATCATCGCTGCTTGTGTAAAACCGACCACTCCGAATTTTGATGCATTGTAAGCACTGCCGTTTTCAAAAAAATTGGTTCCTGCCAAACTCGAAATCGTGATGTAGTAACCTTCGGATTTTTTCAACGCTTCAACTGCAGCTTTCAACGTGTGGAAACAACCCGTCAAATTTGTGTCGATTTGTGCGTTCCAATCTTCAAGCGAAAGTTCGTCCACAGGTTTGAAAATTCCCAATCCAGCATTGGCAATTACGGTATCTATTTTCTCGAATTTTTTGAGGATTAAGGAAACTGCATTTTGTTCGTCCGGAAAATTTTGAACATCAGAAACTACACCGATAATATGTCCTGAAATTTTTTGCAACTCCGAAACGGCTTTGTTCACGTCTTCAAGTTTTCTTCCACTGATGGCTACTTTAAAATTATTTTTAAGCAAAATTTCCGCAATTCCGAAACCGATTCCTTTGGTTCCGCCGGTGATGTAGGCTGTTTTCATAATTGATGATTGATAAATTTAAAGGTTTAAGTGTTCAAAAGTAAGAAACCAATTGCCAAAAAAAAACCGACCGCAAAAAATTATTTTCCCAAACTTACCATCATTGATTTTTGGATGGTTTTCTGCGATGAATATTGCGCTCCGCAAACCAAACTGGAAAATACATAATCACCTTTTTCCACCACGATGGAATTGTTTTGTTTTGCGGGAATCGCAAGTCGGTATTTTGCATTCCCTATCCCGTCAATCCGCATAATGATGTTGCAATCGGATTTATTTTGGATCATAATCGCACATTCTTTGCTGGTCGGGTCATTGTCAAAAAGCGAATTTAGAATTTTTACGGTTTTGAATTTATGTTCCTGATCAGATTCTGCCATCAGCATTTTAAACTCTTCTTCTTCTGAAGTATTTGCAGAATTAACATTTTCGGTTGAAATATTATTATTGCTTGCAGACAGATTTTTATTCACGGTTCCGGTTTTGAAATTGTAGGGTTCCTGTTTTATCTGTCTCAATTTTCTTTTTACCATTTCTTCTTTATATCTTCGGATTTCCCTTTGTTTATAAATAGCACCTAATTCTTGAAATGTGAGAACCGATGAAGCGCCTCTTTTCAATGATACCATTATTTGCTGATATTTCCGAATTTTCGGATCGCCGTTTTGTGCATTTTGGAGATATTCCCGCAAAAGTTTTATCAATCTCGGTTTCAGGACAATTCTGTTCGGGTCGTCGGGATGTGCGGTTTTAAGGTAAGAATCGAGTTCATAAATATTATAACTGTACAAAATATTGGTATAATCTTTACCTTTCATCTGCGCCAAACAGAAAAAAGGTAAAAGAATAATGCTGAATATTAACAGTCTTTTGCTCACTATTGTGGAATGTTTTTGTTTAAAATCGTGCAAATTTACGATTAAAATTGCAATACAATTTTTATTCCGATTGGACAAACAAAACCTATTTTATGATATCAATCAGGTGAGAATTTTTCAATCGTTGTTGATAAATCGGCAAATATTTTTCTATATAAATTGCAATCGCCTCAAAATTATTATTTTCCAGAAAAATATTGAGATTATCTGAAGTATAGACAAATTGCAGAAAATTGTCTATAAGATGTTCCGGAATTTTCTGTTCGGTAAAATATTCTTTCCCAAAATATTGCTTGATGGCAGCCACAGATTGATTCATCTGTTCATATTTCCAGAGACGTTCTTTCTTTTTTCTTTCGCCGGAAATGATGTCGTATATACTTTCCAAACCAAACGTCAAACCGCCGCCTGTGAAACTCGCCGCCGGAAGTTGAGTCGGCAAACCGTCTCCTTTTGGTTCGGGCAAACCAAGCGCTTCTTTTAATGCCAAAGTTTTTTCACCGGTTTTTAAGGATAAGACGTCTTTCCGAAGATGTCCGCTGGGTTTGAATTTCGTGAGCAAAACTTCCTGAATTTCGTAATACGCAATTTTCAATTCTACATAATTGTGGAAATTTTCCAAAAGTTCTTTAGTGATTTTGATGTCTTCGCGTTCCGTAACGATGGACGTGAAACGAACCACATCTCCTACTTTTGCCGGAATTTTAAAATCACCGTTGTAATTGGTGTAAACCGTTTTGTGATCATTGAGATTAGTAACATAAACTTGATTGAGATAATAGTTCGAGCGGTCTCTAATGATGATTTCTCCCGAAAAAAATTGAGCATTTATTTCTGAAAAAATAAGTGGGAACAGTAGAAAAATAATTTTCTTCATAAAAAACTTTCCGCAAAAGTAGTTATAGTTTTGCAAGTTGGATTTTTTTTGTTCGGTTAAAATTTGGTTAAATTTCTATGAAAAATGTTAAAAAAATAAAAAATAGTAGTATTTACCCGTTGTGTATTTACTTATTACAAACATTTAAAATTTTAATGTGTTTGATATGGAGTTTGATACAAGACACAAAGCAAAAAAAATCTTACTTTTGAAAAAACATTGAAAATGTTAAACTCCGAAAAACAAATCAGCGGAAATGTTGTAAGACAGATTTTTCTTCTTGCAACCATTTTGATTCTCGGTTTTTTGATTGGCTACAATTTATCCATGTTTATTCCCTCTGTTTTGGGGGCAATAACATTATATATTGTTTTTAGAAACCTCAATTTCTATCTTCAGGAAAAGAGGAAATGGAAATCATTTTTGTCTTCTATATTTCTTATTTTTATATGTTTGGTGGTTTTGGTGATTCCGCTTTATTTTCTGATTGATATTTTGGTGGCAAAACTTGGGGATCCCAAACAATATCTCGGAAAACTTACTGAATTTTTAAATAAAATTCAAAATTTTATTTATTCTGAGACCGGTTTTGATGTACTCAGTAAAGAAAATATTTTAGGGATTCGGAATCTCGTCGGAAAATTTTCCACTTCGGTGGTCAGCAGTACATTTAACACACTGACGGTGGTTTTTTCCGCATTTTTTATTTTGTATTTTATGTTCGCCAAAGCCCGTCTGTTCGAGAGATTAGCGATTTCCGCACTTCCATTGAAAAGGGTAAATATAGACAGAATCGGAAAAAAACTCCAAAGTTTAGTCGTTGCAAATGCGGTAGGAATCCCGGTAGTTGCGCTTGGTCAGGGAATTGTGGCGCTTATCGGATATTTTATTTTCGGAGCACCGAGTCCTGTTTTATTATTTGCTTTAACCGCGATTGCGTCCGTGATTCCGGTTGTCGGTGCTGCGATTATTTACATTCCGATCGGGATTTTTATGATTGCCGAAGGCAACACCGGAAGCGGAATTTTTTTGATGATTTACTGCATTGTTGTGGTCGGACTGACGGATAATATTTTGCGTTTCACATTGCTCAGAAAATTAGAAAATATACATCCGCTGAACACCGTTTTTGGAATTATTATGGGAATGAATTTATTTGGATTTATGGGCTTAATCTTCGGTCCGATTATGATTTCCATTACTTTGCTTTTAATTCAAATTTATAAAGATGAATTTGTGGAAATATGATAATCAGTCTTAATTTTTCTCGAAAGCGCGCAGATGATACAGATTTTGCAGATTTACGCAGATAAAGAAAATCATTTATAATTACAATCGGCGTTATCTGTGTTTCAAATTACTTTTAAGACAACCTCTTTTTTTTAAATTTTCTTCCTTTGGCTTTAGCCCAAAATAAACAGACTCTTAATCTGAATTTAGAATCATTCGGCTAAAAAAATAATCTTCACCTCACCGGAAATAAAATATCCGGTGTTCATCATCAATATTTTTCCGTTGAAACTCAATTTATTCCAATAATGATTTCCCGCAAAACGACTCTCCAAAACTTGGGCTTTAAAACCCGTTTCGGAAATTAAAATTTCATCGGGATAATAAAAATTTTTAGAAAGTTTTAATGCTGTTCTTTCTTCATCAGAAAACACATTCACTTCGCCGAAAAGTTTTGCAACGTATTCATTGTAAGGATTTTTGTAGGTTTCTTTCGGTGAATCGGACTGAATCAATTTTCCGTCTTGAAGTAAAATAATTTGGTCTAACCAGGGCATAATTTCCGGAATGTCATGCGTAGAAATAATCAGTGAAAGATTTTCTTTTTCTACATAATTGAACAGTTTTTCTCGAAGTTTTATTTTTCTCGAAAAGTCAATATTACTGAAAGGTTCGTCCAAAAGCAGAAGTTTCGGCATCACGGAAAGTGCTCTTGCAATCGCTACCCGCTGTTGTTGTCCACCGCTCAAATTTTTTGGTAAAACATTGGCGTAATCTTGCATTTCCACTACTTTGAGAAGTTCCGAAACTTTTTCGCGTTTTTTTTCTAAATCAATGTTGGAAATATATTTCCCGACATTGTCATAAACCGTGGAATATGGCATCAAATCGTAATTTTGAGCCACCAATTTCATTTCATTTTCTCCGGGAACAATGTTTCCTTTCGCTCCGGAAAGTTTTTTTCCGTCGAAAATTATTTCGCCCGAATCCCAATTCAAAAGTCCGTAAATCAAATTCAGAAGTGTGGATTTTCCGCAACCGCTTTCGCCGGCAAGCGCGATGATTTTGCCCTTTTCCACTTTCAAATTCAGATTTCTGAAAAGCGGTTTCGCCGTTCCGTAGGAAAAATATAAATGATTTATTTCCAAAAACATATTACAAAAGTATGAATCAATTGGTCAATTTGAAAATTAAATTCTTTCAATCTAATCTTGTTTCAAATGTGAATCCGGAAAGTGTTTATAGATGCTGAAAAAAAACCTTCATCTCATCCAAAAACGAAATGAAGGTTAAAACCATCTGCATAGGCAAGAAGCCAAGAGCAGAATTATTCTTTTATAAATTTAATAGATTGATTATCAATGTTTAAAATGTAAATTCCTTTTTGCAGAGCAGAAACATTTACAGAATTTCCGTCAAACGTTTTTACTAATTTTCCCGAAATATCGTAAATCCTTGCGTTGTCACTCTGAGCCTGTCGAAGCGTTGAACCTTGAATTATAAGAACATCTTTCACCGGATTTGGATAAATGTAGATTTTGTTTTTTGAAACTTCCTGTGTTGCCATCAAACAATTTGAAGTAATTTCAGGATTATTACCGATGCTGTATGTGTCTACATAATTTTGTGCTGCCTGCACGAAGTCTTCATCCACGCAAATATAGGCGAGATCCGGATTGTTTGAAAAGTTGTAGCCGGCACCAAAAGGATTGGTGTTGGTATTAAAAGTTTTAGTAACTCCGTTTTTTATATACAAAGAAGTGAGTTGATTACTAAAGCAGTACAAATGGGTTAATTGCGTATTATTGGAAACATCCAACGTCGTAAGTTGATTTCCGGAACACGAAAATTCTTTCAAACTTGTGCAGTTAGAAACATTCAACTCGGAAATTTGATTTTGCTCGCAATAGATGTATATCAAATTAGGATTATTGGAAAGATCCAACGTTTGAAGTTGCCCACCGACGCTGTACAAATGTTCCAAAGCAACATTATTGGAAAGATCCACCGTTGTAATATAACTGTATCGGGTGTCCAAATCTTTCAGAGCAATATTATTGGTAACATCCAAAGTTGTAAATTGATTCATACCGCAACTTAAAGTTGTGAGAGCAGGATTGTTGGAAACGTCTAATGCCGTAAGCTGATTGTTATCACAATATAATTGTGTCAGAGCGGCATTGTTGGAAACGCTCAATGTTTCAATGTGATTGCTTCCGCAATACAACATTGTCAGATTGATATTGTTGGAAACATCTAACGCTGAAAGTTGATTAAAACCACAATTTATATAGGTTAGAGTAGTTTTATCCGAAACATCCAATGTGGAAATCATATTGTTACGGCAAATCAACCAGATCAAAGCATCGTTATTAGAAACATCTAATGCCGTAATTTGATTATATCCGCATTGCAAATATTTCACATTCGTAAAATACTCAATACCTTGCATGGAAGAAATGTTTTTGTTTTCTACGTTTAAACTGTTTGTAACTGCGGCTGCTTCCGTTTGCGAAATTTCACCGTCGCTGTTGGTGTCAATCGCAGGAGAATGGCTAAGCAACGCCGCTTTAAAATTCGAATCTTCAAATGTTATGTTTTGAGCATTTGCAAACACCGCAAATGCACACAGGCACATAACCAAGCCTTTCATTTTTAAATCCTTTTCCATTTTTTTATTTGATTTATTTATTTTTTGCCTCCATTTTACGGCTATCGGCTTCTCCGTTTTTTTTGTACCTAATAGTGTATTTTATTCATAATTGACGGTTCCAAAAATACAAATTCTTTTTAAATTTTATATATTTTTTATTAAACACTTAGCATTTGCTTTTTTTATCCTTATTTTTGAACCTTGAACTTTGAACTTTGAATTTTTTGACCTTGAATTTACGCATGAACAGAAAAAACTTTTTAAAAACGATTGGCGGCGGAACATTGGCGGCGGCTTTTGCTCCGAATTTTTTGTATGCCCGGAATAAACATTCGGCGGATTTTTGCGGATTTGTTATAAAACGAAAATAGAGGTGTAGCAATACACCCCTATAATATTTATATTGACCAACAATCATCAACCGCCAACTACAATCTTCCTAAAAACCTTTCCCTTATCCGTAAAGATTTCCAAGTGATAAACCCCGTTTTGCAGGCGGGAAATATCTATAGTTTTTCCCACATTTTGTGCGGTTTTTACCACTTTCCCCGAAGCATCATAAACATTAATTCTCTCTATTTTTAGGGAAGTTTCTATGTTTAGAACGGCGGTTACGGGGTTGGGGAACAATGAAATTTCATCGGTTTTTCCTAAATCTGTAGCGGATAAAACGATATTATTGTATATAGCAGTATCTCCGTCAGGATTGGTTAAAGTAAGGCGTTTGTAATTATCCACATTTTCTATGAGGTAATCCAATGTATAAGGCAGTGATCCACCATAATTATTAGACAAAACAGAATAGTATATATTATCTTGAAAATCATTATAATCATCTTGCCATGGAGGACATTCCTGTAACCCAATACCCCAAGTTTGTATAATTATTTCTGTAGGAGTATACAAAGAAACATCTCCATAAAAAAAATCACATACTTGAGTGAGATAACTGTCATTTAAAAATATCGCCTGTATTTGAATTTCAGGTGCCGATGTTGGTGGAAAATATTCCGTCCCGCTTATAACAGTTTTTTCTAAATACCAAGTATTACCAATAAGTTCAGGTTGTTGTGCTTTTGCAAAAAATACTGCAAAAACAGATAATGAAATAACAATCTTTTTCATAACATTAATTTTTTATAAGATTTTTAGAGTTAATAATTTGCCCGTCCACAATGAGAACCACACTATATTGCCCTGCGGGATAAGTACTAATATTTATTGTTTTTTGGGAACTCGCTGTATCAAGAATATAATTATTGGAATTTCCGGTGGATAAACTTGCAATCACCACATAAGCAGATGAAGCGTTTTCAATATCATACTGAAGCATCACTTCATTGCTTGCCGGATTCGGTGCCATATTGATGAATTTGTATGGCGTTACTTTCACTTGCACTTCGGAATAATCTTTAAATCCGTCTAATGCTATCACTTCCAATTTATAGGTTTTGGTTACTTCCTGCACCACGGTAAAATCTTTTCCGGTATAGATAAGGTTTCCGTTTTCATCATACCAATTGTAAGTTGCCGGTTCTGAAATTTCGGTTGCACTGATGGTAACCGGTTCGTTTTTTTCAGCCTCCTGATTATTTGCATTTGCCGCAAAAGCAGGTCTTGGTTTTTTATAAATATCAAAAGTTTCTCCGCCCATAATTTCTCCTGTTTCGGAATCTCTTTGTATCACATGGTATCGGTATTCTTCTTTGTCCGTCATATTTTCGGTTAAAAAATTAAACGATAAATAAACCGTACCAATCTCGTTGGCATTGAGATTAATATTTTCCAAAATTACATTATTTTTTCTTACTATTTTCCTTTTTTCGTTTTGAGTGTTTTCAATATTTGATGGTGTGCTTCCTCCTCTTTCCCAAGCATTCAAAATCACATCATCCATCGTTGTTTTTGACACCGGCTCAATGGTAGAATTCGGCTTTGCAACAACGTAAAAGTTCTTCAAATTCGTTTGCGCATTTACAAAATAAACCGCAAACATTAGTGTTAAAAAAATAGATTTTTTCATTGCTAAAATATTTTATGATTATGGAGCAAGTATAGAAACAAAATCCGGAGTAATCTATTCCATTTGGAATAATCGACAGGAAATAATATTCCGTTTGGAATAAAGCGTTTTTTTATACAAAAAGATTATCTTTACACCTCAATTTTTGGTATTATGAATAATGGTATTGGTTTCAAAATAAAAAAATTGAGAGAACAAAAAGATATCTCTCAAAATGATTTAGCACAGGATTTAGACGTTTCTCAAGGCTACCTCAGCAAGATTGAAAACGGCGAAATTGAAAAAATTGATTTTTTGTTTATGCAGAAAGTGGCGGATTTTTTCAAAGTAGATCCACAATATTTTTTAGAGGGAGAAATGATTATAAATGATATTGAAACAAGCAATAATTCTGCCGTTGGGTATATTAGTAAGGTAACTATAAATAATAATTTTTCCGAAGATTTATTAAAAAATGTAATAAATAATCAATCGCAAATTTCCAAACTGATGGAAATGCAAAATAAATTGATAGAAAACTTATTGAAGAAGTAAACACTTGATATGACGTATTATCACGCGGATGCTGACCTTTATGTTGAACCTTGAACTTTGAATTTTTGAACCCCGAAAACCCGAAACTCGTAACTCAATGAACAGAAAAAACTTTTTAAAAACGATTGGCGGCGGAACATTGGCGGTGGCTTTTGCTCCGAATTTTTTGTATGCCCGGAATAAACAAAACTTGGATTTTGGAACTTCATACAAACTCACGATTTTGCACACCAACGATCAACACAGCAGAATCGAACCTTTTGAAGCGACTTACAAACCAAATCCCAATCAAGGCGGAATTGCCAGAAGAGCAAGTTTGGTGCAGCAAATTCGGGCGGCGGAAAACAATGTTTTGCTGTTGGATTCCGGAGATATTTTTCAGGGAACGCCGTATTTTAATTTTTTTGGCGGCGAATTGGAATTTAAACTGATGACGATGATGAAATACGACGCATCAACGATGGGAAACCACGATTTCGACAACGGTTTGGAAGGTTTTCTGAAAGTTTTGCCAAACGCTGATTTCCCGTTCATCTGCTCGAACTACGATTTTAAAAATACCGTTTTAGACGGAAAAACCGTTCCATTTAAAATATTTAATAAAAACGGAATAAAAGTCGGAATTTTCGGTTTGGGAATAGAATTGCAAGGTTTGGTCGGCAGAAAAAATTATGCGGAAACCGTTTACAACGACCCTGTGGAAATCGCCCAACAATACGCAGATTTATTAAAAAACGAAAAAAAATGCGACCTCGTGATTTGCCTTTCGCATCTCGGTTTCGAATTCAAAGATGTTCCCCAAAAAATCTGCGATGTTCAGTTGGCGCAAAAAACTGAAAATATTGACGTAATTTTGGGTGGTCATACGCACACATTTCTCAGCGAACCGATAAATTATCAAAACAGAAAAGGGAAAAATGTGTTGGTAAATCAAGTAGGCTGGGCAGGTTTGCTGTTGGGAAGAATAGATTTTTATTTCGATAAAGAAAAAAATATAAATCGGATTTCTTGGAACAACCAAGTGATAGACAATAAGATACAAGATTTTTCATCTAACGGAATTTTGTGAAAATCTGATATTTTGTATCTTTGAAAATAGTTTCGAAAACGACTTTGAAAACAACTTCGGAAACGACTTTAAAAACGGCTTCGGAAACAGAGGCGTTAAGAAATCGAAGATTTTAGCCGAGTTTCCAAGCCTTGAACTTTTGGTTCTTTTGTTTCAAGACAAAAGAACAGAAAATCAATAAATTACGACTTTTGTTCTAACAAGAAACAAGTATAAATTAATTAAAAAAAATCAAATTTAAGATGAAAAAAATATTTTTAGCGGCAGTTTTTACAATCGGATTTTCGATTTCCAATGCGCAGATTATTGCAGACAATCGCTGGTCGGATTTATTTTCCTACAACAACGTTTTGTCCATACGGGAAGACGACGGAAAACTGATTGCCGCTACGGAAAACGGTATTTTTTATTATAACATTTCCACCGGCGAAATTTCCAAACTCTCCAAAGCCAACGGGCTTCACGAAGTGAAAATTTCCGCATTCGATTATAACCCGCAAACGGACGTCGGATTGGTAGGTTATCAAAACGGAAGTTTAGACGTGATAACGCCGGACGGAGTTTTTTTAATCGTAGATATTCCGATTGCAACGGGTTTTACGGGAAATAAAAAAATCAACCACGTTTCCATAAACGGGAATACCGCTGTGATTTCTGTGGCTTACGGCGTTTCAATCTTTGATTTGGAAAATCGGGAATTTGGAGATTCTGCCTTTTTTACAACCGGAGGAACTTTCGTGGCAGCGAATGAATCCGTGATTCGGGACAATAAAGTTTACACCGCAACATCTCTCGGCATTTTAACCCACGAAATGGATGTTACATTTCCGGTATATTCCACATGGACAAATATTTTTGCCGGAAATTTTACCCAAATTGCCAATGGAAACGTTTTGGCTTTTTCAAACGCAACCACCGTTCGATACGGCGATGGAGCCACATTTGCGGCACTTCCAAATCTTTCAAATATCAGAGATTTAACGGTTGATGACAGCAATATTTTGGTGGCAACTCAGGCTCTTGTCAATATTTATAATCTTTCGGGCGGCGCACCGATTCAAAGCCAAAGTATTGCAGGGAATATCATAAATACCGGAATTTACAGAAACAGCCAAATATTTGCCGGAACCCGAACTTTGGGCATCGTCAATCAAGCCGGAAATTCCATAAAACCGGATGGTCCGTATAACAACAAATCCTATAAAATAGATTTGTTTCAAAACCAAATTGTGATTTCAACCGGAGTAAGAACTGCTTACAATGACCCTGTAAATAGTGGATTAGGATATTATCATTTTAATGGAACCCAATGGATTTATCCCGATTTCTTTTTAACGAATCCGCCCCCATTAAATATTTTGGATGCCGTAATAAATCCATCTAATCCTTCGGAAATTTTCTTCACAAATTATGTGTTTAATCTCGCTAATAAAGGTATTTACAAGATGAACAACGATGTTTTCGTAAAAAAATATCTTTCTAATG
This sequence comes from Flavobacteriaceae bacterium, assembly GCA_031277475.1. Lineage (GTDB taxonomy): Bacteria > Bacteroidota > Bacteroidia > Flavobacteriales > Weeksellaceae > JAITMJ01. Next base: position 47,300 of record JAITMJ010000037.1, read on the forward strand.
TCGGATCCGCAGTTACCGATAGAATTGTAGGTTTGACTTTTGATGAAAACAATCAACTTTTTGCTTCAGGAACATTTTTGGGTGATTCACCGTATAAACTGGGATATTTCTATTATAATGCTTCTTCAGACGATTTTATTCGAAACGAAGTTATCATTGCCAACGGCGCTCAAAAACCATTTGCAAGCAACGGATTTTTATATATTCCCGCTCCATTTTTCGGCGATGGAGGAATGTTGATATACAATTATAAGAACACCCCTGCCAACACTTCAGACGACCAATTTATGATTATAAGACAAGCCAATAATCTTCCGGTTAACGGAACTATTTCCGCAGTACTTGACAAAAACAATAATTTATGGATAGGAACAAGAACCGGGCTTCGTGTTTTATCAAATCCCGAAAGCGCAATAGAAGAAGAAAATCCGCAAACTGAACCCATCATTATTGAAGAAAACGGATTGGGTGAAGAACTTTTTCGGGATAATGAAATTTTTCAAATTGCCGTAGATTCCGGAAATCAAAAGTGGGTTTCCGTAAATGGCGGCGGTGTTTTTTATCTGGATTCTTCCGGCGAACAAACGCTTCAGCATTTTACAAAAGCCAATTCTCCTTTGCCGAACGACAGCGTTACGGATATAAAAATAGATGAAAACAACGGAAAAATATATTTTGCAACGCTTGACGGCGTGGTGGTATATCAAGGCGATGTTGTGAGCGCTTCAGAAAATTTCGGCGATGTTTTGGTGTATCCGAATCCCGTGGTTTACGCCAATTATAAAGGAAATGTGAGAATACGTGGTTTGGCTGCAAAAACCAATATCCGAATTACGGACGCTGCCGGAAATCTCGTGCATTCGGCTGTGACAACCGGTGGTTTTTATGAATGGAATCTCAATAATTTTCGCGGCGTTCGCGTAGCCTCCGGAATTTATTTCGTTTTGATGACGAATGAAGACGGAACCGACACCGCAACCGCAAAAATAGCCGTGGTGAATTGATGACGAACTTGAAAGGATTTTTATTGTCGAATCTGAAATATTCCGACCACGACGCAATTCTGAATTTTTATACCGAAAATTTCGGCTATCAAACGTTTTTTGCCAAAGGAATTTATGCCTCGAAAACATTGAAAAAATCCTTGCTGTTTCCGCTGAACGAATTAGAAATTTTTACCCAAAACTCTTTAAACGAAACCGGAAAACTTCCCAACATTCAAAAACTCGAACTCGTGAAAAGCGGCTACGACGGAAATCCCGACATCGGCAGTATTTTGATGTTCGCGGCGGATTTTTTAAATCAGATTTTAAAACGCGAAAATGCCTCCGAATTAATCTATCGCGAAATTTCTAATTTTATGTTGCAACTTTCAAAAAGCGATTTTTCATCTCATATTTATTTGGTTTTCAATATGTTGAAACACAACGGATGGTTGCCTCTAAAATCAAATGAAATATTTTTAAATCCCGAAACCGGAAGTTTCACTGATGCGGAAAATCATTATTTATTCAATAAAGGAATTTCCAAAATCTGGAAAATTTTTCTCAATAGCGAACATCCACATCAAATAAAATTAAAAAGAAAAGAAAGAAACGCTTTTTTGGAATCGCTGATGCTTTACTACAAACTGCATTTCACGAATTTCAAATATCCCGAATCTTTAGAAATTTTGAAAATTCTGTATCAATCCGAATAATTTGGAAATCTCTGAATTTCTGAATTTCAAAATCTGCAAACAGCTAAAAGCCAAAAGCAAGTGACAAATCTCCAAGTCTATTTTTTTCGTAAATTTGCAAATTATAATCATTCTAAATAAAAAAGTAAAAAGATGATAAAAGTAAGTGATCAAGCAAAGTTGAAAGCCGTTCAGTTGATGACGGAAGATGGTTTCAGTTCCGAAACCGATTTTATACGAGTCGGCGTGAAAAGCGGCGGCTGTTCGGGCTTGGAATACGTTTTGAAATTTGATAATCAAAAAGCGGAAACCGACCAAATTTTTGAAGACAACGGCATCAAAATCATCGTTGATAAAAAATCCATTCTCTATTTGGCGGGAACCACTTTGGAATATTCCGGCGGATTGAACGGAAAAGGCTTCGTTTTTAACAATCCGAACGCCGCAAGAACCTGCGGTTGCGGGGAAAGTTTCTCGCTTTAAATTCAAAAATTCTTTAGATTCAAAGTTCAACCCTTCGACTTCGCTCAGGGTGACAAAAGTTCAAAATTCAAGGTTCAAAGTTATGGGAAACATTAGAAAAGTTGGAAATCAACAGAAAACTAAAAGAAATACAAAGAAAAAATTTGTTTTTCCGGCGTCTGTCGGAACCTATTTTCGTGAACTTTCCGTAGTGGTAGTCGGCATTGCGATTACGGTTTCCATTGGTTTGTGGATCAACAACCGAAATTCCCAAAAAGACAAAGATTTATATTTAAACGCCATAAAATTGGAATTGGAAACGAATATTAATGATATTGAAGCAAAAATTAAAAAAATGCAAATTTCAATAGATTATGCCGATTATTTGAAAGCGCACGATAAAGAATCCGTCAAACGAGATACTTTGTGGGTTTTTAGTAAAGAGGGCGGTTTTAATACTAATTACATCTATAATTTTAAGACCGAAGCATTTGATATGTTCAAAACTTCCGGAATGATGCGTTTGACCGAAGATAAAGATTTATTGCTTTCAATATGGAATATTTATAACGAAATAGATGTTGCAACAAAAGAATTGAATGTGCTTGAAAATATGAAATTCGAGGAAACAAAAGAACGACTGAAGTGGAGCGAAAAAGAAGCACAGGAAAAAATTCCCGGATATATTTTCTATTATAAAGCCAATGGTGCTTATGAAGAAAGAAGACAATTAGAAAATTTATTAAAAAAATTAAAAGAAACGAAAGAAAAACTCGAATGATTCAAAGTTCTTTAGATTCAAGGTTCAAGGTTCAAAAATTCAAAGTTTAAAAATTCAAAGTTTTATGGGAAGCATTAAGAAAATAGAAACTTGTGTGGATTTGAGAGAAAAAGCCCGTACAAAAAAAACAGAAAATTAAATCAAAAAGGACAATGAAAAATACAATCATTTTATTTTGAATATGAAATACACCGAAGACGATTTAAGAGAAGACTTGAAAACCAAAGAATATGAAGCGGGTTTTTATACCGACATCGAATACGACGATTTCCCGACAGGATTAAACGAAAACATCATCCGTTTGATTTCCGAAAAGAAAGAAGAACCCGATTGGCTGACCGATTGGCGTTTGGAATCTTTCAGAATTTGGCAAAAAATGCAGGAACCGAATTGGGCAAACATTAAATACGAAAAACCTGATTTTCAGGCAATTAAATATTACGCTGCCCCGAAAAAAAAACCGGAACTCGCCAGCCTCGACGAAGTGGATCCCGAACTTTTGAAAACCTTTGAAAAATTGGGAATTAATATCGAGGAACAGAAACGGCTCGCCGGCGTTGCCGTGGACATTGTGTTGGATTCCGTTTCCGTGAAAACCACGTTTCAGGACACTTTGGCGAAAAAAGGAATTATTTTTTGCTCCATTTCCGAAGCCATTAAAAATCATCCCGATTTGGTGAAAAAATACATCGGAAAAGTGGTTCCCAGAGGCGATAATTTTTATGCGGCACTAAATTCTGCAGTGTTTTCGGACGGAAGTTTTTGCTACATCCCGAAAGGCGTGAAATGCCCGATGGAACTTTCCACATATTTCAGAATCAACCAAGCCGGAACCGGACAATTTGAAAGAACTTTGGTGATTGCCGACGAAGGAAGTTACGTTTCCTATTTGGAAGGTTGCACCGCGCCGTCCAGAGACGAAAACCAACTTCACGCCGCAGTTGTGGAACTCGTGGCTTTGGAAAATGCGGAGATAAAATATTCCACCGTTCAGAATTGGTATCCGGGAGACGAGGCGGGAAAAGGCGGCGTTTTGAATTTCGTAACCAAAAGAGGACTTTGCGAAAAAAATGCGAAAATTTCGTGGACACAAGTGGAAACCGGCTCTGCCGTTACTTGGAAATACCCGAGTTGCATTTTGAAAGGCGATGGTGCAGTCGGCGAATTTTATTCCATTGCCGTTACCAATCACCATCAATTTGCGGACACCGGAACGAAGATGATTCACATCGGGAAAAACACGAAATCTACGATTATTTCCAAAGGAATTTCCGCCGGAAAATCGAACAATTCGTATCGCGGATTGGTGAAAGTTTTGCCGTCTGCAAAAGGTGCGAGAAATTTTTCGCAGTGCGATTCGCTTTTGATGGGCAATGAATGTGGCGCGCACACGTTTCCGTATATCGAAATCAAAGATCCGTCTGCGCAATTGGAACACGAAGCCACGACTTCAAAAATCGGGGAAGACCAGATTTTCTATTGCAACCAAAGAGGCATCGAAACCGAAAGAGCCATCGCATTGATTGTCAATGGATTCAGTAAAGAAGTTTTAAATAAATTGCCGATGGAATTTGCCATCGAAGCGCAGAAATTGTTGGAAATCAGTTTGGAAGGAAGTGTGGGGTGATATTATTTGTTTAAGGTTCAAAATTCAAAGTTTTAAGACGGTTAATATAGGTATAATTATATATAACACATTCTTAATCTATCATTTATAAATAATATTAAAAAAATAAGGAAAATGAAATTTTGCTCAAACTTTAAATCTTGAACTTTGAAAAATTCCATCGACAACAATCCGAAAATCACATCAAACTGCGATGAAAACATGGTAACACTTTGTCAAAGTTGAAAATCTTTGACAAAGTTTAATTTTAACAATTAAAAAAAATGAAAAATATAAAAGCCAACGGTGAAATACCAACAAACAATATCAAAAAAAACGATTTTATTTTCGGGATTCGTCCCGTGATCGAGGCTGTGGAAGCAGGAAAAACCATAGATAAAATTTTTCTGCAAAACGCTTTGCAAAGCCCGACCGTAGCCGATTTGAAAAAACTTCTCGCCCAACACAAAATCCACATCAACTACGTTCCAATCGAAAAACTGAATCGTTTTACGCGGAAAAATCATCAAGGCGTGGTTGCGTTTATTTCGGAGGTGGCTTTTTATAAAATCGAAGATGTTTTGCCGCAGATTTTTGAAGACGGAAAAATGCCGTTTCTTTTGATTTTAGACCGATTGACGGATGTCCGAAATTTCGGTGCCATTTGCAGAACCGCCGAATGTGTGGGAATTGATGCCATTATCATTCCCGAAAAAGGAGCCGCACCCATCAATTCCGATGCGATAAAAACTTCCGCCGGAGCCATTTATAATCTTAAAATTTGCAAAGAAAAAAACTTGGCGCACACTGTGGATTTTCTGCAACAATCGGGAGTTCGGGTTTTTGCATCCACAGAAAAAGCCAAAAAATTGATTTATGAAATTGATTTTTCCGAACCTTGCGCGATTGTGATGGGCAACGAAGAAACCGGAATTTCCAAAGAAATTTTGCACCACGCGGATGAAAAAATAAAACTCCCAATCGAAGGCAAAACCCAATCTCTGAACGTTTCTGTAGCCTGCGGAGCCGTGCTTTACGAAGTTTTGAGGCAAAGGATTTCCGGGGAATAATTAAAAACGATGGTATTTTTTGTAAATTAGCGGTCTCAAATTGCGTAGCAATCATCAAAAAAGAATGAAAAAAATCCCAATACTCCTGCTGATTTCCACAGCCTTCGTTGCCTGCAAAAAAGAAACGGCAACCGTTACAAAAATCGATCCGGAAACCGGAAAAATCACCACCGTTGAAGTGCCGAAAGATTCGGTGAAAGAAATCGCCGAAATTCCTGCTATCAAAGATTCTGCAGGCGTTTTCAAACAAATTTTCAAATTGGAAAAAGGAAAAACTTATCCTTTGGTTACGCTTCAAAAAGATTCCCGAACCATCACACTTCCGGACGGAACCTCACAATCCGGAACCAACGAAAGCACAGACGATATGTCTTTCACAATCAATGAGTTTAAAAACGGTGTTTATGATATCAGCATCAATATTATCGGCAAAAAAATTTCGCAGTCGGCGGACGGAAAAACCATTGTGGTCGATACGAAAACCGCCGCTCCGCAAGAGGAAGATTTGAAAATGATTTGGAACGTGAATAAATCTTTGGTCGGAAACAAACTTCAAATGAAGATGAAAGAAAATGGCGAAGTGCTTTCCATCACAGGTTTTGAACCGATTTACAAAAAAGTTCTCGCCGCCGTTGAATCCACTTTAACCGCCGAACAAAAAGCCACATTTCCGGAATATTTTAAAAGCAGTTTCAATCAGGAAATCATCAAAGATCAATTTATGAAAAACCTAAAACTGATTCCCGAAAAAGGTGTGAAAATCGGGGAAAAATGGACGCAATCCGAAAACGCGTCGGCTGACGGAAGCGTGAAAATAACTACAACTTATGTTTTAAAAAGCGTAGGAAACGGAAGTGTGGAAATCGAAATTTCCGGCGGTATTCCAAAAAAATCCGACAAACAAACGCAACAAGGCGTTACCAGAACCGTGAGTTCGGAACTTTCACAAAACGGAACCATCATTCTCGACCAAAATACAGGCTGGGTGAAAAAGCAAAACATCAGCGTAAAAACCGCCCAAACCGAAACCTATTCGGACGGAACGCAATTTCAAACCATGAAAAGCGTTTCCAATTCCAGCGTGATTATTAATTGAAAAGATGTTGCTCTTTTGTGGAATTACACATTGATTATCCGTAATTTCATATCAAAAAAACAGATAAAAAAAAACAGATGAAATTATGAATTACGAATTACAACAAAAAGTCAACACTTCGACCTCGATCAGCATCAAAAGCCAAAAACCAACGCTTCGACAGGCTCAGTGTGACAAAAAGCAAAATCCGAAGGATTGGCTACGCCGAACCACTTTGTTAGGATTCGCCGATTCCTTTGAAAAAATAAAAATTAGAGAGGCAATCACCAAAAGCAAGAAGCCAATTCCTCTATTGTTGCTGTTGCTGCTGTTTTCCTGCAAAACGCCTTTGCAAATTGCAAATGTGGAAACGCAAAAAAATATTTCCATAAATGCAGATTTGAAGGAAAACGAATCTTTCAGTAAAATCATTGAACCCTACAAAAATAAGTTGGAAAGTGAAATGAACACCAAAATTTCGCACACGGAAATTGAATTAAATAAGGTGGGCGACAATCCCAATTTGGGAAATCTTCTCGCAGATTATACTTTTGAAGGTGCCGAAAATTGGGCGAAACAAAACGGAATTTCCAATGTGAATGCGGCGGTCATCAACATCGGCGGAATTCGGACGATTATTGCGGCGGGCGATATTTTGGTAAAACATATTTACGAAGTGATGCCTTTTGAAAACGAGGTTGTCATCGTGAAAATGAAAGGAACGGATATGAACGGACTTTTTGATTACTACGCCAAAACACAAAAAAATAATCCGGTTTCGCATTTGGTCATCGAAACAGATAAAGGTGTGATTTCCAAAGAGTTAATCAATGGCGAACCTTTAAATCTGAATAAAATTTACTATATTGCAACGTCTGATTATTTGGCGACGGGCGGCGACGATATGACTTTTTTCGCAAAAGGAGAAACTATTTCCACCGGAATAAAAATGCGCGATTTGTTTATAGAAAAATTTAAAGAAAATCCGGAAATTAAAGTGCCGAATGACGTGAGATTGGTGTTCATCAAATAATCTAAAACTCGAAACTTAAATACGTTTTAATTAATACAACAATATGAAAACAACCGTTTTTTTAGAAAAATTACAAGAGGAATTAGAGGAAGACGAAACATTGACTTTAGACACGAATTTCAAGGCGTTGGAAAGTTACGATTCTTTGTCGCTGCTGACGATTATCGCTTTTGTGGACGAAAATTTCGGAAAAAAAATCGAGGCGAAACAATTTAAAGATATGAAAACCATTTCCGATTTGATAGGCATTATCGGGAAAGAAAATTTTGAAGATTGATGAATGCTTTTTCATTAAAAAATAAAACTGTTTTAATCACCGGTGCTTCGTCGGGAATCGGGAAAAGTTGTGCTGTAGAATGTGGAAAACACGGTGCAAATCTGATTCTTTTGGGCAGAAACAAAGAACGTCTGGAAGAAACGCAATCGCAAATTTCCAAAGAGGTGAAAACCGGAATCATTGTTGCGGACATTACCCAAGAAAATTTAGAAAATTCTATTGCGGAAAAAGTAGAATCGGTTGGGAAAATTTCGGGATTTATTCATTGTGCGGGCATAGAAAAAACCTTGCCTTTCAAGAAACATTCGGCGGAAATTTTTCAGGAAATTTTCGATATTAATGTAATTTCCGGTTTTGAAATCGCAAAAATTATTTCTCAAAAAAAATATCGGGACGATGTTGCAAGTTTCGTATTCATCGCTTCTGTTGCAGGAATTGTCGGCGAAATCGGGAAAACGGCATATTCGGCGAGCAAAGGCGCTGTGATTTCCGGAGTTCGTTCTTTGGCACCGGAATTGGCGAGAAATAATATCCGCGTAAACAGCATCAGTCCGGCAATGATCAACACGCCGATTCTCGAAAAAATGTTTGAAAACATTGGTGAAGAAGCCGCTTCGGAAATCATTAAAAAACATCCGCTCGGAATCGGAACTGCGGAAGATGTTGCAAATGCCTGTGTTTTTCTTCTTTCAGACGCTGCAAAATGGATTACGGGAAGCAATTTGGTGGTGGACGGCGGATATTCAATTTAACAATGGTGCGATAATAAAATAATTTTAATTTTTAAAGAAATACAAACTTATCACCGGGTTTCTATAAATTTTAAATTAAGTACGAATTATAAATTATGCAAATCACTACAAAAGTCAAAAATGTATTACATCGCAAACCTTGAAAATACAAAAAGTGCGGATAAAAAAATGGGTTAAAACCTATCTTTACAGAAAGTTGTGACACATAGTATCTTTGATCGTGTTTTCTCTTTTGCGCAGCATAGCAATTTCTACGGATTTATCACACACGCACCGCTTCCTGCATTATAATAATAGGATTCCCACCGAGACATACCTGCGGCAAGCACAATTACCCCCGCCCCTTCATCTGAATTGGATACTATGAAAGATTTTCCGTAATCGTTAACATTATCAAACGTATGGATATAATAAGAAAATCCCGGTTGGGTGCCTCCTTCGGTAGATGCGATGTTATCTACCCATTGGTTGGGATCAAGAACTACAGGAGATCCGTTTGATGTCATGCTTGCACTCCCTTTTGATGCGGTTGGTGTAATGATGATTGCATAATGCGTAACTATCGGATTTACAGGACCGGGGGAAGAGGGAGCTATACCATCTAAAACGGTGTAAGGATTATTAACACCAGGTTGAAACATAAACGGAGCGATAAGTACATTTGTCAAACTCTGCTCTATAGACGGTATTCGGGAAATAGACGGATCGCCAACTTGCTGAATAACAGATGGTAACCCATCTCCTCCTGATCCGATTAGGTATGCAGTAACGCCAACGGGTTTATTGGTTGTAATGTAGCATGAAGAAAGGTGGTCGGTAGTTCTGTCGCCGTCTATCTCCAATTCTACCCACTGCCCTCTGTCCAGCGTTTGCCCGGAAAGGATGGGCGTATCGCCGGATATATCCTGATTATTGAAATCTGTTGTCCTCAGTGTGGCACCGAAATAGGTTACCGTAGTATTGTCTTGCGAAGCGAGGATTCGGATATGGTTTAATTCATCTGTAAGTATATTCGTATTATTCAATACTTCCTCCGGAACGTTGGGAACCAAAAATTTTGTTCCCCATTGGTTCACAGGTGACAACTGTTCAAGCAAAATATCTCCAGCTCTAAGTCCTTTTGGAATGAATACCAATTGACTGTGCGTGAAATAACCCACCGGTTTTCCGGAGGTGATATGTCTTCCGGTAAGATCTATATCTTGCCCTCCATACAAATAGTAAACTTCCCCCGCATCAATGACGGCGAAAGGTGTTATTGCTCCATCCAAAAAAAGTTCGGTATCATCTTCTTTGGCAATAATCAATTCTATATCTCTATTGTCTCCACCGGATTGACCTGCAATATGATACGGCTGATAAGAAAGTCGGTAATAATCCCTTCCCCATGTTTGTGTGGGAATCAGTATAGTAGCATCGGTTGAGGTTGTCCCCGTATTAAAAGCATAGACCGATACAGGCATTGTGGATTCTATATGCAGGCTTTTATTATTTCTTCCGCTAATGCTACTGACAGGTAGTGTACCCGCAGTATATAGATACACGCTTGCTCTCATATCACCCAAATTGGTGTTATTCGGCGGAACATTCCCTTGAACTTTGCTTAAATCAATCTGATGCACTGTGCCGCCAGTAATATGGTATTGGGCTACTTGACCGGTTTCTTTAAATGTGAGTGTAACATCTGTATCCAGATTCGCCGCAATATTTAACGCAAAAAAAACATTAGCCGCGGTGTAAGTATAATTATGTCCAAAAGTTACCCAAAAGTCTCTACCCAGTGTGTTAAAACCGGTGCATAAGTTTTCTTCTGCATAATACGTAGGCACGATGTACGGAGTTCCGGGTAGTTGTGCGTAGGTTCCTCCTCCCCCAAAGAGGGAAATAAGAAAAATCAATAAGATTGTTTTTAGTTGTTTCATTGTTGCTGTTTTTAAAGTTAATTTTTTCATTATTTTTTTATTTTTTATCCTCACCCCCAGCCCCTCTCCGAAGGAGAGGGGGGTAAAGCGGTTATAATTTACTTTTTTTGTTTTGTCTTTCGTCTTTTTTAGGGACTTTTACGACTGTGACGACTTTCGCTTTCCCAAAACTTCTACTAAGGTTTGACCCCTACGGGGTCGAACATGCGTGTGATAAATAATTCTACAAAGGTTTGGTTCCTACGGAGCCGCCCTCTCTTTCGCCCCCTTTTTCCCTTCGTTCCTTTTTCCTTTTTTAGACTTTTGCTTTCCCAAAACTTCTACCAAGGTTTGACCCCTACGGGGTCGAACATGCGTGTGATAAATAATTCTACAAAGGTTTGGCTCCTACGGAGCCGCCCTCTCTTTCATCCCCTTTTTCCCTTCGTTCCTTTTTCCTTTTTT